>CANQWH010000042.1 GCA_947627495.1 uncultured Clostridia bacterium
ATTGTAACATTTTTATTGATAAAAACTAGAAAATTTTCCAAAAAATGTTGACGTTAGGGCACATAAAGTGGTATAATATTAAACGTTAATGTTTAAATTTTAGGAGGTGAAAAATAAAGTGCCAACAATCAACCAATTAGTAAGAAAAGGAAGAAAAACATCAACTACAAAATCAACAGCTCCAGCATTACAAAAAGGATTCAACTCAAAGTTAAATAGACAAACAAATGCAAGATCACCACAAAAAAGAGGAGTTTGTACAGTAGTTAAAACAGTAACACCTAAGAAGCCAAACTCAGCTTTAAGAAAAGTTGCAAGGGTTAGACTTTCAAATGGTTATGAAGTAACATCATATATTCCAGGAATAGGACACAACTTACAAGAACACAGTGTTGTTTTAATAAGAGGTGGAAGGGTAAAAGATGTTCCAGGTGTTAGATACCATATTATAAGAGGTACATTAGATACAGCAGGTGTTAAAGACAGAATGCAAGCTAGATCTAAATATGGTGCAAAAAAACCAAAAAAATAAAAATTTAAATGAAAAATTCGTATTATGTTGTACTACTAAGTTTTAATTTTAATTTTGAAAGTGTTAATTAAGATTATGTAATAAAATGTTTGTTAAAACATATAGATATAAATTTTATTAGCACTTAACTGAAGTAAAAATCTTCAGAGTAACTTTGATATTTTTATATAAAATATCACGAATAGAAATAGGTTATACTATTTCAAATAAGAAAAGGAGTGAAGAGAAGTGCCAAGAAGAGGATATATAGCAAAAAGAGATGTTTTACCAGATCCAATATATAATAGTAAGATAGTAACAAAATTAATAAACAATATTATGTTAGATGGTAAAAAAACAGTTGCTCAAAAAATAGTATATGATGCATTCGATATAGTAAAAGAAAAAGAAAATAAAGATGCATTAGAACTTTTTGAAACAGCTCTAAACAATATCATGCCAGTCCTTGAAGTTAAAGCTAGAAGAGTAGGTGGAGCAACATACCAAGTTCCAATCGAAATTAGAGCAGAAAGAAGACAAACTTTAGGATTAAGATGGTTAGTAACTTATGCTAGAAATAGACATGAAAAAACTATGGCTGAAAAATTAGCAGCCGAAATAATAGATGCTGTAAATCAAACAGGTGGAGCAGTTAAGAAGAAAGAAGAAACTCATAGAATGGCTGAAGCTAATAAGGCTTTTGCACATTACAAATTCTAAAAATTTTTATGAAAAACTTCGTACTACGTTGTCAAGCTGCGTAAAAATTTTTGCGACATACCATTTGTATAGTCTTAAAAATTTTTACTTGCTTTCCTAGTATTACTCGTTTTTGATAAAAATTTAAGTTAAAAGTAATTTGTTTTAAATTCAAGTGAAACAATTTGCTTCGATTTTCAAGAATAACAAATTTGTTTTAAATTCAATTAAACAATTTGCTTCGATTTTCAAGAATAACAAATTTGTTTTAATTTCAAGTGAAACAATTTGCTTCGATTTTCAAGAAAACAACTTTTGTTTTATTTAAAACAAATAATAAACTAAAAAATAGGAGGAAAAATTAATGGCAGATAGAGCATTTCCATTAGAGAGAACAAGAAATATAGGAATTATGGCTCATATTGATGCAGGAAAAACTACAACTACTGAAAGAATTCTTTTCTACACAGGTAGAACTCATAAAATAGGTGAGGTTCATGAAGGTGCAGCTACTATGGACTGGATGGAACAAGAACAAGAAAGAGGTATTACAATTACTTCAGCTGCTACAACGTGTAAATGGTTAAATCATAGAATAAACATTATAGATACCCCAGGCCACGTTGATTTTACTGTTGAAGTTGAAAGATCTTTAAGAGTTTTAGATGGTTCTGTAACAGTATTTTGTGCCAAAGGTGGTGTTCAACCACAATCAGAAACAGTTTGGAGACAAGCTGATAATTATCATGTACCTAGAATGGCTTATGTAAACAAAATGGATATTACAGGTGCAAATTTCTTAGCTTGCGTTGAGCAAATGAGAAATAGATTAAATGCAAATGCAATTCCAATTCAATTACCAATAGGTGCAGAAGATACTTTTAAAGGTATTGTAGACTTAATTAAAATGAAAGCATTTATTCATAAAGACGATTTAGGCAAAGATATAGAAGAAACAGAAATACCAGATGACTTAAAAGAATTAGCAGAAAAATATAGAGCAGAAATGGTAGAAGCAGCAGCAGAACAAGATGATGAATTAATGATGAAATATTTAGATGGTGGAAGCCTTTCAGAAGAAGAAATCAAAAAAGGCTTAAGAATAGGAACTATTGCTAATAAAATAGTACCAGTTTGCTGTGGTTCATCATATAAAAACAAAGGTGTTCAAGAATTATTAAATGCAATTGTTGACTTTATGCCATCACCACTTGATATACCACATATAAAAGGTGTTACATTAGATGGTGAAGAAACAGAAAGAAAAACATCAGATTCAGAGCCTTTTGCAGCTTTAGCATTTAAAATTGCAACAGACCCATTTGTTGGAAAATTATGTTTCTTTAGAGTTTACTCAGGAACATTAGAATCAGGTTCAACAGTATTAAATGCAAACAAAGATAAAAAAGAAAGAATAGGAAGAATTCTTTTAATGCATGCAAATCATAGAGAAGATATAGATAAAGTATATTCAGGAGATATTGCAGCAGCAGTTGGATTAAGAGAAGTAACAACAGGTGATACACTATGCGATCCAAATAATCCAGTTATATTAGAATCTATGGAATTCCCAGAACCAGTTATCGAAATTGCTATTGAGCCAAAAGATAAAGTAGCTCAAGAAAAAATGGGTATAGCTTTAGCAAAACTTGCAGAAGAAGACCCAACATTCAAAACATATACAAATCATGAAACTGGTCAAACAATAATTGCAGGTATGGGAGAATTACACTTAGACATTATCGTAGATAGATTAAAGAGAGAATTCAAAGTAGAAGCTAATGTTGGTAAACCACAAGTTTCTTATAAAGAAACAATAAGAAACAAAGTAAGAGTAGAAGGAAAATTCATTCGTCAATCTGGTGGACGTGGACAATATGGACACGTATGGATTGAAATGGAACCATTAGAACCAGGTTCAGGAATTCAATTTGAAAGCAAAATCGTTGGTGGTGTTGTTCCAAAAGAATATGTAAAACCAACAGAAGATGGTATTCGTGAAGCTGCTGAAAGCGGAATTCTTGCAGGATACCCAGTTATAGACTTTAAAGCAACATTAGTTGATGGTTCATACCATGATGTCGATTCATCAGAAATGGCATTCAAAATAGCTGGTTCAATGGCATTCAAAGAAGGATGTAAACAAGGTAAATCAGTTATATTAGAGCCTATAATGAAAGTTGAAATAACAGTTCCAGAAGAATATATGGGAGATGTTATAGGAGATGTAAACTCAAGACGTGGAAAAATGGAAGGAATGGAAGCAAGAAACGGAATGCAGATAATAAGATCATTTATTCCATTATCTGAAATGTTTGGATATGCAACAGATTTACGTTCAAAAACACAAGGTAGAGGAACATACTCTATGGAACCTTCTCATTATGAAGAAGTTCCAAAATCAATACTTGAAACAATAGTTGCTTCAAGAGCTAAAAAAGAAGAATAAAACTTAAATTGCACATCCCATATAATCAGGGTGTGGTACAAAGTGCCACAAGTTAAAAATATTCATATAAAAATAAAAAAATGCAATAAACCTATTGCAAAAAAAGCAAAATTGTTATAAAATAACAATGCTTGTAAAATAGTTATTAAATTTTAAAAAATAAAAGAGAATTAGAATGAATTTAGATTTAAGAGTAACACTTAAATTTAAATACAAATTCTAAATTCAAAAAATTAAAGGAGGATTTTTTAATGGCAAAGGAAAAATTTGAAAGAACCAAACCACACGTAAACATTGGTACAATTGGTCACGTTGACCACGGAAAAACAACAACAACAGCAGCAATTACAAAATATTTAGGATTATTGAACATGGCTAAATATACAGCTTATGATCAAATCGATGGAGCACCAGAGGAAAAAGCAAGAGGAATCACAATTAATACAGCTCACGTAGAATATGAAACAGCTAACAGACACTATGCACACGTTGACTGTCCAGGTCACGCAGACTATGTAAAAAATATGATTACAGGTGCTGCACAAATGGATGGAGCAATACTTGTTGTTTCAGCAGCTGATGGACCAATGCCTCAAACAAGAGAGCATATATTACTTGCAAGACAAGTTGGTGTTAAATATATCGTTGTTTATTTAAATAAATGTGATATGGTTGATGACCCAGAATTATTAGAATTAGTTGAAATGGAAGTTAGAGACTTATTATCTAGCTACGATTTCCCAGGAGATGAAATCCCAATTGTAAAAGGATCTTCATTAAAAGTATTAGAGTGTTCATCAACAGATCCAAACGCACCAGAATATGCATGCATGAAAGAATTAATGGATGCAGTAGATTCTTATATACCAACACCAGATAGACCAACAGATGGTGACTTCTTAATGCCAGTTGAAGACGTATTCTCTATAACAGGTAGAGGAACAGTTGCAACAGGTAGAGTAGAAAGAGGAACAGTAAAACTTTCTGATGAAGTTGAAATAGTTGGATTATCTAAAGAAGCTAAGAAAACAGTTATCACAGGTGTTGAAATGTTCAGAAAATTATTAGACCAAGCACAAGCTGGAGATAACGTTGGATTACTACTAAGAGGTATCCAAAGAAATGAAATTGAAAGAGGTCAAGTATTAGCAAAACCAGGATCAATTCATCCACATACAAAATTCAAAGCACAAGTTTACGTTCTAACTAAAGAAGAAGGTGGAAGACATACACCATTCTTCAATGGATATAGACCACAATTCTATTTTAGAACAACAGACGTTACAGGTGTTATTGATTTACCAGCAGGAACAGAAATGGTTATGCCAGGAGATAATATCGATATGACAATCGAATTAATCACACCAATAGCTATGGAAAAAGGACTAAGATTCGCTATCCGTGAAGGTGGTAGAACAGTAGGTTCTGGTATAGTTTCTGAAATAATGGAATAATAAATGTAGTAATAGCAAGGGTTATATTGATTTGTAACACCTTGCTATTTTTGTTGTTTCCCACTTGTTTCCCACTTTAGTTTTGGAAGATAGCATTTAATTTATTAACAGAAGTGTCTTTTGATTCTGGCAATATTGCAAGATACATTTCTGTTGATGCTATTTTCTTATGTCTCATTAATTTCATAATAGTATATAAGTCTGTACCTTTTAATAAAAGTAATACAGCAAAAGTATGTCTTAAGTCGTGAAATTTTCTATATACAAAATCTTCTTCGCATTTGCATAATTTTAATAAAGTTTGCCTCCATATTTTTTCGAGATCCTTTTTATCTATTTGATGACCATTAGCTGTAAATACATATTCAGATGTACAAGGTAATCGCATTAGTAAATTATAAATAAAATCTGACATGGGAATAATATCAATACTGCTTTTTGTTTTTGGTGTACCATCTTTTGTTTCATATCCAGTTTTTTTTCCACTTTCATTAAATACTGCGGATCTAGTAGTATTATTTTTTACATATATTTCTCGTTTTTCAAAATTCAAATGTATCCATTTTAGACCGGCTATTTCTCCTTCACGCATTCCTGTACCAATAGCAAAGTCAATAACATCTTTATATTTATTATTAATAAAAGCCTTTCTTAATATTGGAATTTCATCTTCTCTAAAATAATTAAATGGAACTTTCTGTTTTTCTATAATCGCATCTACATCTACATCCTTGTCTTTAGGAATATTAACTAATCCTTTATTACATGGATTTTTAGCAATATGTCCTTCTTTTTCACAATACAAAAAAAATTGATGTAATAATTTATGAATAGACAATATTTTTTCTGTAGATCTACCCTTTTTGAAAAGAATATTATAATAATCTTGTATCATAATACTTGATATTTTCTTTATAGGAATATCAGCAAAAGAAAAAGGTTTAATATGATTCCTAAAATCGCTTTCATATTTTTCTAAAGTAGTATTTTTAATTTCATGTATTTTTACAGAAAAAAGCCATTTATGCAGCAATGTCCTTGTTGTAATATCTTTTGTTTGTATTACTCCAATTTCGGCTTCTTTTTTTCTTTCGTAATATTGATCTTCTGCATCAGATTTGTTTTTCCCATAAAAATCTTCATACTTCCCATTTATTTTTCTATGAATTCTATAATATGAAACACCATTTTTGATGCAGTTAGTTTTTACTGCCATAAAAAATACCTCCATTTTTTTATCAATAACACTTGAAAAATGAAAGCATTTTGTATATAATACAAAAGTAAACACTTCAAGTGTTTATATCTTGGATAATGTGTGTCGTTCCGCAAAAAATGAAACACATTATCCGCTTTTTTAATTATATTTTTTCTTTAATTTTTTAATTATATCAATAAATAATTCATCTTCTTTCAATAAACTAGTCGCAATTGCAAAATCATTTGCATTTTTTTTATCACACCACCATTTTGCATCATCAATAGTATCTATTGCCATAAAAAGTGCATTCTCAATATTATTGACATCATTTGCTTCAATAAGGTGATCTTTCATTCCCCAACGTAAATATTTTGCAAACCTATTACAGAATTTATCTACCAAATCCGTAGCGAATTCTTGTTGTGTTTCTGTACCTTCATTCCAATATGGAGAAGGATTTATTTCATTAGAAATTTTATCTCCTTTGCTAATTGCTATATTATTATTTGAAAGTGTATCTTTAAAATTCGAAGTATTATTATATTGGAAATTATTTTGTATAGGTGTTTGTTCTATTATATCAGAATTATGAATTACATTTTGTGAAAAATTGTTATTTGCATTAGAACTTGAATTATTTTTTATTTTACATAAATTAATACCTAATTTAATACAATCATAAATCCAACCTATAAGAAAAATACCACCAGTAAAGAGATATAAGATACCAACTAATACTTTTTTTTCATAAAATTTATGAATTCCAAGATAACCTAGTAGTAAGCACAACATAAAATCAATTTTTTTGTTCATATTTTACAATCTCCTTAATATTTTTTATTTAAAAGCACTTCTATTTTCTACTTTTATTACTTCGCCTAAAATTTCAATATCTTCAAAATGTAAATCAGTTTGAGTAGGAAAATTCCACATATTTAATGCTTGAAGTTCAATATCTCCATTGTCAGATTTAATTACTTTTCTAATTATTGGAGTTCCATTTTTTATTTTTAATAAGTAAGTTTTATTATTTACAAATTCTTTATATTTTCTTATTATAGCAATATCTCCAATATCAAGAAGCGGAGCCATAGAATTATCTGTAGCATAGATAGCAAAAAGGTTTTCAGGATCTTCTTCAGAAATATCTGTTCTATATGAAAAAGGTATTTTTTGTATAACCTCATTTGTAAAAGCATTGATTATATCAATTTCAGCAACTTTTGTTCTTCCATAACTTCTATCCATAGGAACATCAAATCCCATTAGCCAGACTTCATTAACATTTAATATCAAAGCTAAAGCATAAATGTTGGGTTGAGTAGCTTCATATCTACCTTTTAAATAATCAGTTATAATAGGCATTTTTATTGGTCTTTTTATTTTATTAGCTTCAAACAATTCAATACTAATTTTTTCTATTTGTGAAGATTTTAAATGTCTTAGTTGCATTGCTTCTTTTAATCTTTCTGAAAAAGTAAAAGGTGTATCGTTCATTATTATCCTCCAATCTTTTTTTATTATAAAACAAAACTTAGGGAAAATCAAGACTTTTTAAGTAAAACTTAGGAAAAAACTAATTTTTTTAAAAAAAGTATTGACAAAATAAAATAGTAATGATAATATAATAGCAACTTAGGGATAGCCTAACTAAAAAAGGAGGTGATAAAATGGACAAAGAGCTTACTACATTTAATTTTGACAGATTAACAGGAAGAATTATTGAAAAATTTAAAACTAGAGATAATTTTGCAACTAAAATTCCAATGAGTATTCCAACCTTAATCAATAAATTAAATGGAAAAGTCGATTTTAAAAGCAGAGAAATAATAAGATTTTGTAAACTGTTAAATATAGAAATCGATCAGATACCATATTTTTTTTACAACATAACTTAGGCACAACCTAACAAAGAAAGGACTAAAAATTATGAATGAAAATGAATTAAAAGATATTCTTAAAATGCTAACTATTATTGAAAAAAAGATGCAAAAAATACTTTATAAAAATAAAAAAGAACAAACAGAGTGCAAGTCTGAATGTTCTAAACCAGAAATTGAATTGATAAAGCGAAAACTACAATCATTACAAAATATCCTTATAGAAATCAGGTAAGTCAGCTTTTAAAAAATTAATTATAGCATTATTAAATTCATTAAAATTTTTAAATTTGGAATTTTTAGCAATTAATGTATCAATATTGGGGTTACTAGCCATTTTAATTTGATCATATAAGGTATAAACACCTAGTGAATTATAAAATTCAACACAAGATTTATATTTGGTATTTTTAATAATAAAATCCTTTTCTACCAAAAAATCATCTTCTTTGATTAAAGAATTTTGTAATTTTTGTATTTTACATTTATTCAATATAATCACCTCACATTCAATGCAATTATATCACATAGGATAAAAAAATAAAACGAAAGGAATGAATTATAAATATGAAAAAATTTAAAAATGCGGAACGACACACTATTAAAAGGAGGAAGACAAAATGGGAGAAGAATGGATTAGCTTAACTAAATATATGGAACGATATCACACAGGTTTCAAAGAGGTTAAGCGAATGATTGATAACAACGAAATAGAATATAGACAGACTGATGGTGGACATTACAAAATAAAAATTGGTGGAGATTCAGTATCAAGGCAATTATATGAACAAGAAAGAGAAAAGCGAATACAAGCAGAAACAAAATTAATATTATTAAAAAATATATTAAATGAAGGAGTGAATACAAATGAAAATTGTTAATAAAGGAAAATTCATAGCAAGAATATTAGAAATAATTATTCTTATAGCAACAATTATAGTAACACCATTAGCTGTAAAATATGCAACTGCAGTAAGGGGCTATAAAGGATTTGGCGGTGAATATCTAATACCTATTATTAGTTTATTAGCAATTATAGTTATAGAAGATATCTACCAAGAAATCCGAAAAAAGAAAAAAAAGGAAAATAAAAATGGGAAGATTAAATAATTATGAAATTGCTTTTGAATTAAGTTCAATGGGGAAAAGGATAAGATACATACATATAAAAGCTAGAAATATTGAAGATGCAATAGCAAGACTAAAATCAAAATATTATGACATAGATAAAGTTATATGCATCAGAAGGGAAAATTAGAATGGATAATTTGGATAAATGCTATATTTGGCACATTATAACATTAGCTATAATGAAGTATAAATTAAGAAACTTGAAAGGAGGAATATAAAAATGGGAGGAAAGCATACACCTGAAGGGGTAAAAATTAGACAACTAGAGGAAACGCTTAAATGCAAAGATAAAGAAATATCTGATATTAAAAACAGCTTAGCGGATGTCTTATTAAGAATAAAAGTACTTAATGAATCAAATGCTTATGGAGATCCTTCAGTAAAAAGAAGAAAAATATCAGAACTATGCACAGATACAAGATATGAATTACTTATGGATGAAGAAAATGAACAACAGGAAAAGAAAAAGGCAAAAATAATAGAACTACTACATACCGACCAAAGTAAATAAATAGTTCTATAAAACACTTATTAAAATGCTCTATTTATATTCTAACATATACAAAATATAAAATCAAGAGCGGAAAGGAAAGAAAAATGTTAAAACTTGAATCAACAAAACATAGTTATTATTGCGAATGTTGGGAAACAAAAAGAACACTTGTGTGTGAAAGCTGTGAAAAATGCAAGAACATAAAAATAGAATGTTGAATGATGGATAGACATTCAAACAGCATTTAACACAAAGGAAGGAGTGTGCAGTATGTGAATAGGAAATTAAAAATTGATATAGAAAAACAGCTCGCTGAATTTTATTCTACATTAGACTACAAACCTATCTCTGCAAATGCTATTTCAATATATCAAATGTTATTGCAAATAGATCGCAAAACAGACTGGCTTTGTGAGTTTAAAGTAACAAATACTATTCTAATGAGCAAAATAAAAAATCTAAATTTATCTGCATTACAAAGAGCAAGAAACGAATTAATTAACAATCAATATATTTTATATAAGAAGCGGCGTAAATCAAAATGAAGCTTCTACATATTCAATAATGAAATTGTATCTTGAACAAGCAGATGAACAACCGAACACACAGCCGAACGCACAAGCAAGTGAACAAACAAACGAACACATTATAACTAAACTAAACTTATTATTTAATTATTTATATAAAGAAAATATGCAAAATCGGATATGAAATTGGCTTGAAACCTACTGACAGAGAGAATTTGATTATATTATTAAGAAGATGCAAATTGTATGCAGAAAATGAATTAACATATAACTTGATGCCACCAGAAACGGTATTGGATAATAAAATTTTAACATGGTGTGTTAAAGAATTATATTTAAGTCCTCATAAAGTATTTTTAATGAATTTGAACTGGGAAAAATTAACACACAAATATCTAAAAGCAAAAAAATACATAACAGAAAAACCAAATTATACACTTGAAGAAGTTATAAACTATTGCATGGTTTGTTTATATGAAGAATTAGAGAAAAATTAGAGAAAACGAAAGGTGGGTGGAAAGATGAATAAATTTCATAAATTAGAAAGCAGGGTAACTGTACCAATATATGAAAAAATTGCACCAACAACCAGGAGCCATTTAACAAAAGTAAAAACTGAAAAATTATACAAGTATTATAAATGTGATTATTGCGGTGATGAAATAAGAATAGAAAAGAAAAAACAAGAAATGACTGGAGGCATTGTAATATTACCTCATACATTAACAAAACGAGGAGAATTGAAATTAGCAGTATGTAATAAATGCTTAAGATCAATATTAAAAGAATTTGAAGAGGTGAAACAATAATGCAAATTGATGATATAGATGAAGTAGAAAAATTTGTCGAAAAAATGAATTACTTTTTCACAAACATAGAAAGGACAAATTCAGATTTAAAAAATAAACTAAGGACAAAAGAATTAGAACAGGATGATTTATTACATGAAATTGAATTGAGTAAATTAAATACTTTTGAATTAGCAAAAGTAGCTACAAGGTTAAAGAAAACACGAAATGAAAGAAGAGAAATAAAGGACAAGTTAGAATTTATTTCGACACTTAAAGGATTCTCAGATAAATACACAAACAAATTAATCACAGGGGATTTTATAAATTTATTAAAAAATATTAGAACATTAAGAGAAAAATGGAACACGAGAATTTATAAAACACGAGTTTTAGAAGATTTAAAAATAAGTAAGAGAGGAGAAGAAAATGAAAAAGACATACATAACAACCAATAAAAAGGTGCATTTGAAAGGAGATTAAAATGCAAAATGCAATAGAAAAGCAAATGACAATTTTTGATATAGCAATAAATGAGCAAATTAAAAAGAGTGGAATAACCGAAGAATTAACGGAATTAGCAAGTCAATATTTAATAGATAGTCATTACAAAAAAATAACATTTGGAAGAACACTAACATTGAACGAAATAGAAAAAAGTTTAATGAGATTTAAAAGATTTCCAGAGTATATAAACAAAGTGTATGAAGTTCTAACAAAACATTATGACATAATAAAAGAATTTGAAGATGTAACAGATTTTGAAGTGATAGGAATAGCAAAAAGAGATAATTGCATCAGAATATATCAACAAAGACAACAATACTCAATTTGGTGTATATCAATGATAAATAGTGAATTTTATCAATATGCAAAGTAAGGAAGAAAGGAGAGAAAATAAATGAAGAAAAAATATATAACAATCAATAAAGCGGAGATAAGGATAATGCAAATATTAATAGCGATATTGATATTAATGAATTTAATAATAAGTTTAAGTAGTATGAAATTAGCAGTGCAATACGAAAAAATAGTAGCAGACAACAATAATTTAAGAGGCTTAATAGAAATGCAAAAGTCAGCTATTGCCGATTTAGAAGAAAATTTGAGGAGGGAATATAAATGAAAAAATTAAAAATAATTGTTTTAATAATAATGATAATAATAGGAGGAATAGTGTTAGCAGGTTGTACAG
>CANQWH010000043.1 GCA_947627495.1 uncultured Clostridia bacterium
ATTGAACTATCCAACTAGCGGTACTAAACCATATAAAGATTATTCAAAGAACATATATGACTTAGAAGGAAATGTAACCGCATGGACGACGGAGGCTTCCTCTACTGGCCACAGGGTGGAACGTGGAGGCTACTTCAGTTATGAACGATGCGAAAGTTCTCGTATGAGTTCCGCGCCGAGCAATAACTACCGCAACACTGGTTCTCAGCTCCAGCTTTATGTAACGCAGTAAGCTGACAAAAAGCAAAACAAGAGGAACAAAAGATATATGGGAATCGTGCCGAGATTAATGTGTAAGTTTTATTAAATATTTAGAAGTGGTATAGTAGACATAAAACTATACTGCTTCTTTTCTTCATTAAATTTCGCCAAAACTTCCAATTTTTCATCGAAGGAAAAAAATAAAAAAAATAGAATATATATTTGTACAAATGAATAGGAGGGATTTTGTTGAAAGTTACATATAATGAAAAAGACAAGCTTTTAACTATGCAAATTACAGAAGAGATAGATCATCACTGTGCAGAAAAAATAAGGGCAAGGGCAGATTTTGAAATTCAAAAATACATACCTAAAAAATTAGTATTAGATTTTGAAAAAGTGAGTTTTATGGATAGCGCAGGAATTGGGATGATTTTAGGCAGATACAAAATGATAAAAATGTTTGGAGGAACAATGAGTATGGTAAATGTGGCTCCAAATGTAAAAAAAGTATTTGAAATGTCAGGAATATTAAAAATAATACCAATAATTGAAGAAATGGGAGGAACAGAAATTGGAAAATGTGTATGAAAATAAAATGAATTTAGAATTTTTAAGTAAATCAAGTAATGAAGCATTTGCAAGAATAACTGTTGCAAGTTTTGCTTCACAGTTAGACCCAAGTATAGAAGAAATATCAGATATAAAAACTGCTGTATCAGAGGCTGTAACTAACAGCATAATACATGGTTATGAGGATAAAGTAGGAATTATAAGAATTGAATGTACATTATTTGCAAATTCTATTGAAATAAAAATAATAGATAATGGAAAAGGTATAGAAAATATAGAAAAGGCAAAAGAGCCTTTATATACTACAAAACCAGAATTGGAAAGGTCTGGCATGGGATTTACTATAATGGAAAGCTTTATGGATGAATTAAAAATAGAATCAGTAGTAGGAGTAGGAACAAAAGTTACAATGAAAAAAGTTATTAAAGATTTAAAAGTTGCAAATGATTAATGCTTTCAGAAAGGAATGATAACTAAGTATGTATGAAATAGATACAAAAGATATTGTAGAGGCACAAAACAAATCGGAAGAAGCATTATCAAAAATTGTAGAAGCAAACTCTCGGCTTAGTATGGAGTATAGTAAAAAGGTTTTCTGGCAGAGGACATGCACAAGAGGATTTATACCAAATAGGCTGTATAGGTTTAATAAAAGCAATACAAAGATTTGATACTTCATACAATGTTAGGATTTCAACATATGCAGTACCATACATAATGGGTGAAATAAAAAGATTTATAAGAGATGATGGACTAATAAAAATAAGTAGAAGTATAAAAGAACTAGCAACAAAAATAAATGAAATACAAAGAGATAATATAAATAAAATGGGTGAAGAAATGCAAATCTTTGAACTTGCAGAAAAGTTAAATGTAACAAAGGAGGAAATTGTGGTAGCATTAGATGCAATAAGAAGACCAGAATCAATAGATGAGGAGATATATGATGAAGTAGGAGGAGAAGCAAAGATATCAAAAATAACATCTAATAAAGATGAAACAAATGAAGTGGTAAATAAATTGTGTATAAAAGAGTTGATAGATGACTTAAATGATAGAGAAAAACAAATAATAATTTTAAGATATTATAAAGGAAAAACTCAATCTGAGGTAGCACAAAGGCTTGGAATAACTCAAGTACAGGTATCAAGATTAGAAAAAAAAATCCTTACTGATATGAGGAGAAAAATTGGATAGAGAGTGTTTAATTTTTGGAATGTAAAATAAATAAATATAAAAAAGGAAGTGTAAGCATATAAAAAATGAGAAAAATTCTAATAATAGTAATAGCTTTTGTAATAATATGTTTTGCTATTCCAATAGTATTTGGAAATAAAACAAAAACTGAAAGGCCGAAAATTCGGAGATGCTGAAAATACTGTAGAAGGAAACACACAAAATTATACTTATGCAAACTATGGAACAGTAAGGCTCCTTCATGCAGATACCGGCGAAATAGAAAATTTATCTATGGAACAATATCTATATGGAGTTGTTTCAGCAGAAATGCCTGCAAACTTTGAATTAGAAGCTTTAAAAGCACAAGCAATAGTGGCTAGAACTTATACTGCATATAAAATATTTAAGGGAAGTAAACATGCAAATGCAGATATATGTGATAAATCTGATTGTTGTCAAGCTTGGATTTCTAAAGAAGATAGATTAGCTAAATGGAATGAAGCAGAAAGAGAAAGCAACTGGAGTAAGATTACAACTGCTGTAGATAGTACAATTGGCAAAATAGTAACATATAATGGTGAACCAATAAATGCATTTTTTCATTCAAATAGTGGAGGAACTACAGAAACAGTTGCAAATGTATGGGGAGGCACAGATTATCCGTATTTACAAAGTGTAGAAACATCAGGAGAAGAAGGATATACGCAATATGCTTCAACAGTAACTCTTACAAAAGAGGAGGTATTACAGAAAATTCAAGAAAATTATCCTGAAGTACAAATTGATTTTAATAGTGAAAATGCTATTCAAATATTAGAATATACAGATAGTGGAAGAGTAAAAACTATACAATTTGGAAATGTTCAAATATCAGGTGTGGAAGCAAGAACAATATTTGAGTTAAGATCTGCAAAGTTTAGTGTGGAAATAGGAGATACTATAACTTTTAATGTTACAGGATATGGGCATGGTGTAGGTCTTAGCCAAACAGGTGCGGATGCAATGGCAAAGACAGGTGCAAACTATGAACAAATAATAAATCACTATTATACTAATATAAAAATAGAAAATATTTGAATAAAAATTGTAAAACAAGTACATAATTTAACTAAAGAAAATTAAAGGAGGAATTCCAATTGAGAAGAGGAAATAGTGGTTTAAAAAAGGTATTATACATTTATGGAGGCTTATTACTAATTTTAATTATAGCTAGTATAGTAGTATATATTGCTTATAACAATAAGGTTAAGCAATCAGCAAGGGAAAGTTTAATTGCAGCTCAAAAATTAACTAATTTAGTTCCAAATACTAATTCATTAGAAGATGTAAGTTCAGAAATAAGTAAAGGAATAAATGAAGTAATTGAAGAAAGTATAAACCAAATAGTAGAGAATGGAGATTCAGATGTAGAAACAAATGTAGAACCAGAAAATGAAGAACCAGTAACTACAGATATAGAAATATCAGAACATGTTGAAGAAGAGCCAGTAAAAGAATTAGAATTTAGTTATCCTATTCAAGGAGAAATAGTAAAAGAATTTGCAATGGATAATCTAGTGTTCTCAGAGACATTGCAAGAATGGGTAGTTCATAAAGGAATAGATATAAAAGCACCAAGAACAACAGTAGTAAAATCAGCAGAAGAAGGAACTATACAAGCTATAAAAAATGACCCAAGATATGGGTTAACAATTATAATAGAACACAGAGATGGATATAAAACTATATATTCAAATTTATTAACAACAGAATTTGTAACAGAAGGTGAAACAGTAAGCAAAGGACAAAGTTTGGGAACTGTAGGAAATTCAGCAGCATTTGAAATTGCAGATGAACCACATTTACATTTTGAAATGCTAAAAGATGAAGAAAATATAGATCCAAAATTATATTTAAAATAATACTAAGAAAGTCAAAAGGTTAATAATTCCTTTTGACTTTTTTAGTATTTAACTTAAAGAATAAGTATAAAAAACTCTTACTTGGTAAAAATATGTATAAATTACATAAATTTTAGGAGTGAGAAGTTTGAAATTTAAAGAAAAAAATAGATATTTAAATATAAAAGGAGTTACCTTAGATAAAGAACAGTTACAAGCATATATGGAAAAAATAGCAGCAAATTATGAAGTAGCAAGAGTAAGCAATAAGGGAACATATCCAGTATATAGATTAAATGAAAATTTTAAATTCATACAAAAAACCTACAATATACTAAATGAACATATAAAGAAAAACATTAGTATATATCCAGCAGGAGAATGGCTATTAGATAACTTTTATATAATAGAAGAAACAGTAAAGAACATAAATAATGAAATAACAGAAAAAAAATATAGAAACTTTCCAAGTATAACAAATGGTATGTATAAAGGGTTTGCAAGAATATATGTATTAGCAACAGAGATGGTAGCATATACAGATAATACAATAGATGAAGAAACTTTAAATTTATGTTTATCAGCATATGAAAGAAAGAAAACTCTAAGTATGGAGGAAATTTGGAACTTACCAGTATTCTTAAATATTGCAATAATAGAGAATATAAGGACAATTTGCGAAAAAATATATTTAAGTCAAATTCAAAAATATAAAGTAGAAGAATTAGTAGAAAGATTAATAGAGAAAAAAGAAGCTAGTAAGCAAGAATTTAAGAAAGTAAGAGAAACAACAAAAATATATCAAAATTCAAGTTATCCATTTATAGAATATTTGTCATATAAACTAAAAAGATATGGGAAAAAAGCCATACCATATTTAAACATTTTAGAAGAACAAGTGGATAAAATGGGAATGACAGTATCAGAGGTTATAAGAAAAGAACACTTTGATATTGCTATTCAAAAAGTTTCAATAGGAAATAGCATAACAAGTATAAGAGAAATTTCAAGAATAAACTTTTTAAGTTTATTTGAAGAAATAAATGGTGTAGAGGAATTATTAAGACAAGACCCAGCAAATATTTATGAAAAAATGGATTATAAAACTAAGGAATATTATAGAAATGCAATAAAAAATTTATCAGAGAAAACAAAAATGTCTGAAATATATATAACTAAAAAAACAATCGAACTTGCCAATGCTTCAGATGGCGAAAAGCAAAGACACATAGGCTATTATTTAATAGGCAAAGGAACAGAAAAATTAAAAAATAAATTAGGCATAAAAACTCATAAAAAAAATAGAAAAGATAAATTATATATTGGTTCAATATATATAGTAACAGCGATATTTGCAATTCTTTTTGGAGTATATTTAAGTAAAAGAACAAATCTAATTATAACAATAATAACTTCAATACTTGCAATAATTCCAATTTCAGAAATATATATTCAAATATTAAATTATAGTTTAGGGAAAATTGTAAAACCAAAGTTATTACCAAAACTTGCACTAGCAGAGGGTGTACCAAACGAGATTGCAACTATGGTTGTAATTCCAACAATAATAAATAACAAAGAAAAAGTAATAGAATTATTTAAAAAATTAGAAGTATATTATTTGGCTAATAAAGAAGAAAATATATACTTTTCTTTGCTTGGAGACTGTACTTCTTCAAATAATGAAAAAGAAGATTTTGATGAAGAAATTATAGAGCAAGGTAAAGCCGAGGCGAAGAAATTAAATGAAAAGTATGCAAAACAGGGCAAAGAAAAATTCTATTTTTTATATAGAAATAGAGTATGGAATCCAGGAGAAAAATGTTATTTGGGATGGGAAAGAAAAAGAGGAATGCTATGTCAGTTCAATCAATATTTATTAACAGGAGAAAACAAATTCAGAGTAAATACAATAAAACAAAAGTTAAATATTAAATATGTAATAACATTAGATTCAGATACAAATTTGGTTTTAGGAACAGCAAAAGAGTTAATAGGAGCTATGGCACATATTTTAAACAAACCAGTTTTAGATAACAATAAAAACATAATAATAGACGGTCATGCTCTTATACAACCACGAGTTGGAGTAGATTTGCCTTCAAGTAGAAGAAGTTTATTAACAAGAATATATTCTGGTATGGGAGGAACAGATTCATATACAAATGCTGTTTCAGATATATATCAAGATAATTTTGATGAGGGAATTTTTACTGGAAAGGGAATATATGATTTAGAGTTGTTTCATAAAATACTATGTGATGAAATACCAGAGAATAAAGTATTAAGCCATGACTTACTAGAGGGAAGCTATTTAAGATGTGGACTTGCAACAGATATATTAGTATTAGATGGATTTCCATTTAAGTATAGCAGTTATGTTGCAAGACAACATAGATGGGTTAGAGGAGATTGGCAAATATCAGGGTGGCTAAAAAATATAATTACAGTAAAGGATAATAAAAGAAGAACAAACCCGTTAAATGCAATATCAAAATTTAAAATACTAGATAATTTAAGAAGAAGTTTAATTCCAGTAACTGCTTCTATTCTTTTAATAATTTCAGCAATATTTGAATTATTAAATATAGGAAACAGTCTAATTACAATAATTGCAATAATTCCTTTAGCAATGCCAACATTATTAGACATACTAAATTACATTGTATTCAAGAAAAATGTAAATACAGAATCTGTATCTGCTCATAGAAATATTGTAAAATCAATAAGTGGAATAAAAGCAAGTATTATGAGGGGATTTTTAGAAATAATTTTCTTGCCAAATAAAGCGTATTCTATGATAAATGCAATAACAAAAACTATATATAGATTAAATATATCAAAACAAAATTTATTAGAATGGATGACATCAGAAGAAGCGGAAAAACAGAGTAAAAATACTTTAACTTCATATTACAAAAATATGCTACCAAATTCAATAGCTGGAGTAATAGCAATTATTCTAGGATTAATTTATACAAAAGTTTCATTCCTAGTTTTAGGTGTGTTATTCTTAATAGCTCCACTAATGGCGTGGTATATAAGCCAAGAAGAAGTAGAGAAAAAACAAGTAGAAACAATAACAAAAGAGGATATAGAATATTGTGTAGAAATAGGAAGAAAAACTTGGAAATTTTTTGAAGACAATATAAATGAAACAAATAATTTTCTGCCACCAGATAATTATCAAGAAGATAGGAAAGAAAAAATTGCACATAGAACATCACCAACAAATATTGGGTTAGGATTACTTGCAGTAACTTCAAGTTATGATTTAGGATTTATAGATTTAGAAGCGTGTATAAGTTTAATAGAAAAAATGTTACAAACAATAGAAAAGTTACAAAAATGGAATGGTCATTTATATAACTGGTATAATACAAAAACTTTAGAGCCATTATTCCCAAGATATATTTCAACAGTTGATAGTGGAAACTTTATAGGATATTTATATACATTAAAACAATTCATACTTCAAGAAGTAAATAATGAAGAACAGAGAACAAGAATGGTAAATATAATAGATACAGTTATAGATAACACAGATTTTTCTATATTATATGATTACAAAAAAAGACTATTTTCAATAGGCTTTAATGTAGAAGAAAATAAATTAACAGATTCATATTATGATTTATTAGCATCTGAAGCAAGACAAGCAAGTTTAGTATCAATAGCAAAAAGAGATGTACCTGTAAAACATTGGAGCAGTTTAAGTAGAACACTTACGAACTTGAAAAAATATAAGGGCTTAATATCATGGTCTGGTACAGCATTTGAATATTTAATGCCTAATGTAAATATGAGAAGATATAAAGGAAGTTTGCTTGATGAATCATGTAGATTTATGCTTATGAGTCAAAAAGAATATACTAAGCAATTAGGTATACCTTGGGGAATTTCAGAGGCTGCTTTTAGTTTAAGAGATTTGAACAACAACTATCAATATAAAGCTTTTGGGATACCATGGCTTGGATTGAAGCGTGGATTAGAAGAAGATATGGTAGTATCTTCTTATGCAATATTTTTAAGTTTAATATATGATGCAAAAGGTGCAATAAAAAATTTAAGAACATTAGAGAACCAAGAAATGTATGGAGATTATGGATTCTATGAATCTATTGATTATACTATGTCAAGATTAAAATATGGTGAAAGTTACGAAGTTGTAAAAACATATATGGCACACCACCAAGGTTTAATATTACTATCAATAAATAATTTGGTAAATAAAGATATATTAGTAGAAAGATTTAGTAGTAATCCAGAAATAGAAGCAGTTGATATCTTATTGCAAGAACGTATGCCAGAAAAAGCAATTATTACAAAAGAGAAAAAAGAAAAAGTACAAAAATTAAAGATACAAGATTATGAAAATTATACAGAAAGAGTATTTACAAAGTTAAATCAAAATTTAAATGCTTCAAATGTAATTTCAAATGGGCAATATACAATAGTTTCAAACTTAAAGGGTATTGGTTATAGTAAGTTTGGAAATTTATTAATTAATAGATATAAGGAAACTGCAGATTATAATCAAGGTATATTTTTCTACATTAAAAATTTAGGAACAAAGCAAATATGGGCAAATACACCAGAAAAAAAATCGAAAGTTGTTTTCACACCAGATGTTATAAAATATGTTAAAACAGAAGGAAGTATAGAAACAAAAACAAAAATAACTGTAGCTCCAGAAGATAATTTAGAAATAAGAAGATTGGAACTAAAAAACAATGGAAATAACATAGAAACTTTAGAAGTAACAAGTTATTTTGAACCAGTGCTTTCAAGAGATATACAAGATTATGCACACACTGCTTTTAACAATTTGTTTTTAATATTTAAAGAAATAGAAAATGGTGGAATATTAATAAAAAGAAAGAAAAGAGAAGCAAAGCAAAAAGAAGTTTATGTAGGAGTAAACTTATATACCGAAAGTGAAACTATAGGAGATGGAGAGTATGAAATAGATAAAGAAAAATTTATGGGTAAAGGAAATTTCAAAGTACCAGAAGCCATAAAAGATTCTAAACCTTTTTCTAAAAATCTAGGATTATCTACTGACCCAGTTCTTGCAATGAAAAAAACAGTAAAAATAATGCCAGGTGAAAGTGTAATATTAGATTTAGTTATATCTGCATCTTATGATGAAGAAGAAACAAAGCAAGTGTTGCAAAATTATTTGGCTACAAGTACAGTAGCAAAAACATTTGAACTATCAAGAGCAAAAACGGAAGCGGAAACTATTTATCTAGGGTTGAAAGGAAAAGATATAGAAAAGTATCAAAAAATTTTATCATATTTAATATTCCAAAATCCTATGAAAAAGCAAGTTTTAGAACATCTGCCACATAGAGTATATGCACAGAGTGAATTGTGGAAATTTGGTATATCAGGAGATTTACCAATACTTTTAGTAAGAATAAAAGATGTAAATGATATGTATGTAATAAGAGATGTTTTAAAAGCATTTGAATTTTTTAGAAGTAAGAATATAAAAATTGATTTAGTAATATTAAATGAAGAAAAGAACAGTTATGAGCATTTTATAAAATTTGAGGTAGAAACAGAAATACAAAATAAACAATTAGCATTTTTGAAAAACGCATTTGGTGGAATATTTGTAATTAATGAGAAAGAAATTTCAAAAGAAGATGTAGATTTATTGGAATTTAGATGCAATTTAGAATTTAACAGTTCATGTGGAAATATAGAAGAACAACTTAGAGATTTAGAAGAAGAACACGAAGATAAGATAAAAAACATTGGTGAAGAAAATAAACAAATATCAATTTTGAGTACAGAAATGGAAAGCCTTCCAGAAGATTATAGCAACTTAAAATACTATAATGACTATGGTGGATTTACAGAAGATGGACTAGAATATAAAATTAAGTTAAGTAAAAATAATAAATTACCAACAGCATGGAGTAATATACTTGCAAATCCAAATTTTGGAACAGTAATAACACAAAATATGGGAGGCTTTACTTGGAGCAAAAACAGTAGACTTAATAGACTTTCAGCTTGGAATAACAGTAGTAATATAGATATACCTTCAGAAATTATATATTTTAAAGATAAGGTAGCAGGTAGTGTTTGGAGTTTATGTGAAAATATAAGCAATGAACCGCAAGAATATTATCTAAGATATGGATTTGGCTATGTAAACCTAAAAACAATAAAAGACCAGATAATACAAGAATTAGAAACATTTGTAGCAAAAGAAAATAAGATAAAAATAAATATTTTAAAATTGAAGAATAATTCTGGTGAAAGAAAAAACTTAAGAATTTTATATTATATTAAGCCAGTATTAGGAGAAGATGAAATACAAAGTAATGGTTATATAAATGTAAAAATGGAGAATAATGTTGTAACAGCTGAGAATTTGTATACAGATAATTTTAAAGGTAATGTTGTATTTTGTGGAAGTAATGAAAAAATAAAATCATATACGGGAAGCAAAAATGAATTTATGGGAGATAGAAGTATTGATAGACCAAGAGCTATTGATAGCGTAACTCTAAGTTCTCAAAGTGGACTTCGGAGAGAATTCATGTATTGCATTAGAAATTGAAATTGATTTAGAAGCATACGAAAATAGAGAGATAGTGCTATTTTTAGGTGAAGAAGATAATTTATTAAATGCCAAAGATATGGCATATAAATATTCAAAAATATCAAATTGTAGAGAGGAATTAAACAATGTAAAAAGGTTCTGGTATGAACTTTTAACAAGAATACAGGTAAAAACTCCATTAGAATCTATGAATATAATGTTAAATGGTTGGTCAATTTATCAAACAATAGTATCAAGGCTATGGGCAAGAACAGGTTATTATCAGTCAGGTGGTGCAATAGGTTTTAGAGACCAATTACAAGATACTTTAGGTATAAAATATATAGACCCAGAAATTATGAAAAAGCAGATAATAACTCAGTCAAGTCATCAATTTATAGCAGGAGATGTAGAGCATTGGTGGCACGAAGAAACAGGCAGAGGAATAAGAACCAGATTTTCAGATGACTTATTATGGTTATGCTTTGTAGTGAGTGAATATATAGATTATACAGGAGATGAAGGCATTTTAAATATAGAAACACCATATTTAGAGGGAGAAGAATTAGCGGAAGATTTAGATGAACGATATGATTTCTACCCACAATCTGAAGTAAAAGGAACAATTTATGAACATTGTATAAAAGCCATAGAAAAATCATTAAATTTTGGAGAAAATGGTTTGCCTAAAATAGGCTCAGGAGACTGGAATGATGGATTAAATACAGTAGGAAATAAAAGAAAAGGCGAGAGTGTGTGGCTAGGATTTTTCATCTATGAAGTATTAACAAGATTTATACCAATTTGTGAAAAAAAAGGTGATTTAGATAAAGTAGAAAAATACAAAAGTGTAAAAGAAAATTTAAAGAAAGCATTAAATACAGCAGGTTGGGATGGAAGATGGTTTAAAAGAGCATTTACAGATGATGGCGAACCAATAGGAAGTATAGAAAATGAAGAATGTAGGATAGATAGCATATCACAAAGCTGGGGAGTAATATCAGGTGCAGCAGATAATGATAAAAAATATATATCAATGGAAAGTTTAGAAAATCATTTAATAGATAAAGAAAATGGAATAATTAAACTATTGGATCCACCATTTAACAAAACAAAAATGGAACCAGGGTATATAAAAGCATACTTGCCAGGAGTTCGCGAAAATGGAGGACAGTACACACATGTGTGTTGTTGTTAGCACCAGTTTTTGAAAATATTGATACTCTTAAAATACATAAATATTTGCATATAAAATAATAAAATATATGCAGAAAACCCAAAAATATATGCATATAAAAACAAAAAATGTGAAACAAAGTTAATAAAAAAACGCAAAAATGTTTCACATTTTTATAATTTTGTGGTATAATATAAATGTGAAACAAAATTAATAAAAAAATATAAAAATGTTTCACATTTTAAGGGGAGAGATATATATGGAAGAAAAGATGGAAATTATGGGTCTTCTTCAAAATAAACAATTACTTGAACATGAATTACAATCACTTGCTTATGGTTCAGTTGAAATAAGAGAAAAAGATTCAAACAAATATATATATGTACATTATAGAGAAGATGGAGTAGCCTTAACAAAATATGTTGGAGAATACTCAGAAGAATTATATAATTTAGTATTAAACAATAGTATTAAAGCAAAAGAGTTAAAAAAGCAAATAAGAGAAATAAATAAAAGATTAAAACAATTAAATTATGTAGAAGAAGAACTTTCTGAAAAAGTAGAACAAAATATAGATTTTGCTAAAAGGCATTTAGTAGATACAATTTATAAACAAGCTATATTAGAAGGCGTTGCAACTAC
>CANQWH010000044.1 GCA_947627495.1 uncultured Clostridia bacterium
AATTTTGTAAATAGAAACTTTTCATTTATAAATAAGAAATTTGATGGAATAATAAAAGAAGCAAAAGTTGATGAAAAAATAGTAGAAATGACAGAAAAACTTTATAAAAAAGTTGGAGTATTAATTGAACAAGCAGAACTTAAATCAGCAATAGATGAAATATTTGAATATATTGGATATGCAAACAAATATTATGATGAAAAAGAACCATGGAAGCAATGCAAAGAGAATATAGAAGAATTTAATAACACAACATATACTTGTGCATATATAATTTCAAACATATCTAATTTGATAGCTCCGTTTATGCCAAAGACTTCATTAAAGATAAAAAAGATGTTGAACTTACCAGAGTTTAAGTGGGAACCTATTACTAATCTAAAAGGAGATATAAAGATAAACGAACTAGAATTATTATTTAATAGAATAGAATTAGATTAAAATTTAATAATCTAGCTACATAGAAATAATGTGGCTAGATTGTTTGCTATTGTAAAACAAAAAGGTTCCCTAAGTACCCACCCACAATCTTTGATTGTGATGGTGGGTAGGGTTCGTATAAAAAGGAGGATATATGGAGGAAAAAAAACTAATAAAAAAACAACTAATAAAAAATATAATATATACATTTACAGTGTTTACTATATTAGTTTTAATCTTTGATTTATTAATATACAATAGGGCAGAGCAATTATTATACAAAGATATAGATACAGAATTAAAACATTTTGCAAATTTGGAAGAACTAAATGACAGAATAATATTGTTAAATCCAAGAATAATTTATATTATAAGAGATAATGATGGAGAAATAATAAATGCAGAAAGCATAGGAAGATTATATGATGATTATATATATAATGTGGACTTTGATAGTACAAAATTAAATGAAATATATTCAATAAGTGTAAATTCCAAATATAATTATAGAGGAATAACCATGCGAGCATATACAATTTCAAATCAGTTATGCTATATTCAACTACTGGCAAATGTTGATGGAGAAATTGAAAGTTTATCAATTCTAAAAAACAGGTTAATAAGTATGAGTACAGTTATAATTGTAACTTCAATTATAGCAAGTTATATGTTGTCTAAAAGGGTTCTTAAACCTATATTTGAAGCTTGGGAACGACAAACTGAATTTGTCCAGAATGCAGCACATGAATTAAGAACACCTCTAACAATAATACAAGCAAAGCAACAACTTCTTTTAGAAGAACCAGAAAGTAAGATAATAGATAAATCGGAAGATATTAGTTTAACTATAAATGAGACAAGAAGACTAACAAAACTTGTAAAAGAGCTAATGATTTTGGCAACGGCAGATTCAAATCAATTACAATTAAAGAAAGAAAAAAGATATATAGATGAAGTAATAAAAGAAGTATCTACTCCATATATGGAATATGCAAAAATGCAAAACAAAGAATTAACAATAGAATTAAATTGCAATAAAGAAATAAGCATAGATGTAAATAAAATTACACAATTGATGGTAATATTATTAGATAATGCAATAAAATATACAAAAGAGGGAGAAAAGATAAAAGTACAGACTAACTGCAAAGATGAAAAATGTACAATAGAAGTTATAGATGAAGGAATAGGAATAAGTGAAGAACAAAAAAAACATATTTTTGATAGATTTTATAGGGCGGATAAGGCAAGAACAAGAGAAACAGGAGGAACTGGCTTAGGACTCTCAATAGCACAGACTATTGTAAAAGCACATGGAGGAACAATAAAAGTATATAATAATGAACCAAAGGGAACAAAATTTGTAGTAAAAATTTAAAACTAATTATATAGAAAGCAAAAATTAAGGGGCTGTAAAAAAGCCCCTTTCGTTTTAGTCAATTGTTACATTTTATATAAACTAATTTAAAATTTTTTTACCAACCTCATAAACAGTCCCTGCTCCTATGGTTAAAACAATATCGTGAGGACAAGCATGACCTCTAACGTAATTTGCAATTGCATCAAAATCAGATATGTATATTGCATTTTTTCCTAATTCCCTAATTTTATTTACTAAATCCTTTGAAGAAACTCCGTAAGTATTTTGTTCACGAGCTGCATAGATATCAGTAATAATTATGTTGTCAAATTCTAATAGAGATTGTGCAAAATCTGCTAATAATTCCTTTGTTCTACTATATGTATGAGGTTGAAATACAACCCAAGATTGACGATATGATTTATTTTTCATCGCTTTAGCAGTAGCCAAAATTTCACTAGGATGATGTGCATAGTCATCATAAACATCTATATTACTATATGTTCCAGTAAATTCAAACCTTCTACTTGCACCATTAAATTTAGTTAATACTGTTTTTAATTGCTGTTTAGAAATACCATAATATGAACACATAGCAATACATGCTAGAGCATTATATACATTATGAAGACCAGGAATAGATAATTTAAATTCTCCGAAATATGAATTATTTCTGTAAACATCAAATTTCGGGAAGCCATTTTTATCATAAACAATATTTCTTCCAACAAAATTTGCCTTAGAATTTCTTATTCCAAAAGTTATAACTTTTGCTTGTGTATTTTTTCTTAAATCTAGACAATCAGGGTCATCACCATTAGTTACTAAAATACCATCCTTTGGCAACAAATTTACATATTTTGCAAATGCATTTTTTATATTATCAAAAGTTTTAAAATAATCTAAATGGTCATTATCAATGTTAGTTACTACAGCACTTTGAGGACTGAATTTTAAAAAGCTTTCTACATATTCACAAGCTTCTAAAATAAAATAATCGCTATTGCCAACTCTATAATTACCATCTATATCTTTAAGCATAGCACCAACCTGTATACTAGGGTCTAAATTAGCATCTAAAAAGCATAAAGCAATCATTGAAGTAGTAGTTGTTTTACCATGGGTTCCAGAAATACAAATAGTATTATCATAAATTCTTGTAAGAAAACCAACAAAATCAGCACGTTCTACAATTGGAATGTTGTTAGTTCTAGCACAAACAAGTTCTGGATCATCTTGATTAATTGCAGCAGAATATATAACAAAATCAGCTTTTTCTACTAGATTTGTGTTATGACCAATTGAAACAAAGATTCCATGTGAAGACAATCTATCTGTTATATTACTTTGTCTACAATCTGAACCTGTAACAAAAAGCCCCCAATTATGTAAAACCTCTGCAATACCACTCATACTTATACCACCAATGCCAATTAGATGTATATGTTTATATTGTTTTAAATTTTCTATATTACTTAAATCCATTGAATCACACTAACCTTTCATTTATAAGACATATAGATTATATACTGTAAATTCAAAAAATTCAATATATTATGTAAAAATAATATATGTTTTATATTGCAAAATAGTTACATTGAATGGTATAATAAAAAATATAAAGTAGTAACAAGCGTATAAAAAGGAAGGGATATAATTAAATGGGTTTATTAAAAAAGCCAAAGAACAATAATAATGGTGGTAAAAAAGGTAATAGACACGTTAAATTTTGTAATGAACTAAGTGAAAGAAATTTCTCAAAAGAAACTAAAAAAAAGCCAAAGCACATAATTGTTGTAGGTGATTTACATGGAGATATTGACAAATGGAAAAGCTTAAGAAAGTACATGAGCAAAAATCCTAACATGCATGTTGTAATATTAGGAGATGCAATGGATAGAGGAAATTATGGAATATCAATATTATTGCAAATAAAAGAATTGTCAGATATGGGAAGGGTAACTTATATTCCCGGAAATCACGATGGTTTTTTATATAATTATGTAATTACACAAGAAATATTAAAAAAAAGTATATCAGTTGAAGATAGAAAAAGAACTGAAAAAATATATACTAATTCAGGTTTAGAATTAATGGCAAATAGAGGAATGAAGACAAAAATGGATGTAGATAATTTCGAAGAAACAGTAGAGAGAGAAAGAAAAGCAGGAAATATAAGAAACCTAATTAGTAGAGAAGATTTCTTTAATTGGATAGGAGATTTACCATTACAACTAAGATTGACTGTTGGTAGTAAAAAATATGCCATGGCACATGCATGCTTCAATGATGAATTATATCATAATAATAGCAAATATAATTTAAGTAATTTACTATGTGCAAAAATAAAAGGACCAAGATTTAAACAATTAGAAGAGAAATTAAATGACATAATATGGCACAGAAGAGATGAAAAAATACTTAGTTTCCCAAATGATTGTGATGCTATGATAGTTGGGCATAATCCTGTAAAAACTCCAGGAGGTAGCAAGATATGCTATATAGATACGAGCATAACCCCTTATCTTGGAATGTTTGATTGTAATGAAAATAAAACGACAGTACTAGAACCAAATGGTAAAATTGCAGAATTAGAAGATAATCAATTTGAGAAAGGAAGATAAAAATTTAAAAAAAATTTAGCACTATCTATTGACAATTGCTAAAAAAAGATGTATTATATTAGCAGTCCTAATAAAGGACTGCTAATTTTGAGGTGAAAACATGTTAAATAATAGAGAAAGACAGGTTTTACAAGCCATAATTGAAGAATATATAAATACAGCAGAACCAGTTAGTTCAGGTAGTATTGTATCAAGATACAACTTAGAATATAGTAGTGCAACAATAAGAAATGATATGGCAGAATTAGAAAAACAAGGATATATAGAAAAAACACATACGTCATCAGGGAGAATTCCATCAGCAAAAGGTTATAGATTTTATGTTGATGAATTATTAAATGATGAAAATATTAGCTTAGATGAGATACAATATATAAAATCTCAATTAGAGACAAAGGTAGATGAAATAGAGGAATTAACAAAGATTGCAACTAATACAATATCAGAAATAACTCATTACACAACTGTAGCAATTGGTCCAGATGCAAACAATAATATAATTACAGATGTTAAGTTTATATCATTAGGTAATAGAATTTTAATGGCAGTAGTTCTTACAGAGAATGGAGCAATAAAAGAAACAATTATTAAATATGATGAAGACATTTCAGAAAGTCAAATAGAAAGTTTAAATTATCTATTTAGTAATAAATTAAAAGGCAAACCACTAACAAAGATAGATAAACCTATGGAAGAATATATAATATCTTCTATGGAAGACCAAATACATGTAATAAAACCTATAATTAACCAAATGAATAAATCTTTAGAACAATCAGGTAATATTTATTTAGAAGGTGCAAATAATGTATTTGACTTTCCTGAATTTAAAAAAATAGATACAGCCAGAAATTTTCTAAATATAATAGATACAAAAGAACAAGTTATGGAAATACTAAATTCAGGACTAGCAAAAGATATAAACATATACATCGGTGAAGAAAATGAAAAAGAAGAATTGAAAGATTTAAGTATAGTAACATTTAGGCACACAGTTGGAAATAAAGATTTTGGAACAATTGGAATAATAGGTCCCAAAAGGATGGATTATTCAAAGGTAATTTCAGTAATGAAATACATTAGCAAAAAACTTAATGAAAAATTAGATGATAAATAGAGTATTTAATAATGCCTCTATAAGAAAGGAAGGATAAAAAAATGGCAGAGGAGAAAAATAATCAAGAAGTAAAAGAAAAAGAAGTAGAAGAAAAAACAGAAGAAGTAGAACTATCAAAAACTGAGCAAGAGTTGGAAGAAACTGTGGATAGGCTAAAAAGAGTAATGGCAGAATTTGAAAACTATAAGAAAAGAAATTCAAAAGAAAGGGAAAATTTATATAATTCCTTATTAGCAGATATAATAGCTAGTTTCTTACCAGTATTAGATAACCTAGAAAAAGCAGTAGAAACAGAAACAAAAGATGAAAAGATGAAACAAGGAATAGAATTAGTAGTAAAACAAATTCAAGATATATTTACTAAATTTGGCGTAGAAACAATAGAAACAGTAGGAAAACCATTTGACCCTGAATTACACGAGGCAGTAAGTAGTGTACAAGATGAAAACTTAGGTGAAAAAATTGTTAAAGAGGAATTTAGGAAAGGATATAAGATTGGACTTAAGGTTATTCGTCATGCTATGGTTATAGTAGCTAATTAGTGCGAAAAATAAGCTGCGTCTTGCGTCGTTAATTTTTCAATAAAAATCCTCAACGTGCAAAAGCACGCCTCCGGTTTTTATTAAAAAATTGCCTAGCAATACTTGCTTCTTTTTCACACTATAATAAAAAGATATAAAGTTGTTATTAATTTTAAAAATATATAAATTTAAGGAGGATGACTTGATATGTCAAAAATAATTGGTATCGATTTAGGTACAACAAACTCATGTGTAGCAGTTATGGAAGGTGGAGAAGCGGTTGTTATTCCAAATCCAGAAGGAAATAGAACAACACCATCTGTAGTTGCATTTTCAAAAAATGGTGAAAGATTAGTAGGACAAATTGCAAAACGTCAAGCTGTTACTAATCCAGATCACACAGTTATCTCTATTAAGAGAGAAATGGGAACAAACAAAAAAGTTAAAATTGAAGGAGATGAATTTTCTCCACAAGAAATTTCAGCAATGATTTTACAAAAATTAAAAACAGATGCAGAAAATTATTTAGGACAAAAAGTTACTCAAGCAGTTATTACAGTTCCAGCATATTTTAGCGATTCTCAAAGACAGGCAACAAAAGATGCTGGTAAAATAGCAGGGCTTGATGTTCTAAGAATTATAAATGAACCAACAGCAGCAGCTTTAGCTTATGGAATGGATAAAGAAGATAAAGACCAAAAAATAATGGTATATGACTTAGGTGGAGGAACATTCGATGTTTCAATACTAGATATTGGTGATGGAGTATTTGAAGTTTTAGCTACAAGTGGAAATAACAGACTAGGTGGAGATGACTTTGATGAAAGAATTATAAAATATTTAGTTGATGAATTTAAGAAAGAAAATGGAATAGATTTAAGTACAGATAAAATGGCAATGCAAAGATTAAAAGAAGCTGCAGAAAAAGCAAAAATAGAATTATCTGGTGTTGGTCAAACAAATATTAATTTACCATTTATAACAGCAGATAGTACAGGACCAAAACACTTAGATGTTACATTAACAAGAGCAAAATTTGAAGAATTAATTAGAGACTTAATTGATGAAACAACAGGACCAGTTAATCAAGCTTTAAAAGATGCAGGGTTAACAGCAGATAAAATAGATCAAGTATTATTAGTTGGTGGATCTACAAGGGTTCCAGCAGTTCAAGAAGCTGTAAGAAAAATAACAAATAAAGAACCAAATAAAGGAATAAACCCAGATGAATGTGTTGCAATTGGTGCAGCAATTCAAGGTGGAGTTCTTTCAGGAGATGTTAAAGACCTAGTATTACTAGATGTAACACCACTTTCATTAGGTATTGAAACATATGGTGGAGTATTTACAAAGTTAATTGAAAGAAATACAACAATACCAACAAAGAAATCACAAATATTCTCAACTGCAGCAGATGGTCAAACAAGTGTAGAAGTACACGTATTACAAGGTGAAAGAGAAATGGCTGCATATAATAAAACATTAGGAAGATTCCAATTATCTGGAATACCACCAGCACCAAGAGGAATTCCACAAATCGAAGTTACATTTGATATAGATGCAAATGGTATAGTACACGTATCTGCAAAAGATACAGCAACAGGTAATGAACAAAATGTTTCAATAACAGCAAGCACAAATCTTTCAGAAGAAGATATAGATAAAGCAGTAAAAGATGCAGAAGCACATGCAGCAGAAGACAAGAAGAGAAAAGAAGAAGTTGAAGTTAAAAATAATGCTGAAAGCTTAATGTATAGTAGTCAAAAGACTCTTGAAGAATTAGGAGACAAAATAAGCGGTGAAGAAAAGGCAAAAGTTGAAACAGAAATAGAAAATGTAAAGAAAGCATTAGAAACAAACAACACAGAAACAATAAAAGAAGCTACAGAAAAATTAACACAAGCATTCTATCAAATATCTGAACAACTTTATAAGCAAAATGCTGCAAATGCACAAGCAGATAGCACAGGAGATAACGGAGCAGATGCAGGAAACAACAATAATGGAAACGTTTATGATGCAGATTACAAAGTAGAAGATGACAACAACAATAACAATTAATGTTAAAGGAATGATGGATTAAATGTCAAATAAAAGAGATTATTATGAAGTTTTGGGAGTAGATAAAAACGTCAGTGATGACGAATTAAAAAAGGCATATAGAAGATTAGCAAAAAAATACCACCCAGATGCAAATCCAGATAACAGAAAAGAAGCAGAAGAAAAATTTAAAGAAGTATCAGAAGCATACGAAGTATTATCAGATCCACAAAAAAGAAGAATGTATGACCAATTTGGACATGATGGACCACAAGGCTTTGGAGGAGGAGCCGGTGGTCCAGGTGGTGGATACTATTCATACACATCTTCTGGATTTGATGGTTTCGGTGATTTTGGCGACTTAGGAGATATATTCTCAAGTTTCTTTGGTGGAGGTTCTGGCTTTGGAGGAAGAACTGGTAGAAGCCAAAAAGCGGCAGGACCACGCAAAGGTAGAGATTTATCATATAATTTAGATATAACATTTGAAGAGTCATATTTAGGTGTTAAGAAGGAAATAACAATACTAAGGGATGAAGAATGTCCAACTTGTCATGGAAGTAAAGCAAAACCTGGAACAAAGGTAACAACATGTAAAGCTTGTAATGGAACAGGAACAATAAGGCAAACAGTTTCTACAATACTAGGACAAATGCAAACAACAAAGACTTGTCCAGAATGTAATGGAGAAGGAACAAAGATAGAAGAAAAATGTCCAGAGTGTAGAGGCAAAGGCAAAATTAGAAAGACGGTAAAAATCCAAGTAAGTGTACCAGCAGGAATTGACCATGGGCAAACCATAGTATTAAAAGGAGAAGGAGAAACAGGTACAAAAGGTGGACCAAGAGGAGATTTATACATTGTAGTATCAGTAAGAAATCATAGTTTATTTAAAAGACAAGGAAATAATGTAGTATGTGAAATACCAATTACATTTACACAAGCAACTTTAGGTGCAGATATACAGTTACCAATGGTAGATGGAAGAAAAGAAATTTATAAAATACCAGAAGCGACACAACCAGGTTCAAAATTTGTACTTAGAGGAAAAGGTTTCAAAGCGGTAAATAGTACATACCAAGGAGACTATATATTTATTGTAAATGTACAAGTGCCAAAGAGACTAACTCCGGAACAAAGGGAACTTTTAACAAAACTTGCAAAGACAATGAACGAACAACCACCAATAAAGAAAAAAGGAATATTTGGATAAAAGGCGAGAATGTATAATTTTCGCTTTTTTGAATTTATACATATATAAGTTATATTTGAATATTTTCTTTAAATGTTTAATATATTAAATATAAAGTAAGTATATAATTTGAGTAGTATTTTTTAAAAATAATTTAATGGATTTACAGAATTGCCATTCATTTTAAGTGAGAAATGGAGATGAGGACCAGTTGTAGCACCATTGGTGGGGTTTCCAGCTGAATCTTTATATGGATTATTTGGTACACCATATACGTTTTTAGGTCCAACAGTTGCAATAAGGTCCCCTTGATTTATAAATTGACCTACATATACTAAGAAGTATGGTGAGATATGTGAATAATTGCAAGTATAGCAACCATCAGAAATAGTTATTGTATAGCCATTTGGTCCACTAAAGCCAATGTATGTAACTGTTCCAGAAAAAACAGCAATAATGTCAGCACCTGTTGGAGCACCAATATCAATTCCACTATGAAATGTTCCTGCACCACTAGTTGGTGCATTTCTGTATCCATAATTAGAAGTTATTGTATTATATCCAGGAGTGGGCCAAACAAAGCCAGAACTAGATATTACAATGCTATTACCATCTGTGATATTTTCAGAAAATGAAAGACCATCAATAGAATCTAGAGAAAAAATTAATCCAATATAATTAATAATAATAATTAAAATGATAATGATAAGATATTTAAATGTAGATGAGAACATAAAACCTCCAAATGAAAAAAATATTATTTGAAATAAATATAAGAAAAAACTTACAGTTGATTATATATCATATTATAAAAAAAATTGCAATAAAAATGAAAAAAATCATAAAATAAACTTGCTATTTTTTTAAGAATATTGTATGATATTATAAGTAAAAAATTTGGAGGTAAGTTTGAATAATAATTAGTATTTTGCATTATTGTGGTTGCGCTATAAATCAACATACAATAGTATATGATTATTTTTGCAATATATTATAATTTTTTTCAAACTATGTTTGTGCCTTGGAAAGGAATGTTAGAAAAAATGAAAAAAGTAGTTACAATAATACTAATCGTTTTATGCATAATATCAATTAATACAGTATTTGCCGCAGAACAAAATAATCCAAATAATGTAAAAAATAAGATGGAAGAAAAAAAAGTAGAATATACTGAAAAATATGGAGATGGGGCATATTGGATGTCAGCATATATAATTAATGATATTGTACAACCATATAGCATACCACTATGCTTTGCTGGTATTGTAGTAGGTCTGGTGTTTCAATATGTAATGGGCACTAGGAGATTAGATTATAAACATAGGGGCTTTGGCACAGTAATTATATTTGTTACTATATTAGTTATTTGCCAAGTACTGCCATTTATATATGCGCTTGTATTAACAGGTTGGAGGGAGTAAACATATGAAAGTCTTATTTGCAGTAAATAATGATAATGTTGTAGAGACAATTGTTAAGAAATATCAAAAAGATTATAAAGAAATATTATCTTACAAAAATGTATATTATTTTAATGCAATTTTAAGAGAGTTACAAAAAGATAAAAGTTATAGTAGAGTAGTAATAAGTGAGGATTTAGAACCATTTGCAAATAATAATTATGATTCAATAGACAAATTTTTATTTGAAAAATATAGTAATATAGCAGAAGAAGCTAGGAGCATGAATAATGCACAAATTGATATTATATTGATTTGTGCAGACAGAAGAAAAAGAACTGACAATATGTTAGCAAAAATATATAAAAAAGATATATATAATGCTATTATTGGTCAAGATAGGACTGTAGATGAGGTATGTAGATTAATCTATAATCCTCGTGATAGAGAAAAATCAAAAGCATATTATGGTATCCAAGAGAGTGAATTAGGCGAAACAGAAAGTGAAAATAATGTTAGTGAAGCAGAAGTAGAAAATATTATAGCACATTATGCAAGATTAGGAAAAAATGAAGATAAATATTTAGAAAGTTTTAATAACATAGTAGCACAATATACAGATACACAGCTTAAAATAATTATAAAATATTTACCAATGCATGTAAAAGCAGTATTGGAAGAAAGATCACCTAAATATCAGCAACTAGTAACAACTGGTGGAATGAATGATATAAATGTAAAAATGAAAACAGCTAATTATAAGGAACAATTAAAGAATTCAAGACAACAAATAAATGAAACAACAAATAATGAAAAAGAAGATATATTACAACAATTAATAAAACCAAGAAATATAAAATCTGTTGTTGTTCCAACAAACTTACAAGCAGGAGGGGTACAAAAAGTAGTTGTTCCAGCTGTAAATACACCAGAGATAGATACTACAAGTGTAGTTGAAAGACAATCAAACAGCAATATAGAACCAAATAATGATGAAAGTTTATTAACTGAGGCAATGAAGAATATAAATATTGAAGATACAAAAGAAAAATTATTAGTAAGAGATGAAGAAGAAGTAATGGGGAATGAGCCACAACTAATAGAATTTAATGTACAAGAAAAACAACATCAAACAGAAACAATACAAGAAAATGTAAGCTCAGAAGATGAGATTCCACAAAAAAGAGGAAGGGGAAGACCAAGAAAAACTCCAGTTCAAGAAGAACAGGAAGAAAAACCAAAACGTGGAAGAGGAAGACCAAGAAA
>CANQWH010000045.1 GCA_947627495.1 uncultured Clostridia bacterium
TTTTTTTATCACGTTGTACTGTCAAAGTGGCAACAGAGCAAAAGGCTCGTGCAACTTATGAAAAATTAATTGACCTTTGTGGAGATGACCCAGATGTAATTGACCCTCTACGTTTCTTAAGACAAAGAGAAGTTGTTCATTTCCAAAGATTTGGTGAAGCTTTACGTGGAGTTCAAGATAAACTTGCTGAAAAGAAATATTATATGAATGATATGAACTGCATGATGAAAAACAATATGAGATAAATTTTTAAGCAAAAATGAAGTATCACATGGTACTTCATTTTTGTTCATTATTAATTCTTTAACATCATAAAAATCTCCATGCCCAGCATTTTCAAATGTACATAAAATTTAAAAAACTAGTAAATTAAAATTTGATAAATATTTGTAAATATAAGAATTTGTAAAAAAATAATAAAAATAAAAAATATAATTGACAAATAAACAAATGTTTGATATTATATAACAAATAAGAAATGAGGTTGATGTTATATGGATAACAAACTAATAGGAAATGAGAATAATATTGTATTTTATACTGATGAAAATGGAAATACAAATATAGAAGTAATCTTACAAAATGAAGACGTTTGGCTAAATGCTCAAGCAATTGCAAGTTTATTTAATGTTCAAAGACCAGATATTACCAAACATATAAATAATATTTATAAAGAAGAAGAATTAGATAAAAACTCAACCTGTTCCATTTTGGAACAAGTTCAAAAAGAAGGAAGCAGAAATGTTAAAAGAAATATTTCATATTATAATTTAGATATGATTATATCTATCGGATATAGGGTAAATTCAAAAAAAGCAGTTAAATTTAGACAATGGGCAAATAAAATAATAAAAGAATATATGATAAAGGGATTTGCTTTAGATGATGATAGATTTTTAAAAGGTGGCAAAGTAAATTCACAATATTTTGACGAATTATTAGAAAGAATAAAAGTAATTCGTACTAGTGAAAGAATGGCTTATCAAAAAATAACAGATTTATTTATAGCAACAGCAGTTGACTACAATCCTAATTCAGAAGAAGCATATACATTTTTTAAAATTGTTCAAAACAAATTACATTATGCTATTTCTGGACATACTGCTGCAGAACTAATTTATGAAAGATCAAATGCAAGTAAAGAACATATGGGACTTACAAATTGGAAAAATAGCCCAGATGGTTTAATATATAAATATGATGTTACAATAGCTAAAAATTATTTAAATGAAGAAGAAATACGAAAATTAAATAATCTTACTGCCTTTTTTTTAGATTACGCAGAAGCAATGGCAGAAGAAAATCATATAATGACAATGAAAAATTGGATAGATGAAACTGATAATCTTTTGAAATTTAGGAAAAAAGAGATACTGCAAAATGCTGGAAAAATATCTCACGACCAAGCTATTGAAAAAGCTAATAAAGAGTATGAAAAATTTAGAATTAAACAAGATATGCAATATATTTCTAGTATGGATGAAATGTATCAAAGATATTTGAAAGAAAAATCATTTGACTGATATGAACTGCATGATGAAAAATAATATGAGATAAATTTTTAAACAAAAATGTTCCTTTAGTACCCACCCACAATCTTTGATTGTGATGGTGGGTAGTGTTCTTAATTACAATTTAAACATCTTTTTTATAAATCTAATAACTTTAGTGAAAACATTTACTTTTTCAACTTTCACAGGTAGATTTGCAGAATTGCTATCAGAATATGTATTTTTCGCTTTAAAAACATCATCTGGATTATATTTTTTTCTTTTCTCTTCTTCTAAAATTCTAATATTTTGCCTTTGTTTATCTATTATTTTTTGTTTTTGTATTGGACTTGCTATATATTCCATAAAATAATTTGCTATTATTGCTTTTGCAAGTTTAGATACCTCTTGTTCTTTTATATCCTTTTCTGGATTATATGAAAATTTATAATCCATGTTTGCATTTTCTTTTAACTTTATAATCTCCTCACTTGGTATCTTACTTATGTCTTCATCATCAACTACTTTTAATATTTCTAAAACTTCTTTACATGCATTTGAATATTCTTCTTTTCCAATAAAATTATTTTCCATTTTTACCCCTTTTTCTCTCTATGCTCTTGCTAGTTTGCTACCTCTAGACATTATGTCTTTTACTGCTTCCATATATGATGGATCCAGTAATACACTTGTATCTTGTGCAACAAGTGATGCAATTCTAATTTTATTTTGATTTGTTTTTTTAATTGTTTCTATGTATTTAGTTAATGCCATTTTCATTCTGTTATATCCTATTTCACTCATATTGTAAACAAAATTATCATGTGGATATATACCTTTCTCTTTTGAAACATGATTTTCTCCAAAATCCCATATTGCATATTTGGATTTAAATTCTTCAAAGCTTTTACATTCATTTGCTACACTTAAGAAACTTTCTGCCGCTTTTACAAATGAGCCATTATTTTGCAATATCCAATTTTCTATCCCCGCTGCTCCTAATCCTCCCCTTGTATCTGGTTCTCCTGGTTCAGAATCTGGTGCATCTGCTTTTTTATAAACCTTTTCACGTTTTAAGAAATTTTTTGCTAATAAAATATTGGCAACTACATATTTATAGTCTTCTTCACTTTGATTTCTTATTGTTTCCAACCTATCTCGTATACACTCATCTGTACTATACTCTATTTCATCTGTTTTTTCTGTAAAACTTAAATCTATATCAACTTCTTGTTCTAAACCTTCAATTTTAACACCTTTATATCTAAAATCTCCTCTATCTGTTTCTGTATTATCCTTTGGTCTTTGAATTTTACTAAGCACTTTTCTTAATTCAGCTTTAAAACTGTTTGGATCATCACTTAAACTTTTATCTATTTTTACCATAAAGTCAAAATCCCCATCACCTGGTGCATTTGTTCCTCTTCCTGTTGAACCTGTATCTATAAAATCTATGGTACCTGGTGTTAAATCAGTACTTCTTCCTTCTCTTAATTTATATCCACTTGTTCTTACAGCTTCTTCTAAGGTACTTAAAATTTTATTACGCTTGTTTCTTGCATTTTGTATATTTCTTTCAATTAACTCTGAGATTTGCTCTGTTTCATTATTTTTTGCTGTTTCATCTACAATAAATTCAGTTTCTCCATAATAACTTAATCCTTGCATCTTTTCCCTGAATTCATTATACATTTTTTCTGTATAGATAACATTTCCCTCTCTATCTACAATAGGAATATAAAATCCATTTTTTGCAATCTCTAAGCCTAATTTATCTACATACCTATCTGCAATAATACATTTTATATTGCTTGAGCCTATACCTATTGAAATTCCATATATAGAATATTCACTAAAAAAAACTTCTTTTTTAGTTTTATCTCTTTTTAAAGTGGCTATATTTTCTGGACTTACCTTATAAGATGAATCTCTAGTTTCTATAAAATCATCACCCGAAAAAACTAGCATAATCGTTCCTAATTTTTTTCCTTCTACACCACAATAAGTAAAACTAGGTGCAATTTCTAATCCATTTAAGGTTTCTTTAAAATTACTTCCTTCTTCTAGCACTTTTTCTACGTCTGTATCTAAAGGCGTAGCATCATGAGTAGCATTACCACCTAAAAAATCCTTAGCTAAAATTCCTCTTTGTAACATTGAAGGAAAATATTCTGTTGCTTGTATACCTTTTACAAAATCTCCTGCTTTTAAATCAATTTTTCCACTTTCTGCTAATTTAACATTTCGATTATGTGCATTTTGTCTTGAATTTTCAAGAATATATTTTGCCTGTTCAAATGTTCTTATTCCTGTCCCATATCCAAACATACGCACAATTCTATCTGGCAAGTTCATAGATATTCCATCTTCATTAAATAGTTTATCTAATTCTCTTAAATCTTGTTCTATGTTTCCACTATTCTTCCTTGCAGTCTCTGCTCTTTTTCCTTTAGATGTTACATTGTATAATGTGTTTAATATACTACAATATCTTGAGAGAGTTTCTATTCTTATATCATCTTTGCTTAATTCATCTATTTTTAATTCTCCACTTAATATCTGTTCATACAATATATTGCCTTGCTCAATGTTATCCAAATACTCTCTTATATTCCTATTATTTGATTCCATTGTACATCTTAATAAACGAGAAAATATTATATGTTTTCTTTCTTGAGAACTTGTATTTTCTAAAGATGGTATACTCCCAGATGATTCATCCTTAAATCTACTATTTTCTTCTCCCAATAAATTAGGGTGCAATTCTTGAAATACTAAATAAAGCTTTCCAACTGTTGGAATATCATTTGTTAAATATAAATCTACAATTTCTTTTAATTTTTCCTGATATTGTTCTGGATCTTTATCTAATATTTGCATAGCAATTGGTACTTTTATTCTTCTTAGTTCTGCTGAATTACTTCTGCTTAAACTATCTAGTATTAATATCGCATCTTTTTGTTTATCTTTTTCAAGCTTTATTACATCCAATATTGTTTCCTTACCAAAAGAACATAATAATTTTACATCATCTTGGTTTAAATATGGGCATACATTCATCCCTTTAATAACATTTGATAAATCTAATTGTGATTTATCATTCTGTCCTTCAAATAAATATTGTTCTATATTTCCAGTAGCTTTTATTAAATTATTTATATCTATCTCGCTTATTATTTGAGCCTCCAAATAATCCAACATCGTTTCTACTGTTAAATATTCTTTTATTTTTTCCTTGCCTAATCCCTTAATAATATTTGAAATATTTAAATTAAAATCATTTACACTTTGCCATTCAAACAAAAATTTTTCAGGGTTTTCAATTTCTCTTAGTAAACTTCCTATATTTAAATCATCTGCTATTCCTAATTTAATTAATTTTTCCGGTGTTAAATATTCTTCTATTTTTTCTTTGCCCAATCCTTTTATTACATTTGCTATTGTTAAGCATTTATATCCTACTGTTTGGCCTTTAAATAAATACTTTTCTACTTCACCTGTTAAGCCTATTAAGCTTCTTATTCCGTAATTGTCTATTCCAAACTCTACTATTTTTTCTGGATTATCTAAAAATTCCTTTTTTTTCCCCGCACTTGCAATTAATGAAACAACTTGGGAAGAAGATAATTTTGCTGCATGTATTATATCTAATGTTAAATATTTTTCAATATTTCCAGTTGCTCTTATTAATTCTACTACTTGACTACTATATAAATTTAATGCTTGCAATATTTCTGGAGTAATGTATTTATCTATGTCTCCTGTTGCTAGTATTAATCTTTCAACCTGCAAATTATCAAGTTTATACTCCTTTATTTTTTCTGGTGTTAAATATTCTTCTATTTCTTCTGGTGTTTTTTTAATAATATCATTAAAATTCATTATTTCTTCCTCTTTATAATTATTTTAGTTTTTACTAGCCTGCTACATTATCTTATGTAATATCTTTTCTTCTAATATTATAATATATTATATAAAAATAAAAAACAAGACTTTTTATAAATTTTTAAAAAAACCCTTTTATTAATATTTAGAAACAATAAACAAAGTACCTTTAACATTTTTTTAGTTGTTAAAGGTACTTTGTTTTTCATTTTACTTCTTGTTTCCATAATCCATGTTTATTGCAATATGCATATATTGTTGAATTTGGTATGTACTTAAATCTTACTTCTGTACTTTGACCTGGTTTTAGTCTTATTCTAGTTGTTTCATTTTCTGAAACTTGAGCTACCCACATTATATAATGTTCATCCTCCATTGGATGCTCTATGCTTCCTACTTTTACTACTATTTGGTCATTTACTTTTTCAAATACAGGAACATGTTTTTCTTGTGCTGCATCTGTTGAATTAGCAACTAATGCTTCCATATTCTTTCCACAGCATGTTAAATGCTCTGCATTACCATTTATTAATCCAATAACATTGCCACATGTTTTGCACATATAAAATTTTACATTTTCTTTCATTTTGAAATTTCCTTTCTTTATTTTTTTATATCATGAATCATTTTTTACTTTAATATAATATTTTATGTTAATAGTTCAAATGAATACTAATCAATTTTTTTAAACATATCTTTTCCAACTCCACATAGAGGGCATACCCAATCTTCAGGTAAATCTTCAAATTTTACGCCTTCTGCTTCTTCATCATAAATATGTCCACATATTGTACATTCGTATCTACTCATATTTTTCACCTCCATCTACTAATTTTTATAACTATAAAGCTATTAACTATTTTTTAGTATATTATTTGCTAGTTCTTCCATTTGTTTAATGTTTTCTTCGTTCATTGTTGATTTTATTGTTACTGTTGGTTCACATATTGTTATATTTTTCATTTTTCCAACTATTTCTTTCATACACTTTGCAGCTGATGGTGCCCATGAACCGTTTTCAACAAAAGCAATTTTTCTATTTTGATAATTTTTTCCTTCAAGATGATGTAAAAATGTCTCCATGCTTGGGAACACTCCTGCATTATAGCTAGCTGATGCTAAAATAAGTTTATCATATCTAAATGCATCTTCTATTGCCTCTGCCATATCTGCTCTTGATAAATCAGCAGTAACAACTTTTTTTGCACCTTTGTTTTCCAAAATTCTTTTTAATTCCATTACTGCCTTTTCTGTATTTCCATGTATAGATGCATAAGCTATTAATATTCCATCATCTTCTGGTTTATAACTACTCCATATATCATATTTATTTATATAAAAGCCTAAATTTTCTTTTAATATTGGACCATGTAATGGGCAAATTATTTGTATATCTAATGTTGAAGCTTTTTTAAGCAAAGCTTGTACTGGTGCTCCATATTTTCCAACAATATTGAAATAATATCTACGAGCTTCACATGTCCAATCTTCATCAGTATCTAATGTTCCAAATTTTCCAAATCCATCTGCTGAAAATAGTATTTTTTCTGATTGCTCATAAGTAACCATTACTTCTGGCCAATGTACCATTGGTGCCATAAAGAATTGTAATGTATGTTTTCCAACATTAATTGTATCTCCTTCTTTTACTACAACTTTTCTATCACTCAAATCAATATCTAAAAATTGTGGAAGCATTGCAAATGTTTTTTCATTTCCTATTAATTTTATATCTGGATATTTTTCCACCAATAATTTAATGCTTCCAGAATGGTCTGGCTCTAAGTGTGAAATTACTAAATAATCTGGTTTTTCTTCACCTAACTCTTTTTCTAAATTTGTTATCCATTCATTAGTTGCCCTTCTATCAACCGTATCCATAATAACATTCTTTTCATCTTTTATTAAATATGAATTATATGAAATTCCATTAGGAACTACATATTGACTTTCAAATAAATCTATTGTTTTATCATCTACTCCAATATACTTAATAGTTTCTGTTATCTTTATGTCTTTCATTTTCCTTTTAACCTTCCCTTCTTATAAAACAAATATATTTAACAGTCTTATTTTATATTATTCTTAAGCAAAAGTAAAGTATTTTTTATAAACATATGGAAAAATTCTGCAACATTTTATCTTAAATTAAGTCAGATATAAAATAAACTTTCACATATATTTTTATTATTTTTGCTTTTTTTCTTTACAATTTTCTTCTTTTAATATAAAATATGTATGGGTGAATTTATGCTTAAATTTATTACAAATAATGAAGATGAAACTAAGGCTATTGGATATGATTTAGCCTCTAAATTAAATAAAGGAGATATTGTAATTCTTTCACGGAGATTTAGGTAGTGGTAAAACTAAATTTACTGAAGGTTTTCTCTCATACTTTGGTTTAGAAGATGAAATTTCTAGCCCAACTTTTACTATTGTTAATGAATATTCTAAAAATGATACTAATATTTATCATTTTGATGTTTATAGATTAGAAGATATTGATGAATTTTATGCAATTGGTGGAACTGAATATTTCGATAAAGGTATTTGCATAATTGAATGGGGCAAAATGCTAGAGCCTATTTTAAATAAATTTATAAAAGTAACAATTTCAAAAGATAATGATAACTTGGACAAGCGATATATTAATATAGAAATGAAAGGAATGTAGGCTATGAAGGTTTTAGCTGTTTCAACTTCAAGTAATAACTGTTCTGTTTCTCTACTTGAAGATGATAAACTTATTAAAGAATTGAATATTTGCAATGAAAAAACTCATTCTGAAAAATTTATGCCACTTATTGATGAGTTACTTACTTCTACTAATACATCACTTTCAAATATAGCACTTATCGCAGTTGATAATGGGCCTGGTTCTTTTACTGGTATTCGTATTGGTATTGCTACAATAAAGGCAATTGCTGAATTTAGGAACATTCCTGTAGTTGGCTGTTCATCTTTAGAAGGATTAGCTTACAATGTAACAGGTTTTGATTACATTTGTTCATTAATAGATGCTCGAAATAATCAAGTTTATGCAGGAATTTTTGATAAAAATTATGCCCAAATTTCTGAATATTTCGCAGATGATATTAATAATTTAATGCCTACTTTACAAAAATATTCTAATATAGCTTATGTTGGAGATGGTGCTTACCTAGTAAATGCATCAAATAATTTTGATAACACAATACATAGTTCTAATATTGGAATTTGCGGATATAGAAAATATTTAAAAGGATTAACGACTGATGCCGATAAACTATCTGTTATGTATTTACGCAAATCTCAGGCTGAAAGATTGAAATATAATAATTCATAATTTAGTCAATAATAAAAATTATTAATAAATTAAACATATAAAATAAAGAAAGAGTTAAAAATGAATGATATACAGATTTTTACTATGAGTTTAAGTGACTTTTATGAAATTGAGCCTATTTATAATACTGAATTTGACGATTTTTGGAAAACTAGTATTTTAAAAGCTGAACTTGAAAATACTAATTCTAAATATATAATTGCAAGATTAAAAAAACAAATAGTTGGTTTTGCAGGTATATGGATTTCTGTAGATGATATACACATTACTAACATTGCTGTGAAAAAATCTTATAGAAATAAAGGCATTGGAAGTAAACTTCTTGAGTATCTTATAATGATGTCAAAAAAATTAAATAAGTCTTCTCTTACATTAGAAGTCAACACAAAAAATATATATGCTCAAAAGCTTTATTCAAAATTTGGTTTTAAGAATTTAGGTATAAGAAAAAAATATTATAATGGTACTGAAGATGCTTACATTATGACATTATATTTTTAAATTAATAATTGTTTAATATCACATTTTAAAATAAATAATTTAATTAAGATGAAAGGATGATACACTAATGAAAAAAAACGAATTAACTTACAAGGATTTAAAAAACACATGTAACCCTAATATTTTTGAGTTTGAAACAACTGATGAACTTGATAATGTTGGTTTAGTATATGGTCAAGAAAGAGGTATTGCAGCTCTACAATTTGGATTAAATATAACAACAAAAGGTTATAACCTTTATATAGAAGGTCCTTCTGGTGTTGGAAAAACAATGTATTCAAAACAATATGTTTCTGAAATTGCAGCTAAGCAAAAAACTCCAGATGATTGGTGCTATATATACAATTTCGATAATCCAAATGAACCAATTGCTGTATCTCTACCTTCTGGTGAAGGTAAAGTTTTTGTTCAAACTATGGAACGTTTTATTGAAGACATAAAAAAATATTTAAAAAGGACATTCAATAATGAGGACTTTGAAAAAGAAAAGAATTTAATAAAACAAAAATATGAAGAAAAACGTGAAAGACTTATTGATAATTTAAATAAAGAAACTTTAAAAAATGATTTTCAAGTTAAAGCTGCTCAAAATGGTATATACATGTTGCCTGTTTTTCAAGGTAAAACTCTTGATGAAGCCGAATTTGAAAAGCTTGATGATTCTATAAAACAAGGATATGAAGAAAAATCTAATATAGTACAAGAACAGATTATGCAAGTAATTGGTCAATTAAAGCTTATTGAAAAAGAATCTGAACAAAAAATAGAAGAATGGCAATCTAATATTGCTCTTCTTACTATTAATTCATACATTAATCCTATTAGAGCTGTTTACAAAAAAAACACCAAGATTGTAAACTTCTTGGATAGTATCAAACAAGATATATTAAAAAATATTCCTCATTTTATAACCGAGGAAGTCTTCAACCCCGCTACTCCTCAGTCTCCAAAACCTGAAAGTATACAACCTTGGTTAAATTATAGAGTTAATTTATTTATTGATAATAGTAATACTCAAGGTGCTCCTGTTATTATGGATTCTAATTATTCTTATCAAAATTTATTTGGTAAGTTAGAATATGAAAATCAATATGGAATGCTTAGAACAGATTATACAATGTTAAAGCCTGGAGCTATTCATAAAGCCAATGGTGGATACATTATTTTACAAGCACAAGATTTACTTTCTAACCAAATTTGTTATGATACTTTAAAGAAAGCATTACTTATTAAAGAAGCTAATATAGAAAATAATATGGAACAACGTTCTGCAATGGTTATGATTTCTTTAAAGCCAGAACCAATTCCATTAAATATAAAAGTTCTTCTTTTGGGAGATTCAAACATTTACCATACTCTACTTGCTTTAGACCCAGACTTCAAAAAATTATTTAAAATTAAAGTAGAATTTGAAGAAACTGCACCTAGAAATAATGATAACATATTAAGCTTATCAAAATTTGTTCATAGTTATTGCGAAAAAGAAAACTGTCTTCCATTAGATAGAACCGCTATGGCTAAAGTTGTGGAATATGCCTCTCGCCTATCTGATGATAAAAACAAATTATCTACACATTTTAATGAAATTGGAGAAATAGTTTCAGAATCTTCTACTTGGGCAAAACTTTCTAGAAAAAAATTAATAACTTCTGATTACATTGATAAAGCTCTAAAAAAGAGAATTGAGAGGGTAAAAAAATATGACCAACAATATTCTGATTTAATAGAAGAAAAAGCACTACTTATAGATACTGAAGGCTTCAAAGTTGGTGAAATTAATGGTTTAACTGTTATGACAATTGGAGATTACACTTTTGGCAAGCCTGCTAAGATAACTGCTAATACTTATATGGGAAAGACCGGTGTTGTAAACGTAGAACGTGAAGTTGAAATGTCTGGTTCTACACATTCAAAAGGTGTACTTATACTTAGAGGTTACTTAGGTGAAAAATTTGCACAGGATTTTCCTCTATCTCTAACAGCAAGTCTTTGTTTTGAACAATTATATAATGGTGTAGATGGAGATAGTGCTTCAAGTACAGAATGTTATGCAATACTTTCTAGTTTATCTAATATGCCAATTAATCAATCTATTGCAGTTACCGGTTCTGTTAATCAAAAAGGATTTATACAGCCTATTGGTGGAGTTAATGAGAAAATTGAAGGTTTCTACAATATATGTAAAAAACGTGGTTTAACTGGTGAACAAGGTGTAATCATGCCTATCCAAAATGTTCGTAACTTACATTTACCAAATGAAATAATAGAAAGTGTTAAAAATGGTAATTTCCATATATATGCAATTTCTACTATTGATGAAGGAATTGAAATTCTAACAGGCGTTCCTGCTGGAAAACCAAATAAAGAAGGAAAATTCCCTGCTGGTACAATTAATTATTTAGTTTATGAAAAATTAAAGAAATACTATGAAAATAGTAAAGAGTTGAAAGAATAAAT
>CANQWH010000046.1 GCA_947627495.1 uncultured Clostridia bacterium
CCCCCGAAAAACATCGAAGGCAATCGCCATCGTGGGTTCAATTTGTAATAAATATATAAGCTCCGACGAGATTTGGCGGACTTTTTAGTATAAAATGTGAATTGTAACTGAAAAATTGAAAGTTAAATTAGAAAGGAATGTTATAAATGGTATATAGAGTATATGTAGAAAAGAAAAAAGAATTTGCAAATGAGGCAAAAGCTTTAAAAAGTGACATAATAGAATTCTTAAAAATATCAAATCTACAAGATATAAGAGTATTAAATAGATACGATGTAGAAAATATAGAAAGTAACTTGTTTGAATATTGTATAGGAACAGTATTTTCAGAGCCTCAATTAGATAATATCACAAATGAATTACCAAACGAAAAAAATATATTTGCAGTAGAATTCTTACCAGGGCAATTCGACCAAAGAGCAAATTCAGCAGCAGAATGTATCCAAATAATTTCTAAACAAGAAAGACCAGTAGTAAAAACAGCAAAAGTTTATATATTATATGGAAATCTTTCGAATGAAGAAATAGAAAAAATAAAAAAATATATTATAAACCCAATAGAAACAAGAGAGGCTTCACTAGAGAAGTACGATACTCTTGTTACAAAATATGAAGAACCAAAAGATGTAGAAGTATTAGAAAATTTTTGCAAATTGAATGAAAAAGAATTGGATAACTTTATAAAAAAATATGAACTTGCAATGGATTTAAGTGATATAAAATTCTGCCAAAAATACTTTATATCTGAAAACAGAAATCCTACAATTACAGAAATAAAAATGATAGATACATATTGGTCAGACCATTGTAGACATACAACTTTCTTAACAACTATAGATAATGTAAAATTTGAAGATGAGTTATTACAAAATGCATATAATGAGTATTTACAAATGAGAAAAGATATAGGAAGAACAAAACCAGTAAATTTAATGGATATTGCAACAATAGCGTGCAAATATTTAAAGAAAAATGGAAAATTACAAAGGTTAGATGAATCAGAAGAAATAAATGCATGTACTGTAAAAATAGATGTAGAAATTGAAGGTAAAATTGAAAAATGGTTATTATTATTTAAAAATGAAACACATAATCATCCAACTGAAATAGAACCATTTGGAGGAGCTGCAACATGTATAGGAGGAGCAATTAGAGACACACTTTCAGGTCGTAGTTATGTATATAGTGCAATGAGAATAACAGGTGCAGGAAATCCACTAACTCCAATAGAAGAAACATTGAAAGGTAAATTACCACAAAGAAAAATAGTAACAACAGCAGCTGCTGGATATAGTTCATATGGAAATCAAATAGGGCTAGCAACAGGACAAGTTGATGAGATATATCATCCAGGTTATGTTGCAAAAAGAATGGAAGTTGGAGCAGTTGTTGCTGCAACACCAGAAGAAAATGTTGTAAGAGAACGCCCAGAAGCGGGAGATATAGTAATATTATTAGGTGGTAGAACAGGTCGTGATGGCTTACGGTGGAGCAACAGGTTCTTCAAAATCTCATAATTTACAGTCATTAGAAAAATGTGGAGCAGAAGTGCAAAAAGGAAATGCACCAGAAGAAAGAAAACTTCAAAGATTATTTAGAAATCGAGAAGCTTCTGTGTTGATAAAACGTTGCAATGATTTTGGTGCAGGTGGAGTATCTGTTGCCATTGGTGAATTAGCGGATGGTATAGAAATAAATTTAGATGCAGTTCCAAAAAAATATGATGGACTTAATGGAACTGAACTTGCAATAAGTGAATCACAAGAAAGAATGGCAGTAGTTGTAAGCAAAGAAAATGTAGAAAAATTTATAAGCCTAGCACATAGTGAAAACTTAGAAGCAACAGTAGTAGCTGAAATTCAAAAAGAACCACGTTTAAAAATGAAATGGCGAGGAAAATATATTGTAGATATATCACGTGAATTTTTAAACTCAAATGGGGCAGAAAAACATATAAATGCAACTGTAGAAAAATCAGAAATATATGGTAAAGAAATAGGAGAAAATTTTGTAGAAGAATATGAAAAAATTGCAGGAGATTTAAATGTATGTTCAAAAAAAGGACTAAGTGAAAGATTCGATTCAACCATAGGTGCAGGAACAGTATTAATGCCTTTTGGTGGTAAAAATCAAATAACACCAATACAAGCAATGGTAAATAAAATTTCACATCCAGAAAAATATTCAAAGACTTGTTCTGTAATGGCATATGGATATAACCCATACATAACAGAAAAAAGTCCATATCATGGAAGTTATTTAGCAGTAGTAGAATCTATATGTAAACTAATCAGCACAGGTGCAGAATTTAAAGATGTATATTTAACATTCCAAGAGTATTTTGAAAAATTAAATAGAGATGAGAAAAAATGGGGAAAACCATTATCAGCCCTATTGGGAGCATTAATGGCACAAAAAGATTTAGAAGTTGCTGCAATAGGAGGAAAAGATTCAATGAGTGGAAGTTTTGAAAATATACATGTACCTCCAACATTAATATCATTTGCAGTAACAACAGAAAACATTGATAATATAATTTCTCCTGAATTTAAAAATCAAAATAGTGAAGTAGTATTATTAAAACCAGAATACGATAAAAATGGCTTACCAATAGCAGATTCTTTAAAAAAGAATTTTGAAATAATAAGCAAATTAAATAAACAAGGGAAGATACTAAGTTGTTACACATTAGGATATGGTGGAATAGCAGAAGCAGTAATGAAAATGTGCTTTGGAAATAATATAGGATTTGAATTTGATGATATAGACTTAAAAGAAATATTTGATTATTGCTATGGAGCATTTGTAATTGAATTAAAAGAAACAGAAAAAGTAGGAATACATTTAGGAAAAACAATAAGTCAGCAAAAAATTGTAAATAAAAATGAAGAAATAGAATTACAAAAGCTACTTGAAATATATGAAAATAAACTAGAAAAAGTATATCCTTGCAATATAAAACAAGAAAATAATACAATAAAAGAATTTAAGTTTGAAGCAAATGAAAAACAGAAATCAAAATTTAAATTCGCAAAACCAAGGGTATTAATACCAGTATTTCCAGGAACAAACTGCGAGTATGATACATCAAGAATATTAGAAAAATATGGAGCAAAACCAGAAATATTTGTAATAAATAATTTAACATCAAAAGATATTGCAGAATCAGTAAAAATATTTGCAGAAAAATTAAGAAACAGTCAAATAGTATTTATACCAGGTGGATTTTCTGGAGGAGATGAACCAGATGGTTCAGGTAAATTCATAACAGCCTTCTTTAGAAATGAAGAAATAAAAGAGGAGATAAGCAATTTATTAGAAAACAGAGATGGCTTAATGTGTGGAATATGTAATGGCTTCCAAGCATTAATAAAACTAGGACTAGTTCCATTTGGAAAAATAATAGATACTGATGAATTATGTCCAACACTTACATATAACACAATAGGAAGACATCAATCTAAAATTGTAAGAACAAAAATATGTTCAAATAAATCTCCATGGCTTGCAAATACAAAAGTAGGAGAAATTTATGAAGTACCAATATCACATGGAGAAGGAAGATTTATAGCAGATGAAAAACTTATAGAAAAAATGGCAAAGAATGGACAAATTGCAACACAATATGTAGATATGCAGGGAATGCCAACAGCAGAAATTCAGTTTAATCCAAATAATTCAATGTATGCAATTGAAGGAATAACTTCACCAGATGGTAGAGTATTTGGGAAAATGGGACATGCAGAAAGAACAGGTTATGGATTATACAAAAACGTACCAGGAAACTATGATATAGGTATGTTTAAATCAGCAGTAGAATATTATTATTAAATATACTGTGAATTGTAACAATGTTTACTTTAACAAAAACAAATTATTGTATTTATTTTCCAAAAATTCCACAAAAGTATTGACTTTTGTGGAATTCTGTAGTAAACTATAAAAAGTAAAAAGAAGAAGATATCCACTTCTCACCTTTACCAATGGGAAAAGGTTATATGTTTTTATGAAATAAAAATAAAATATATATGTGGATTACTTGTTCTAAAAAACAAGTTTTTTTATTGTGTAAGAAGAATATTATGGTATTTTAATATACAAAATTCTTCATATACAACAAAATAGTGGAGGTGAATAACATAAAACAAGAATTACCAATCAATGAACAAATCCGCTTTAGAGAAGTTCAAGTAATTGATGAACAAGGTCAAAAATTAGGAAAGCTACCAACAAATAAAGCAATTGAAATGGCAGTTAGTAAAGATTTAGATTTAGTTTTAGTATCTGCAAATGCAGAAAATCCTGTTTGCAAAATAATGAATTATGGAAAACATAGATTTGAACAAGCAAAGAGAGAAAAAGAATCTAGAAAAAAACAAAAAGCCATAGAAGTAAAAGAAATAAGAGTAACACCTAATATTGAAACACATGACTTTAATTTCAAAGCAAAAAATGCAAGAAAATTTTTAACAGATGGAAACAAAGTAAAAATAACTGTAAGATTTAGAGGCAGAGAAGTTAATTATGTAAAAATGGGTGAAGATGTATTAAACAACTTCATAGAAGAATTAAGTGATATTTCTACTTTGGAGAAAAAACCTTTTTTAGAAGGTAAAAATATGTTTATAATCCTAGCACCTAGTAAATAAATTTTAAGGAGGAAAAATTATGCCAAAATTAAAAACAAATAAAGCAGCTGCAAAAAGATATTCATATACAGCTACTGGAAAAGTAAAAAGAACAAAATCAAACAGAAGACATTTATTAGGAAATAAAACAACAAGACAAAAAAAATCAGGAAAAATACAAAATGCTTATGCAGATAAAACATGCGAAGCAGGAATTAAAAGAATGTTACCATACGGAAATTAATATAAAGGAGGAGTAGAATATGGCAAGAGTAAAAACAGCAAGAATAACAAGAAAAAAACATAAAAAAGTTTTAAAACAAGCAAAAGGATATTTTGGAGCAAAAAGTATAAGATTTAGTAATGCAAATCAAGCAGTATTAAAATCAATGTCTTATGCATATGTTGGAAGAAAAGATAAAAAGAGTGATTTCAGAAGATTATGGATTACAAGAATAAATGCTGCAGCAAGACAAAATGGAACAACATATAGCAAATTAATGGCAGGACTTAAAAAAGCAAATGTAAATATGAATAGAAAAATGCTTGCAGAATTAGCAGTAAATGATAGTAAAGCATTTACAGAATTAGTTAAGCTATCAGTAAAAGCATAAGGTTTAAGAAAAGTGGAAATTTAAGATTTTCACTTTTTGTTTATTGTGTGGGAATTTTATATTATTATTATTAAATAAGCTGTGAATTGTAACAATTTTATAATATAAAAGCTATGATTGCGTTTTTGAAAGGAATGTTAATAATTATGAAAGAATATATAACAGTAATTGGTGGAGGGCTTGCAGGTTGTGAAGCATCATATCAAATAGCAAAAAGAGGAATAAAAGTAAAACTATATGAAATGAAACCACAAGAATTTTCACCAGCACATAGTAACAAAAATTTAGCAGAGATAGTATGCAGTAATTCTTTTAAATCAAATAGTATAACAAATGCATGTGGATTGTTAAAAGAAGAATTAAGGAGAATGGATTCTCTATTAATAAAAATAGCAGATAAAACATCTGTCCCAGCAGGACAAGCACTAGCAGTAGATAGAGAAAAGTTTGCAGAAGAAGTAACAAAACAAATTGAACAAAATCCAAACATTAAAGTAATAAGAGAAGAATGTACTAAAATAGATGAAATTAACGGGATAACAGTAATTGCAACAGGACCATTAACATCCAAAAAAATGTCACAAAAAATTATAGAAATAACTGAAAAAGAAAGATTGGCCTTTTATGATGCAGCAGCCCCAATAATAGAAAAGGACAGTATAAATTTTGATATTGCATTTTATGGAGATAGATATGGAAAAGAAGGGGACAGCAGTTACATAAATCTTCCAATGAATAAAGAAGAATATGAAAATTTTTACAATGAACTTGTAAATGCAGAAGTAGTGACATTACATGATTTTGAAAAAAAAGAAATATTTGAAGGTTGTATGCCAATAGAAATAATGGCAAAAAGAGGAATAGATACAATAAGATTTGGTCCATTAAAGCCAGTTGGATTTATAGACCCACGAACTAATACAAGACCATATGCAATAGTTCAATTAAGGCAAGATAACAATTCAGGAACATTATATAACATGGTAGGCTTTCAAACAAATCTAAAATTTGGTGAACAAAAGAGAGTATTTTCAATGATTCCAGGATTAGAAAATGCAGAATTTATAAAGTATGGAGTAATGCATAGAAATACATTTATAAATTCACCCGAATTATTAGATGAAACATATAATTTAAAAGAAAATCCTAATATTTATTTTGCAGGACAGATAACAGGCGTAGAAGGATATGTTGAATCAATAGCATCTGGCTTAGTTGCTGGAATAAATGCTACAATAGATTTAAAAAATAAAAGCCAAACCAATAAACAAGCAAAGCTAGTATTCCCAAAAGAAACAGTTATTGGAGCTTTATCAAACTATATTTCAACACCAAATAACAATTTCCAACCAATGAATGCAAATTTTCGGAATTCTTCCAGCATTAGAAGAAAAAATAAAAGATAAACAAAAAAGATACGAAAAACTTGCCCAGATATCATTACAAAGTTTAGAAAATTACTACCTAGGTTAAGAAATTAAACTTTTTATATATAAGCTCTGATGAGATTTTATAATACTAAGCTAAATAGCAATAAATAAACTAAAAAAATAGCAAAACATATTGTATTTGCTATTTTTTTTTGGTATAATACGGAAAGAGAAAAGGAGGAATAGATGGTAACTTTAGAAGATGTAAAGAATAATCCTGAAGTACAGGAATTAGTTATAGGAGCACAAAAGCAATTAGATGCATTAGGATATACAGAACATTCACAAAGGCATGTTAGTATAGTATCAAATAGAGCTGGAAGAATATTAGAAACACTAGGGTATGATGAGCATAGAATAGAACTTGCAAAAATTGCAGGATATTTACATGATATAGGAAACGGAGTAAATAGAGTAGATCACGCGCATTCAGGAGCAATACTTGCTTATAACATATTAAAAGATATGGGAATGGATGTAAAAGATAGAACAGAAATAATGTCTGCAATAGGAAATCATGATGAAACAACAGGAACAGCTGTTAGTGATATTTCGGCTGCATTAATATTAGCAGATAAATCAGATGTTCATAGAGATAGAGTTGTAAACAAGAATATGGCAACATTTGATATACACGATAGGGTAAACTTTGCAGTAACAGAAGCTAACTTGGAGATAGATAAAGAAGAAAGAAAGGTAATATTGGACTTAACAATAGATACAAAAATATGTCCAGTATTAGACTATTTTGAAATATTTATGGATAGAACTATGATGAGTAAATATGCAGCAAAGTATTTGCAAATTTGGTTTGAGCTTATAATTAATGATACAAAATTATTGTAAAGAAAGGATTGAAAACAGTGAAAAAGTATAAAAAAACATTAACAATTATAATAATTCTAATTGTGGCACTTTTAATGTTTGCAAGTTTTTTTGGAGTTTATAGAAAGAATGAAAAAGGCGAAAAAGTAAGCCTAATACCAAACTTTAAATTAGGAATGGAATTTGGACAAACTAGGGTAATAACAGTAGCAGTAAATCAAGAATCAACAAGAACAGTTTATGATGCAGAAGGAAATGTAGTTGAGGAAGAAGAAGGAGTAGAATACACTGAAGAAAATGGATATAAGATAGAAGAAACACCAATAAATGATAGTTCATTAAAGAACTTGAACAATTACAATATAGAGAAAAAAATAATAAATAATAGATTAAAAGAAAATAATGTATCACAATATTCCATAGATATGAATGAAATAACTGGAAAAATAAAAGTGGAGATACCTGAGGATGAAAAAGCCGATGAAATACAAAATTTAATACAAAGTTCTAGTGGTTTTATGTTACTAGATGGTTCAACCTTTGAGATGGTTTTATCAGATGATAACTTAAAAAAAGCAGATGTAATGTATAGTCAGGGTGATTTCGAAACAGGTGTAATGTTACAACTAACATTTGATGAAGAGGGAACAAAGAAATTACAAGAACTTAGTAAAGTATATACTGAGACAACAACAGAAGGTGCAGAGGTAGAAAATGATGAAACAACCAACCAAGCGGTTACAGGAGAAGAAAACAATATAGCAAGTAATGAGCAGAAAGAAGAAGTAGAAGAACCAACCAATAATGAAGTAGCTGATACAACAAATGAGACAGTAAATACACGGAGAAAATGAAGAAGCAAGTAGTGATGAAGAAATAGATAATGAAGAGGGAAAAACAGTTTGGGTAATTGTAAATGGCGTTTTTATGGGAACAGCGCATATTCCAGATATTATGTATAATGATAAAATAATGTTAACATATGGGTATACGAATGATACAGAGGAATTACAAACTGCAATAGAAAATGCAAGTAATGCAGCCATATTATTAAATTCAGGTTCAGCACCACTTGTATATGAATATTCAAGTGAGACAAATGAAAGCAACATAGATACTGCATTAATAACAATATATGTAATATCAATAGGAGCAGTATTTGTAATTGCATATATTTATTTAGTAATTAAATTCAAAGCAAAAGGTTTAATAACAGTATATTTCCAAGTAGGATATTTAGCAGTTCTTTTATTAATAATAAGACTTACTAATGTAATATTAACAATGGAAGGAATTGCAGGAATAGTAATTAGTATGGTATTAGAATATATATTCTCATATATGATTTTAAATGCTATGGTTAAAGAAAGTGAAGGAATGTATAAAAAAGCTAATTTACAATTCTTCTTAAATACGCTTCCTGTATATGTAATAGCTGTATCATTTACATTTGCATTAAGAGCAAATATAAATAGCTTTGGAATGACATTATTCTGGGGAATAATTATTATATATGTATATAACTTTATATTTCCTAAATTTATATTTGAAAACTTAAATTGGAGGTCAGAATGAAAACTTTAAAAAAAATATTAATGATATTATGTATTTTAGTAATAATCGTAGGAATGTATATGCTAGGCGCAAAAGGTTTTAATTATAAAAAGGGATACACACAAAATATTTTATTAGAAACAGCAAGTCAGTACACATTTTTTATTATATTATCAACAGCAATTATATTAATATACTTTGTTATAAGATATAATAAACAAGGAATAGTAAAAGTACTAGTAACATCAATACTAGGAATTATAGGAGCATTAGCTCTTGTGGTTGCAATAATAGCAATAACAAGAATGCTAGTAGATAGATTATTTTTCCCAATAATGCTTACAACTTATGTATCTAGCATAATAGTGCTATCATCAAATTTTGAAGAAAACACATAAATAATCACAAAATAAAAAAGTCCTTAATATATTATATTAAGGCTTTTTTAGGAGATGAATAATGTGTTTAGAAAAATAATAAATAAATTTTATAGGCATAAAGAAAACATTACAATTAATGAAATGTTAGAAATTTTGAAAACAAATGATAATGCAATACTTATAGATGTTAGAAGTGTTCAAGAATATAGTGAAGGACATTTACCTCAAAGCATAAATATACCAGTTTATGATATGGAAAAAGAAGCATTACGAAAAATACCAAATAAAGAGGATATTATAATTGTATATTGTAGTGCAGGTGTACGTAGTAAAAAAGCATTGCAAATTTTAAAAAAATTAGGATACAAAAATTTATACCACATAGAAGGTGGAGTAGAAAATTTATGAATGGAATATTAGAAAAAGCAAAACAGAATATGATATTGAAAGAAAAATACTTATCGCCATATGCATGCAAATCGGAAAAAGGTTTATGGTTAAAAGAAGATGTAGAAGATATTAGACCAATATTTTATAGAGATATAGATAGAATAATACATTCATCTGGATATACAAGGTTAATTGATAAAACCCAAGTATATTCATTCATACAAAATGATCATATAACAAGAAGAGTTTTACATGTTCAGTTAGTTTCAAAAATTGCAAGAACAATAGGAAGAAGTTTGGCATTAAATGAAGATTTAATTGAAGCAATGGCATTAGGGCATGATATAGGTCATACACCATTTGGGCATAAAGGTGAAAGCTTATTAAATTCAATTTGTGAAAAAGAAAATATAGGATATTTTTGCCATAATGCACAAAGTGTAAGAATATTGCAAGATATAGAGGGACTAAATATAAGTATGCAAACACTGGATGGAATTTTAGCTCACAATGGAGAAATACTAAAAAATAAATATGAACATAATATAAATAAAACAAAAGAAGAATTCAAAGAAGATTTATATAAAACTTTCCATGAAAAGGGATATAGCAAAAAAATAATACCAGCAACAATAGAGGGAAGTGTAGTAAGGTTATCAGATATAATTGCATATATCGGTAGAGATATTGAAGATGCAATTATATTAGGTGTTGTAAAAAGAGAAGATATACCAGAATTTTCAAGAAAAATAATTGGAAATACAAATTCAAGAATAGTAGATACATTAACAAAAGATGTAATAATAAATAGTTTGGATAAACCATATTTAAGCTTTTCAAGAGATATATTTGAAGCACTTATGGAATTAAAAGAATGGAGCAATGAAAAAATATATAATTCTGAAAAGGCAAATGCAAATTATGATAAAATAGAGAAGCTATTTACTAAACTATTTTATTTTTATTTAGAAAAGTTAGACGAAGTAGATGTAAGAGAGGAATTAAAGAAAAATACAATAACAGCATCAGAAAGAGTATTGTATAATTTTGTAAGTAAAATGATGGAACCAGAAGAAAACGATGGAATCAAAAGAGTAATAGTTGATTATATTGCTGGCCAAACTGATAAGTTTTTCTTAAATGAATGTGAACTTTATTTAGAGTAAAAAAATGGAGAATAAAATAAGAACAATGTTCTTGTTTGGTTCTCGATTGTGCTAAGATAAATGTGTAAATTTTATAAAATATTTAGAAGTAGTATAGTAGACATAAAACTATACTGCTTCTTTTATTGTAAAACAACAAGGCTCCCTAAGTACCCACCCACAATCTTTGATTGTGATGGTGGGTAGGGGTTACAATTCACAGCTAATATTAAAAAGTCCGCCAAATCTCGTCGGAGCTTTCATATTTTTTTCTTAAGAAAAAATCAAAATGGCTACGCGGGTAATCCGTGAGCAGCAGGCTGTTTGATTATTTTCTTTCGAAAAAAATATGAAACTCCTGCGTTTGGCTACTTTGGAGAATTAATTGTATTGTAATAAAAATTTTACAAATACATATTGTAAAACGAAGAGTTATATTGTAAAATAAAATTATAGAACAAAGAGTGATAAAAGTACAAAAGAAAAAGCAAAATAATCTATTAGAAAAATAAAAGATAGGTTATAAAACTAAAAATAAAGAGAGAAAGAAGGAGATAATATGAGAGGAAAAAAAGAAAGAGGAATAACGTTAATCGCGTTAATAATTACAATAATAGTAATGTTAATACTAGTAACCGTAACAGTAACATCAGCA
>CANQWH010000047.1 GCA_947627495.1 uncultured Clostridia bacterium
TTTATGAATGACAATATAGTAGTAAAGGGAGCAAAAGAACATAATTTAAAAAATATTAATGTAACAATACCAAGAGATAAATTAGTAGTAATAACAGGTTTATCAGGCTCTGGAAAGTCATCACTTGCATTTGATACTTTATATGCAGAGGGACAAAGAAGATATGTAGAAAGTTTATCATCATATGCACGTCAATTCTTAGGATTAATGGAAAAGCCAGATGTTGAATCAATTGAAGGACTTTCACCAGCAATAGCAATAGACCAAAAAACAACATCAAAAAATCCACGTTCAACAGTAGGAACAGTAACAGAAATTTATGATTATATTCGTCTTTTGTATGCAAGAATAGGTGAACCACATTGTCCAAAATGTGGTAAGAAAATAGAAAAACAAACGTTAGACCAGATAGTAGAAAATGTAATGAAATTAGAGCAAGGAACAAAAATTCAAGTTCTAGCACCAGTTGTAAGAGGAAAAAAAGGTGAATATAAAGCACTCTTAGAAGGTTTCGCAAAAGAAGGCTTTGTAAGAGTAAGAGTTGATGGAAAAATATATGAGCTAACAGACGATATAGATATAGATAGAAAGAAAAAACATAATATAGAGTTAATAGTAGATAGATTAGTAATAAAAGAAGATATTAGAAGCAGACTTGCAGAATCAATTGAAATATCATTAAAATATGCAAATAATTTAGTTGTAATTTCTACACCAAATGAAGAAATGTTATTTAGCCAAAACTATGCTTGCCCAGATTGTAATATAAGTATAGAAGAATTAACACCTAGAATGTTCTCATTTAATAACCCATTTGGAGCATGCCCAGAATGTACAGGTATAGGCTATTTGATGAGAATGAGTGAAGATTTAATTATACCAGATAAAAATAAAACTCTATATGATGGAGTAAAAGCTTTTGGTGCAAGTACAATGAAAAAGGGCGACACAATGGCAAAGATGTATTTTGAAAGTATTGGAAGGCATTATGGAGTAGATATAAAAGTTCCAATAAAAAAGTTACCAAGAGATTTTTTAGATAAAATATTATATGGAACAGGAGATGAAGAAATAGACTTTAGATATACATCAGCAGCAGGAGAAAGAAAATTTACAGCACCATTTGAAGGGGTAATACCAACATTAGAAAGAAGATATAGAGAAACAAAATCACAGGGAATGAGGGAATTTTATGAATATTATATGCAAGAGAGCCCTTGTGAAGCGTGCCATGGAGCAAGGTTAAGAAAAGAAAGTTTATCAGTTACAGTTGGTGGGAAGAATATACAAGAACTAACAGATATGCCAATTAATAGAATACAAGAATTTATGAATAATTTAGAATTAGATAAAACAAAAACTTTAATAGCAAATCAAATTCTAAAAGAATTAAATAAAAGATTACAATTTTTAGTAGATGTAGGACTAGAATATCTAACATTATCAAGACCAGCAGGAACATTATCAGGAGGAGAAGCACAAAGAATTCGTTTAGCAACACAAATAGGTGCAGGCTTATCAGGAGTTCTATATATACTAGATGAACCAAGCATAGGATTACATCAAAGAGATAATGATAAATTAATAGCTACATTAAAGAAATTAAGAGATTTAGGAAATACAGTTATAGTTGTAGAGCATGATGAAGATACTATGTATGCAGCAGATTATATAGTGGATATAGGACCAGAAGCGGGTGTTCATGGAGGAAATGTAATTGCAGTAGGAGATGTAGAAGACATAAAGAAAAATCTAAATTCAATTACAGGAGCCTACCTAAGTGGAAGAAAACAAATAAAAGTACCAGCAAAAAGAAGAAAATCATCTGGTAAATCAATAGAAATAAGGGGAGCAACTCAAAATAACTTAAAAAATATAAATGTAAAAATTCCTTTAGGAGTATTTACTTGTGTAACAGGAGTATCAGGTTCAGGAAAGAGTACATTAATAAATGAAATATTATATAAAAGCTTAGCGAAGGAACTATATGGTTCATCAGAAATGCCTGGCAAACATGAAAAAATATTAGGTATTCAAAATATAGATAAAGTAATAAATATAGACCAATCACCAATAGGTAGAACCCCAAGGTCAAATCCAGCAACATATACAGGAGTATTTGATTTAATAAGAGATATATTTGCCGGAACAAATGAGTCAAAATTACGTGGATATGAGAAGGGAAGATTTAGCTTCAATGTATCAGGGGGAAGATGTGAGACTTGTCAAGGTGACGGTGTATTAAAGATAGAAATGCATTTTTTACCAGACTTATATGTACCTTGTGAAGTATGTCATGGAAAAAGATATAATAGAGAAACTTTAGAGGTAAAATATAAAGGTAAAAGCATAGCAGATGTGCTAGATATGACAGTAGAAGAAGCTTTAGAATTTTTCAGTAACATTCCAAAAATAAAACAAAAAATACAAACTTTATATGATGTAGGATTAGGCTATATAAAGTTAGGACAACCATCAACTACTCTATCAGGAGGAGAAGCACAAAGGGTAAAACTTGCAACAGAACTTTCAAGAAGAGCAACAGGAAAAACCTTGTATATATTAGATGAGCCAACAACAGGATTACACATAGCAGACGTTCATAAATTAATAGAGATATTACAAAGATTAGTAGATACAGGAAATAGCATAGTAGTAATAGAACATAACTTAGATTTAATAAAAACAGCAGACCACATAATAGATTTAGGTCCAGAAAGCGGAGAAAAAGGTGGAGAAGTAATTGCAGTAGGAACCCCAGAACAAATTGCAAAAAACGAAAGGTCATACACAGGAAAGTTTTTAAAGAAAATGTTAGAAAAATAAACTAGAAAACTATTGAAAAACGAAAAAATATATAATAGAATATAACGTGAAAGAACAAAGGAGGAAAAATAATGGCTTATATAAACGATATACATATTTTGATATATGTTTTATTAGCATTTATAGGTGGTATAATTGGTCAATTTGTAGACTATATGAATGTTGCTTTTTTGAATGATAGAAAAATATTAGCAAAACACACATATGAAGAATATAAGAAGATACGAAAAATAAATTATCCAATAATTATAATAAATGCAATAGCATATATAGCATTATTATATAATTTTAAGATAAGTTTGAACCTATTTAGGTTTGCTATACTTATACCAATGTTAATATCAGCATTTATAATAGATTACAAAATACAAATAATACCAAATAGATTAAATTTAAGTATATTTGAAACAGGTTTAATATTTACATTCATATTTGGAATGCAAAACTTAAACCTTGCGAAAGATATGCTATTGGGTATGCTAGTTGGAGGAGGAATATTTTTAATTATAACACTAATAGGTGGAATGATTGCAGGAAGAGAAGCCATGGGACTTGGAGATGTTAAATTAATGGGTGCATTAGGATTGTTCTTTGGAGTGGTAGATACAGCAATAATTTCAGTGTTATCATTCTTAATAGGAGCAATAATAAGTATAATTATAATATTGGCAAAGAAAAATAGGAAAGATGGTTATATCCCATTTGGACCATTTATAGTAATAGCAACGGTAATAACAATATTTATTCCAACTAATACACTATTTACATTTTTAATGAAGGTTTTTTCATTAGGTTTGTATTGAAAGTAAAAGGAAGGTGTTTTCTATGAATGAAAAAATAAGACTTTTACGAGAGAGGTTAAGGAAATTAAATATGGATGGTATGATAATAACAAATCCTTTAAGCATAAAATACTTAACCAATATAGAAAACGAAGGAACACTCTTGATTACAAGAAAAGAAAACATATTTTTAACTTACACAATGTTTTTAAAAACTGTAAAAAGTACATTAACAATTAATGATGAGATAATTGTAGCAGATTTTAGAGATGTTAGTAAGTCTGATTTTGAAAATTTCTTCTTATTCTGTGAAAATGTAGGATTTGAAGAAAACTATGTAACATATAAACAATATCATTATTTAAAACAAAAATATAGAACTAATAACTTAGCAGAAACAGATAATGTAGTTGAAAAACTAAGAGAAGTAAAAAATTCAGAAGAAATAGAAAAAATAAAGAAAGCATGTGAAATTACAGATAATTGTTTCTATCATTTGTTGGATTTTATAAAAATAGGAATAACAGAAAAAGAAATAGCATTTGAAATAGAAATGTTTTTTAAGAAAAATGGAGCAGAAAGGTTAGCATTTGATACAGTTGTGGCTGTAGGAGAAAATAGTGCAATTCCACATTGGGTTCCAACAGATAAAGCAGTAAAAATGGCAGACCCAATATTAATAGACATGGGATGTGTCTATCAAGGATATTGCTCAGATATGACAAGAACAATATTTATGGGTTGTATTTTAGAAGAAATAAAACCGGTATATGATTTAGTATTAAGAAATCAATTGCTTACAAACAATGAAATTAAGGAATATGCAAGTATAAAAACAATATCAAAGATGGTTGAAAGTGATTTTAAATTAAAAAATTATGATTTGATACATTCGTTAGGTCATGGAATAGGAATGGAAACGCATGAGACTCCATATATTAATTCAAAGAACGAAACCTTCTTAAAAGAAAATATGGTAATAACAAATGAACCAGGAATATATATACCTGGAAAATATGGAATACGAATAGAAGATACTATACTTGTTAACAAGGGTACGTGCACAATTTTAACAAAATCGCCAAAAAACTATATAATCATATGAATAAAAGCTTGATTTTTACGGAAAAATATAGTAAAATAAATAAGTTAGTGCAAACAAAAAAAGAGAAAATGTAGTGTAAAAATTTTAATATATGCTTTTACACTAAAGTTGTATAGGAAAGGAATGATTTAGAAAATGGCAGAAGTATATATGGCAGGAGATGTTAGAAATGGAACAACATTTGAAATGGATGGTTCAGTTTATAAGGTAGTTGAATTTCAACACGTAAAACCAGGAAAAGGAGCAGCATTTGTAAGAACAAAATTAAAAAATGTAATAAATGGTTCAGTTATAGAAAGAACATTTAATCCATCAGAAAAATTGCAAGGAGCAGATATTGAAAAAAGAGAAATGCAATATTTATATAAAGATGGAGACTTATATTATTTTATGGATAATGAAACATATGACCAAATTCCACTTAATAAAGAAGAATTAGGAGATATGTTAAAATTTTTAAAAGAAAATATGATGGTAAAAACATTAGCATTTAAAGGAAAAATATTTGCAATAGAACCACCAATGTTTGTTGAATTAGAAGTTACATATACAGAACCAGGATTTAGTGGGAATACAGCAGGAGCAGGTGCTACAAAACCAGCAGAGTTAGAAACAGGTGCTAAAATTAATGTTCCATTATTTGTAAATACAGGTGACAAGATAAGAATTGACACTAGAACTGGTGAATATATGGAAAGAGTATAACCGGTAGAATATAAGTTTTTATGTAAAAAAAGCTATTAAAATTTAGATTATTTTTTACCATAAATTTATACTGGAGAAAAGGAGAATTTTTTGATGGCAAATTTTAATTCAGAATTCAAAAAAATTTTAAAAAGTTTAGAGGATAATATATCAGATAAAGAAGCGTTGGAGGCAGCCAAAGTAGAAGTATTTAATTTATATAATCTTTTTTTTGATGAAATTACAAATCTAGAACAAACAATAAATAATAGAATTGTAACAATAGCAGAAAGTCAATTGCATGTAGAAGAAAAGTTAAAAGAGATGGATAAGAGCCTAAAAAATATAGAAAAAGATATCTACTTAGATGATGAATCTGATAATGACGACTATGAGGTAGAAATAAAATGTCCATATTGCAATGAAACATTTAAAGCAGAAATGAATGATTTAACAGCAGCAGAAATAGTATGCCCAGAATGTAATAACACAATAGAATTAGATTGGGGCGATGAATGTGATGATGAAGGATGTGGAGGATGTTGTTCACATGACTGTAATCACCATGAAGAAGATGAAGATGATGATATGTAAAAAGGATGTAAATATCTTTTTTATATAGGTCTTGTTTAAAATTATAAATTTATACAAGACCTATATTTTTATACACAATTCCTGCTTTTTTACTTCACAAATGTAAAAAAATGTGGTAAAATATTATAGGTAGTAAAATTATGAAAAATTTCAATAGTTTTTGGTGGAGGGAAAATGCCTAAATTTTTTATTAAATCAAACCAAATAAACGAGAACGAAATAACTTTAGTTGGCGAAGATGTAAAACATATTTCAAATGTTTTAAGAAAGCAGATAGCAGATGAAGTAAATATTTGTAATATAGATACATCTGAAAATTTTTTGTGCCAAATAACTAAATTCGAAAAAGATAATATTCAATGCAAAATTTTAAAAAAGCTAGAATGTAAAACTGAATCTAATGTAGATATTACAATATTTCAAGGCTTGCCTAAATCAGAAAAAATGGAATTAATAATTCAAAAATGTACAGAGGTAGGTGTAAAAACATTTGTACCTGTACAAATGGAAAGATGCATAGTAAAATTAGATGAGAAAAGTAAAGTAAAAAAGATAGAAAGATGGCAGAAAATTGCTGAAACGGCAGCAAAACAAAGCGGAAGAAATAATATACCAGATATAAAAGATGTAATAAATTTAGAAAAGCTATGTAATTTAATTGAAAAATATGATATAGTATTATTGGCATATGAAAATGAATTTAATTGTACCTTAAAAAGTGAATTAAAAAAGTTAATAGGAAGAGAAAATCTAAAAATAGGAATAATAATAGGCCCAGAAGGTGGAATAGACGAAAAAGAAGTTAAAGAACTAGTTATAGCAGGAGCAAAGAGAATAACTCTAGGAGAAAGAATTTTAAGAACTGAGACTGTAGGAATAGTAGTAAGTAGTATAATTTTATATGAATTGGAATAACAGAAGAGAAAGAAGGAATAATAATGAAAAGAAATGTTTTAAATGAAATAGAAAACATAAAAAAGGATAGACAAATATCAAGTGAAGATAAAAATAAAATTAAAGGTAGACTTATTGCAAATGCAGGAATTTCTATATCTATTATAATTCTAATGATGATATTTCTTGTGGTTTCAAAATCTCAAGGGAAAACACTATCAACATTTACATATAATATTGGTGCTGTACAGTTATTAATTTTAGCCATAATAGTGTTGGAAATAGCATATAAGAAAGATGAAGGTTCATTTGTAATTTTTGGTTTAGAGATTCTATGTATATCTATTATTACATTATTTTCTCCATATATATTCTTAAAGTTTAGTTATTTTGCTATAAATATGATAATAGGAGTTATAACAATATATTATATTGGAAAGATAATAGTTATATACAATTTAGAAAGTAAAAGATATTTATCTAAATTAAGTGATATTCCTGATATAGTAAAAAAAGAAAGTGAAGATGAATTGGTAAAACAGTTTCAATATAAAAGACAACAAGAAATGCAAAAAACAGAAATAAAATCAACTGCAGCTAAAAGAGGTAGAAAGCCAAAAACTGAAACTGAAAAAAAGAAAACATCAACAAAAACAACAAAGAAAAAAAATACTGAATCTATGGGTGTAGAGAAAAAGAATAATACTAGAAGAAAACAAGTAGAAAATGCTGAACCTAAAAAAGGAAAAACAAAAAAAACAACAGTAAATACAGCAACAAAGCCAATAAGAAAATCTACAAGTGCAAGTAAAACATCTACTAAGGCAAAGAAAAATACTGTGGAGAATGAGGAAAATATATAATGTAAATATGTAAAATGTTATAAAGTATTAATTAATAAAGAATTTATTTAGAATTCAAAGAAAGTGAGGAATATATTTAATGCAATTAATAAATATAGGTTTTGGAAATGTTGTCTCTGCGAACAAGATTGTTTCAATAGTTAGTCCAGAAGCAGCACCGATAAAAAGGTTAGTACAAGAGGCAAAAGATGATAAAACAGCAATAGATGCAACTTGTGGTAGAAGAACAAGAGCTGTTCTCATTATGGACTCAGGACATATAATCTTATCATCAATACAACCTGAGACATTGGCTTCAAGATTAGATAAAGACATATCAAAAGAAGAAAATATAGAAGAATAAATAAGAATTATAGAAAGGATTGATAAAGATGATTATTAAGCCAACAGTTACAGATCTATTAGAAAAAGTTGATAATAGATTTGAGTTAGTAATACTAGTTTCAAAAAGAGCAAGACAAATAGCAGGAGGTCAAGTACCTTTAACTAAAGTAAAGGAAAAATCAGCAGTTACATTAGCAGCTAATGAAATTGCTGAGGGCAAGGTGAAAGAATGTTAGTACTATTGTCTGGAGTATCTGGTGCAGGAAAAGATACAATAAAAAAAGAATTAATAAAAAGGATGGAAAATGTCACATCAATGCCTTCATATACAGATAGACAGCCAAGAGAAGGAGAAATTGATGGACAAATATATAATTTTATAACAACAGAGGAATTTGAAAAAAAAATAAAAGAACATGAATTTTACGAATATTCTGTACACCATGAACATTATTATGGAACTTCACGAAAAATTTTGGACAATGCTATTAAGTCAGGTAAGATTATAGTAAAAGATATAGAAGTAAATGGAACAGAGAATCTGTTGAGATTACTAAAAAATAACATAGATATTGTAACAATATTTTTAAGAGTTCCTAAAGAAGAATTAAGAAGAAGATTAGAACATAGAGTAGAAAAAGCAAATGTAAAAGAAATAGAACTCAGATTAAATAGGTTTGATTATGAAGAATCTAAGATAGGACTTTATGATTATGTAATAAAAAATGATGATTTAGAAAAGACAGTTCAAATTATTATGACTATTATAAAAAATGAAGTTAAACTAAAGAAAGGAAGTGTAGCGCATGAATAAAAAAAGTAAAATATTTGTAAGAATTTTTGCAGCAATTTTGGCATTATTGATGGTTTTAGGTGTATCCACATCATTATTATATATGATATTTGTAAGATAAGGGGGCAAATTAATGCTAAACACTTTGGAAATACCATCATTAAAAGAAGGAAGCATAACTGATTTTATAAAAAATTTAATTAATAGTCCGTATGACTTAATAACATTTATTATTGATATTACAATAGTTGTATTTTTAGTGGTTAAATTTATCCAGGTTGTAAAAGGAACAAGAGCATTGCAACTACTTAAAGGAATACTATTACTTATAATTGCGACTATATTAAGTTCATTTTTAAATTTTAGAATATTAAACTTTATACTAACATCATTTATGACTTATGGAGTTATATTATTGATAGTTATGTTTCAACCAGAATTACGTAGAGCATTGGAACAATTAGGTTCTAATAAAATAAATAAATTTTTTGGTATAGAACATGATATTGCGGCAAAGATAAAAGAGAATATATATAAGGTAACTATTGCAGCTACAGAATTATCAAATACTAAAACAGGTGCTTTAATTGTATTTGAAAGAGATATAAAGCTTAAAGATATAATAGATACTGGAGTAGTAATTGGAGCAGATATATCTCCACAACTATTAGTAAACATATTTCAACCTAATACACCTCTTCATGATGGAGCCGTTATAATAAGTGAAAATAAAGTAATGGCAGCAGCATGTATGTTACCATTGGCAAGTGATAAGAATATATCAAAAAGTTTAGGAACGAGACATAGGTCAGCAATAGGTATATCAAAAGAGTCTGATAGTATTGTTGTAGTAGTTTCTGAAGAAACTGGAAAAATATCAGTTGCAAAGAATGGAACATTAATAGCAGATGTAAAGGAAGAAGCTTTGAAACAAATATTAATAAAAAGTTTAGTTCCAAAATTTGATGATAAAAAGAAAAAGAGGCAAAAATGAGAAACATAAAACTAACAATAGAATATGATGGAAAAAAATTTGGTGGATGGCAGAAACAGCCCACCAAATTAAACATACAGGGGGAAATTGAACAAGCAATAAAGGATATTACAGGAGAAGTAGTTGAACTTACCGCATCAGGAAGAACCGATAGTGGAGTACATAGTTTGGGTCAAGTGGCAAATTTTAAAACAAATAGCCATATAGAAATAGAAAAAATGGCAGTAGCCATAAACTCTAGATTAAAAAAAAGCATAGTTATAAAAAAAGCAGAGGAAGTAGATGAAAATTTCCATGCACGATATAATTGTAAAGGAAAAAAATATAGATATATAATAAATAATTCAAGTCAAGGTAGTGCAATATATAGAGATTTAGAGTGTCATATACCTCAAAATTTAGATGTTGAAAAAATGAAGAAAGCCATAAAATATTTTGAGGGTGAGCATGATTTTAGAGGTTTTAGAGCAAGTGGAACTAGTAGTAAAAATTCTATAAGAGTTATATATAAAGCAGAGGTAAAACAAGAAGGAGAACGAATAATAATTGAACTTACAGGAAATGGTTTTATGTATAATATGGTAAGAATAATATCAGGAACAATAGTTGATGTGGGATTAGGTAAAATAAAGCCAGAACAAATTCCTGAAATAATAGATGATAAGGATAGAAACAAAGCAGGTAAAACATTACCAGCACATGGATTATATTTAGTTGAAGTCTATTATTAGATATAAAAATAACAGTTTTAACAAAATATATAATGTATTGTAAAGAAAACATTATATATTTTTTTTATATAAATCAATTAACTTTTTAATTAAACTAATAAAAATAACTTTAATATTTTATTTACTTTTTAGAATACTTATGTTAAAATGTATATACT
>CANQWH010000048.1 GCA_947627495.1 uncultured Clostridia bacterium
CCATGTAAATTACTTTTCTCATTTGTAATACAAATTTCATATTTTTGTAATATTTGTAATATTTTAAGGTTACAATTCACAGCTTATTTAATAATAATATAGTATTTTAAATTATTTTGTGTTATACTATTATTAGAATTTTTTAGAGAAAGGATAGTGAAAATTATGATTAATAAAAAACAAGAAATTCCTGCAACAGTAAATACTTTACCTGATGATACTACTTGGGATGACGCAATTTATACTTTATATTTAAATTCAAAATTACAAAAAAGTCAAGATGATATTAAACATGGTAGAGTAATGACTATTGAAGAATCTAAAGAAAGGATGAAAAAAAAATATGCAAGTTTTGATGTCAAATGAGGCACATCAAGATATAGATTCTATCTTTGAATACATATCGAGTGACTCTATTAAATATGCAAACAAAACTTCAGAAAATATTTATTCTCGTATATATGAACTAGAAAATGCTCCTTATTTAGGTAGATATGTTCCCGAACTTTTGGGCAAGCATTTTAGAGAACTTATTTATAAAAGTTATCGAATAGTTTATGATGTTTCTGAAGATTCAAATACTATTTACATACATTTTATCGTTCATGGCAAAAGAAATTTTAAATCATTTTATAAAGATTACATTAAAAATATTTTTTAATTCAAATTATTATTAAATTCTTTTTGGATATATTCCAAACCCACCCCATGCTTTGTATACTTTTGTTTTTCCTTGTTCGAATTCTTCTCCTATATCTGTTGCGTATAACCTTCCTGTCATATTGTCATTATCATGTGTTTCACATAAATGTTTTTCAAAAAAAATTTTCAGTTATTTTGTAAGCGATAAATACAACTTTCTTTTATGCTTGTAGTTTTGAAATATTAAGGGATTTAGATAGAAACTATGAATTTGAATTAAAACAAAATTATAGTAGTAATGAAGAATATCTAAAAGCAACTAATAAAATATTTGAAGATTTACAAGATAACTTATTGATGAGATTGTATAATATAGTGTGCTTCTTAATCTTTCTACAGTAATTTTATTACTTAAAACTAAAAGCAGCAAAAAATTCTTTGTTGCTTTTAGTTTTATTTATTATTTTTTATATCTATTCTAATAACCAATCTATAACATTTATTTTTTTTATCCCATCAAAATCAGCTTCTGGATCTTCATCCATAGTTAATATATATTTTGGATAATTATCATTTATTTTCTTTAAAGGTGATAATTCTCTCTGCAAAGTAGTTTCATCTCTTGTGGTTAATGCAACTTGGTAATATATTGTATCCTTTGAATTTTGTGCTACAAAATCTATTTCTAAATCTTTTAATTTTCCTATATATACTTTATAGCCCCTTCTTAATAATTCTAAATAAACTACATTCTCTAATATATGTCCCATATCTCTACCTGCATTTCGCCCTAAAATATGATATCTTAATCCTATATCCACTCCATAATATTTTTCTTGCGTTTTTAACAATTCTTTTCCTTTTATATCATATCTGTTCACTTTATATATCATGAAACTATCTATTAATGCATCTACATAATTAGCAACTGTATTATATGAATTATTTTTTTCTATTCCTTCAATATTATCACTAATACTTTTTAAACTTGTTCGACTTCCTATATTATCATATAAGAATTTTGTAACTCTTTCCAATACAGTTTTATCAGTTATTCCTTTCCTTTGCATTACATCTTTAAATAATATAGTATTATAAATACCATCTAAATATAAATCTATATTACCTGGATTCAATTTATACAATTCTACAGCCTGTGGGAATGCACTAAATTGTAAATAGTTTCTATATTTTTTAGCAATATCTGTTTTATCCTTAAATGCTGATAAATACTCTTTAAATGATAATGGTAACATTTTTATTTCTATATATCTACCTGTTAATAATGTAGCTAACTCTGATGAAAGTAAATATGCATTGGAACCCGTAATATATATATCCACATTTTTGTCAATAAATAAACTATCAACCGTTTTTTCAAATTCTGGAACATTTTGTATTTCATCTAAGAAAATATATGTTTTTTTATTTTTTACAATTTTTTCTTTCAAATATGAATATAGTTTTTTTCTATCTTGCAATTCTTCATAATTTGCATCTTCAAAATTTATAGATATAATCTGATTTACTTGTATTCCTTCTCTTTTTAAGTGTTCTTGAAATAGCTCTAAAAGTGTAGATTTTCCACATCTTCTTATTCCGGTTATTACTTTTATAATCTGTTGATCTTTAAAGTTTTTTAGTATTGACATATATCTTTCTCTTTCTATTTTTTCCATAGAATCACTCTCCTATAATAATTATACTATTCTTAATTATTATAGTCAATTTTTTTCAAAATTATGAAAAAAGTTTTTGCTTGTTTGACTTTTTTGTAAAAAATAGAAAATTATATGCAAAAAATTGGTATATTAGAATATCCACTAATACTACTCAAATGAAAAAGTATTCGTAAGCGACCAATATGCCGTCCTATTAACCGCTTACGAACCTTTAACCTAAAAACTAGACGTTTCCGATATAAAGAACGGGTCTAAATCCCATGTAATGAGAGCAAATATCGCAATTCATGGTGTTATATCTAGCATTTGCCGAAAATTTAATGTCGAAGGAACCACCTCTACTAATTCGGGTGATTAAGTCTGAACTACCGATAGTAGCACTAAATCCTTCCATAGTCCACTCAGAAACGTTTCCTGCTATGTCATATATGTTTTTTGCTACAAATTCATCACTTGCTCCAGTTGTTAATAGTATTCCTTCGCTAGAACTACTCCTTACTTCTATTGTGGCTGCACCCTTTGTATATACTGGACTACTACTTCCGTACACCACTAATACTTATTTGTGATGCTTCTTTTCTTATTGTATATCCGTTATTATAGTAATTTCCCCATTCTGTACTATCTGTTACATCTTTTTTACTTTTTATAAAATCTAGTACTGCATCCCATTGTACTCCATATGTTAACATTGACTTTACTCCATTTATTTCTTTGTTTCCATCATATAAGTGTTTACTTAAATATACTGCTCCGTGGCCTTCATTATCATGGCCATATGTTACTGTTGTATCTATATCGTTCATACTATTTCCCCAGCCTACGTAATTGTATACGTATTGGTCTCTTCTTACTACTACTTTTGTATCTCCATTTGCTGTATTTCCTCTTGCTTTTAGCTTTCCAGCCGTATCCTGGCTTCCTGCCTCATATCTTCCTATATAAAATCCTCCATTTTCTTGCACACTTTTCATCATATAATAATAGTCTTCCTTTTCTCCTGGATATCCGATTGTGTATGGCTCGTTATAACTTGTATCTAATGGTGTATCTAACCTTTTATTAACTTCCCAACTGCTTCTATAAAATACTTTTGTAAAATTTTCATCTAACCCGTGTGTATCCGTTTTTCCACTTGGTGTATACTCTACTGGTACCCATACATATTGGTCATAACTCTGTTGTGCTTTCGTTTTTCCTTCTTCAGTTGTCCAATCTACTTCTTCTCCTTCTGGTATTAAATATATTACTAATCCTCCGTCTATACTTTGTTCTTCTGGTATTCCTGATACGGTGAATCCTCCTGGGATTATTGCAACTTTTCCTCCTTCTTTATATGGCAAACTTTTCTTTGCTTTTTCTCCTGCTTTTACTTCTGTTTGGTCTGTTGGATCCCCCGTTGGTGGTGTGCCACCTTCTCCTGACTGATATTTTTCCATTTCTGCTAATAATTTGTTTACTGCATCTTGTTCATTTTTCATGCTGTCTTTTGTTTTACTTACTGCTTCTCCTGCTTTTTTAAATATGCCTCCATTTATCGCTGATGTTACCGTTACGGTTACTAATATTAACATTACAATTATCGTAATTATTAACGCAATTAATGTTATTCCTTGTTCTTTTTTCCCTCTCATATTATCTCCTTCTTTCTTTCTTTATTTTTTGTTTTTAGTCTTATAAACTATCTTTTATTTCATTGTAAATGAATTTTATCATTTGTATCATAAATTTAATACTTCTGTAATATGTCTATTCTACACTATTAATGATTAACATTTCCTTGAGAAATATTTCCAGAATTTTGTCCTGCTATTGGACCAACATTACCATAAATTCCTGTAATATTTTTAGAATAGTTATCACAATTTTTTATAGTTCCTAAGTTACGTCCAACAATTCCTCCTATATTGCTCATTCCTGAAATAGACGCATCAGCATAGTTCGTACAGTCATCAACCACCCCAGTAGGACCGTTATATCCACAAATTCCACCTACACTTTGTCCAGGTCCAGTACTATTATTAGTAATGTATGTGCCTACATTTCCATGGTTTTCACATCCCATAACAGTTCCATCACCATTAATTGCAGCAAATCCTGCAATTCCTCCTATAAATTTTTGGCCAGTAACTGAACCATAATTTACACAATTTTCTATAGTTGCATCTTTCATCCAAGCTACAATTCCTCCTGCTGGTCCAGAATATTGCGTAGCTTCACCTGAGAATCTTGTTAAAACTGTTGCATAATTAATGCAGTTTGATATTGTTCCACCTTCAATAACACCGATAACTCCTCCGGCATATGTATCTTGAGTTGTATGTATAGTATCTACTGATGTTACACTTGTACCTTCAACTGTAACATTGCTTATTATTCCTCCTTCTGCTTTTCCAATAAGCATTCCTGCAGTTTGGTTTTCATTATACACATCTCCATTCTTAATAATAAGATTTCTTATATCTGCATTATGTGTATATCCAAATAAACCTATATTTGTTTGTTTTGCTTTATGAAGACGTAAATTTGATAATGTATGGTTTCCTCCATTAAATGTACCTGCAAATTCGTAAACAGTTGATCCTGCATCATTAATTCCAATTGGTAAGAAACCAGCTCCAGGATGTGTAACGCCAGCACCTTCATAATGTTTAGTCATTTCATCTAGTAAATCATCTTCTGTAATTTCATCACCATTTACATCCCCATAGTCTTGTCTATATGCATCATCATAAGAGTTTGGATCCTTAAAGTCTAAATCTCTAGTCATCTTAAATCTTTCTGATGTTACTACTACCCTTGTTTTTCCTAATCCTCTTACTGATAAACTTAAATCTAGCAAATCTTCTATTGTTTGTATTGCACCATCTTGTTGAACATTAAATTGAAGTTCTATAGATTTTTTATACGGACTTGTAGATGTAACCAATATTCTTACGGTTTTTTTAGGGTTTTCTAAATTTTTTATTTTTAAGTTTAAAGTTAAATTCAAATCTTTTTTTGCTCCACCTGATATTGTTCCAGTTATTTTATCTCCTTCTTCAAATGTAAATTTATCGTTATCTACAATACTTACCTCATAATTTACATCAAATGCATTAAAATTGGTTCCATCATTATTTTTTATAACTATATTAAATGATTTAAGTGTAGTTAATATGTCTTCATGGTCATTTGCATTAGCTGTTCTACTAAATACTATTGTATCTATTGATTTAGTTGCATCAAAATAGAATTTTGAAGAGGTAACTGTAAACGCTAATTCTTTTGTTATTCTATATTTAGCATAAATAACATTACTAATTGTAAAAATAAATAAAATAGCTAAAGTTATAGCAACAATTTTTTTTATTTTTTTCATATTAACTACCCCCCTTCTTAGAACTAACTTAATAGTAAAATAACTTATGTTTTAATTATTAGTTTTTTTAAAGAGAATGTTTTCCTTTATCTATTTTATTTTTTCTATTACCTATAAGAACCATACCAATAAAACACATTATAACAACAATCATACCTGCTTTTGTTTTTAAAAATAAAACTATGTTTCCAATCTTCCCAATCTTAAAAACATATTTACCCTCAATATTTTCATCTGTTATTATCTCAGAATCTTCGGTTGAATTTGCATCACCTTGTGTTACATATAAGTTTTTTCCATTGTCTGGTATTTTTTCTACAACTCTATGTGTAACTATAGAATTTTTAAGTTTATATGATATTATATCTCCTTCCTCTACGTCTTCTACTTCTTTTATAAATATAATATCACCTATATTTATAGTAGGTTCCATACTGCCTGAAAGTACAATAAAATTCTTATAGCCAAATATTTCTGGTATTCTATCTCTCCAAATTATCTTTTGTGCTATCATAATTGCACTATAAATTATAATAATGACCATTATTATTGTAACAAATATTTTTAAACACTTTAAAATTTTTTTACTCATTTTACATCTAAATCCTATTCAGTAATTTGAATTCCTTCTAATTTAATTGTACATGTTGTTTGTTTTCCTGCATAACCAATGTCATTATCTTTTGCATCCCATATTATTTCTAATCTATAATTTCTTGTATTACTTACACCATATGGCATTTCAATTAAAGATGTTTGTCCATTTGTTAAGGCTATTTCTTGTTCATTTGTTGTAACATCATATATTTTAAATTTTAAAGGAATTTCTGTTCCTGAACTTACCTTTATATAATAATTTAGCAAAACCTCATTAACTTTATCTTCATCAGAATTTGAAACTGAGAATAAAAATTCTCTTTCATCTCCTGGCTTCATATTCTCAATCTCTAAAGATTGAGTCTGATTTGTTAAAGTAAGTACAGGTACTGCTAAAACATCTTGTTCAACTGTTGTTTGCACAACATATTTACTCGTAGTTACATTGAATGTATATAAAAATACAATTCCTAATAAAAATATACTAAAAATCAGTATATTTTTTTTATGTATCTTTTTCACCTATTACTCACCTCTTGTTTATATTTCTTCTCCCTCTAACTAATCTTTTGGCTTACACCGAGCCGTTACTATTACACTAGTATCATTTATTACAGGATTATACCTGTCTTCTAAATCATTCCAATCCCAATATACCACCATTTGAATTGTATCTTCTGCTGTAAACCCCTTTGAATTTTCTTTTAAAATTAAATCTCCTTTAATTGTATTATTCTCTATATCTGTTTTAAATGTTGCTCCGTTATCTACACTATATTTAGTTAATTTTATATTAGCATTTTCCTCATTCAAATTAAAATGTAATTCATATTGTAAACTTACCTCTGTATCTGTTGGATCTATGTTTATAATAAAATACCCATTTGAATCTGGGACTAATTTATTTTCATATGTATTTTGCGTTTCACTTAATCCTATTTTAAATGATGTTGTTTCATCTACCTTTACTCCATTTATCTTAACATTAAATTTTGCTACACCAATAGATGGGGAAAAGGATGTTTTTGTTGTGTATCTAGAAAAAGTATAGTTTGCAAAAACTATTATTGCAACTGCCATATAGAATAAAAAGAAATTAGCATACCTTTTTTTCGTTTTCTTATATCTTTTCCCCTTAGCCATTTTTCTATTCCTCCCTCTAAAATTTTAGATTTGGACAGCTCTTATTCTTACATCTAATCTATAGCTAGATGTAATATCTGTACCTACTTTTGTATCATTCTCGCCTTCAAACCATTTCCAATCTAGTGAATATACATCGTAAGTATTACGGCCAAGTTCTATATCATATTGTTTTAATTTATCTATTGTTACATATTCATCATCATTTCCTAGTACATAAATTTCATTTCTTTTTAATCTATATTTCATGTTTATATTTTGTTTATTTGTTTCTTCTGTTTCTAAATCATATTTAATGTTAAAGTTATTATTATTTCTAATTACAAATTGATATGTATTTTCACTAGTTGGTGCTATTTTATCTTCTACAACATAATATGCTGTTTGTGTAAATATTTTTAGTTCTGTATTATTTGAATATTTTGTATTTCCATCATATACTATTATATTTTCTCGCATATCATTATCTGAATTACCATCACCAGTAGTTTCATTATTATTATTTATAGGTTGTTTACAGTTATCGCAAAGTATGTTTGAATTGTTATGGCAACCACAATTACAAGTTGTTCCTTGCATACATGTATAATTTTCAAATACAATATCAAATATATCCACATTACCTGTTGGTATACGTGGTCTATGGTCAATTAATCCTATACATTTTATCAATAAAAAAATTATTATAATTAATGCAATTAATATTAGAATAATTATTATAATTGTTTTATCGCTTCTTCTATCGTTTTTTTCTTCCATTTTATTTCCTTTCTAAAGCTCTCATTAAAGCTTATATTGAAATATAGGCTTTAATGGGAGTTTTAAAGCTCCCATTATTATTATTAAAATTATTATTCTGCATCGATGTGTTGTTGTACTTTTACTGTTACTGGTAATTCAAATTTTTTACTACCTTCTGCACCACCTAATTTGCCTAAATCAGTATCTTTTACGTTCATCTCATCAGTATCTAAATTTTTCCATTCTATTGAAAGTTTAATTCCTAATGTTCCATCTAATGCACTAGCACCACCTTCTGGTAATTTAACAACAAATGGTTCTTTAGTTGTTCCTTGACCTGAGATTTCTCCTGTTACAGTAGTATTACCTCCTGTTTCTTTTTCCATCTTAAACTCTACTTGTGTAGGATCTAATCCTAAATCACTTATTTTGCTGTCAAATTCAGCTCCTTTTTCTACAATTACGTCTACTGCAACTTCAGTTTCATTTAAATCAAGTATTGCATTTGCTGTAGCCTTTACAGATGGTGCTATTCTATCAGCAACTACATTTTCATTTTCTTCTACTGTAAATGTTATATCATCTTCTTCACTTTCATTAAGTTTTACTGCCCATTTTGCAACAGTTACAGAAGCATTACCTGAGAAGTCACTTGCATATCTAGCATATGTACCAGATATAAAATATGAAGCTACTACTATAAGCATAAGAACAACCATTCCTAGTTTTATTGTGTTTTTATTCAATTTATTCACCTCCTCCTTTGTATCTATCTTTATTATTTTACTTTATAAAAAGCGTTTGGCTTGTTATAAAAAATTAATATCACTTTTTATCTTGTTCTTCTTGTTTTCTTCTTTTAAATTCTTCAAATTCTTTCATTTCTTGTTCATGCTCTTTTGAATATTTTTTTTCGTCCATTCTATTTATTATGTATAGCCATCCTAAACCAACTACCAATATTATTAATAATAATACTGCAAGTCCTATTGGTTGTCCAACAAATGTTAAATAATTACCTAAACCTGATATTTTTCCAACATAAACGCCTTCTACAGCAGACATTGGAACTAAATTTGCATCTTCTACATTGTTGTTATCACCTTTTGTTCTAAAAAATCTTTCACCATTTTCCATAACAATTTCAATAATTCTGTGTGTTGTTACTGTATTTGTTTCATTTCTAAAAGCTATTATGTCATTTACTTTTAGTGTATCTGTATCAACCATCTTTACAAATACCAAATCACCTGTGTATATGTATGTTTCCATTGAACCAGATAATACAATCATAGGCTTATAGCCAAATACATCTGGAACTTTATCTGGATATCTATTAGCCTTATACAATATTGTACCTGCAACTAGTACAACTAAAATTCCTATTACAAGAAGCAATATTTTTATAACCTTCCAAATGCCGCTTGTTTTTTGTTTTTCTTCTTTTCTCCTCATAAACACTCCCCAAATCTTCAAGTAAAATTTATTTTATTAATGCTTTACTATCATACATTTTCATTTTAACATTCTTTTTTCTGTATGTAAATATAATTATCTCATTTGAAACAAAAATGTCATATTTTTGTAATATTTGTAATATTTTAGTTTTATACTACAAATTTATTTCAAAATACGACATTTTTTTCAAATTTTACAATTTGTTTCTCATAAATTTCTTATCATATTCTAACATATTTCTTAATATCTCATATGTACTAAATACTAACAACCTTTAATGTAATATCTTACTTTTCCTCTAGTTCTGATGTACAGTGTGGACAACGTGTTGCCTTTATGCTTATTTCTGTAAAACAATATGGACACAACTTTGTTGTTGGTTCTTCTACTACTTCTTGTTCTTTATCTTTCTTTCTCTTTTTTATTTTTCCTTTTTTCTCTAATTTTTTAATTTCTTCTTCTGTTATTGCTTCTAATTTTTTGTTTAGCTTGTTAATATATCTTACTAGTAAAAATACAGATATAGCTATTATTAAGAAGTTTATAACTGCTGTTATAAATGAGCCATATCTTATTGAACTTTGACCTATTGTTATACTTAACTCAGAATAATCTACCTTCCCTGTAAATATTGCAACTATTGGCATTATTATATCATCTACTAGTGATTTTACAATACTTTGAAATGCACCACCTATTATAACACCAACTGCTAAATCCATTATATTGCCTTTTAATGCAAATTCTTTAAATTCTTTCCACATTTTTTGTCCCTTTCCTTTCTTATATATACTATTTTAGAAAATAATTTTCAATTATTACCTTATATATAATACTCAAAAAGTCGAATTTTGTCAATATATGTGTTTCTTTCTTACAATTTCCAACCTATTATATGCACAAAGTAGCCAAACGCAGGAGTTTTATATTTAGTATAAATTGAAAACCCCCGAAAAGCATCGAAGGCAATCGCCGGCCTTAAGTTCAATTTTGAAAAAATATAGAAGCTCCTTTCGAGTTTGGCGGACTTTATAGTACAAGCTGTAAATAATAACTATTTTATGTTACAATTCACAATTTAATTAATATTAATATTTCTTTTATATTCTATTTAG
>CANQWH010000049.1 GCA_947627495.1 uncultured Clostridia bacterium
AAAAAAATAATTGCCAAAAATGGATATATATGCTATAATAAAAATGAAAATTGCAAATGAGAAAAAAGAAGGTGTGCAAAAGATGTTTTTACTTATAGCTATATACGTATTAATATTGGTAATATTTATATTAATGATGTTTGCATATGTACAAATTAAAGCAGCAGGAATGAAAGTAAAAGATTTTTATGGATTTATAGAAGCAAACCAAATGTTAGATAAATTATATAGATTTTCAAAAAAATATGAAAAATTAAGTAGTCAAGATCAATTAATATTCTTAGTAGAAGCAGAAAAAGTATTTGATGCTTTTGATAAAGTACCAGATATGTTATGGGAAGAAGAATATCAAAAATATATGGATGTATTAGACAAATATAAAAATATTAAAATGGTTAGATGGGAACAAAATTAGTATCGAAAATAAAAACATCGTATTTTAGTATGAGAAGGGATGAATTGTAAAATGTCTGAATTATCAAGATTCTTTGGTATAATAATTATAATGCATTATAAAGAACATAATCCACCACATTTTCATATACAGTATAATGAATTTACTGCTGTTTTTGATATGGAACAAGAAGCTGTTATTGAAGGATTTATTCCAAAAAAACAAATAAGATTAGTTTTAGCATGGTTTGAGATACATAGAGAAGAACTTTTTAAAAATTGGGAAAATGGAATGAATAAAAAGGAATTTATAAAAATAGAACCATTAAAATAAGGAGAGTGACTTTTATGAAACCAAATATAATTCAGGTTAAACCCACAAAAGAATATATAGTTTATGTTTTTTTTGATAATGGTATAATAAAGGCATATTCCTTAAAAGAAGATATAGAAGCTGGCGGTATATTTGATAAGATAAAGGATGTAGATATATTTATAAATCGATGTACAATTATGAATGGAACATTAGCTTGGGATATATCAGGAGATAGAGATACAACTAAATGTATTGATATTTGCCCAGATACTATATATGAAGATGGAGTGACAGTAAAAGATGTTGATGTTGCATAATAAATATATAATCAATAAAAATTAGTAAACAAAAATGTTTACTAATTTTTTGTTCTATGTTAAAATGTAGGAGAAGAAATAATGGAGGAATTAACTTATGGGCTGGACTAAGGAACAAGAAAATGCAATATATAAAAAAGGAAATAACATATTAGTAGCAGCTGCTGCTGGAAGCGGAAAAACAGCAGTATTAGTAGAGAGAATAATAAATAAAATAACAAATGAAAACATAGATGTAGATAAATTATTAGTAGTAACATTTACAAATGCAGCAGCAACAGAAATGAGAGAACGTGTATTAGATGCAATATATAAAAAGCTAGAGGAAGACCCAGATAACTTAAATTTACAAAAGCAAATTATATTACTTAACAAATCACATATATCAACAATACATGCATTCTGTTTAGAGGTAATAAAAAATAATTTCTATAAAACAGATATATCACCAAATTTTAGATTAGCAAATACTCCTGAAATAGAATTATTAAGGATGGAAGTATTAGAAGAATTATTTGAAAAATTATATGAAGAGAAAAATGAAAAATTTATAAAACTTGTAGATACATATTGTGGTTATAGAGATGACGATAAGTTAAAAGAGATAATTTTAAAAATATATAAGTATATTCAAAGCATGCCATATCCAGAAGAATGGCTAAAGGCACAAGTAGATAAATTTAATATAAATGTAGATGATGATTTTTCAAAAACAGAATGGGGAGAAATCCTAATAAAAGAAGCAAAAGAGATAATAGCAGATTCTATAAAAACATTAAAAAATACAAGTAAGATTTTAGAACTAGAAACAGACTTAAGCAAATGGTTTTTAATAATAAATGATGATATAGAAAAACTAGAAAATATCTTGCATTGCAATGATTGGGATGAAATATATAACGAAATGCAAACCCTAAAATTTAAAACATGGGCATCAGATAAAAAAATAGTATCAGATATTAAAGATAAAGCAAAAGAAGTTAGAGATAGTGAAAAGGAAAAAATAGATAAATTAAAAAAGAATATATTTATATATAATTCTAAGCAAGCAAATTTAGATATTTATGCAATGTATGAAATAATGCAAGAAATACAAGATGTTATACTAAAATTCTCAGAGGAATATAAGAATAAAAAGAAACAAAAAAACATAATAGACTTTAATGATATAGAACATCTTGCTTTGCAAATATTAGTACAGAAAAATGAAAAAGGAGAATATGTGCCAACAGAAGTTGCAAAAGAATATCAAGAAAATTTTGTAGAAATTGCAATAGATGAATATCAAGATAGTAATGAAATTCAAGAAGAACTTTTAAAAAAGGTATCAAAAGGAAATAACATATTCATGGTTGGAGATGTTAAGCAAAGTATATATAAATTCAGACAAGCAAGACCAGAGCTTTTCTTGAAAAAATATAATACATATAATGAAAATAAAATACAACTATTTGCAAATTTTAGAAGTAGAAAAAATGTACTAGATTTATGTAACACAATATTTGAAAACATAATGAGCAAGGATTTTGGAAGTATAGATTATGATGAAAATGAGTTCTTAAATATGGGACAAGATTATTTAAAATTTGATGGTAAAACATTAGGAAATGCAGAACTACATATTATAGATGCTAAAAGTAATGAGGAAGAACCACAAGATGAACAAGAGTATGATGATGAAGAACAACAGAATGAAAAAGAAGAAAGTAAAGAGATACTTGAAAAAGCAGAAATAGAAGCAAAATTTGTAGCGAGTAAAATAAAAGAACTTATAGATAGTGGATATTATGTATTTGATAAAAAGAAAGGTTATAGAAAACTTCAATTTAAAGATATAGTAATTTTGCTTAGAAAAACTGCAAAGGTTGCACCAATATACGAAAAAGAGTTAGCAAATTTAGAATATCCTGTATTTAGTGATATTGGAACAAATTATTTTGAAAGTATAGAAATACAAATAATAATGGCATTATTAAAAATAATAAGCAATCCAGATAATGATATTGCATTAGCAACAGTATTAAGAAGTCCAATAGGAAACTTTACAGATAATGAGTTAATAGAAATAAGAATGAACAATAATAAGCAAAGTTACTATAATGCATTATTAGATAGTAGGAATGATAAGAAGATAGGTCAGAAAATAAATGAATTTTTAGAATTAATAGATGAATTTAGAACAAAACAAGAATATCTAAAATTAGATGAATTAATTTGGTATATATATGAAAAAACAGGGTTTTATAATTATGTAAGCTTAATGCAAAATGGAAATTTGCGAACTGCAAACCTAAGGATGTTATTTGAAAAAGCAAAAGATTATGAGCAAGGAAGTTTTAAGGGATTATATAATTTCATTAGCTTTATAGATAAAGTAACAAAGGCAAGTAGCGATATGGGAGCTCCAAAGTTAATTGGAGAAAATGAAGATGTAATAAGAATAATGAGCATACATAAAAGTAAAGGACTAGAATTTCCAGTAGTATTCTTATGTGGTACAGGAAATATGTTTAATATGTTAGATTTAAATGATAGCATATTAATACATCCTGAAATAGGCTTTGGTCCTAAATATATCAATTATGAAAGAAAAATACAGTATAATACTTTAGCAAAAGAAGCTATAAAAATTAATATAAGAAAAGAATTAAAAGAAGAAGAAATGAGACTTCTATATGTAGCTCTAACTCGTGCAAGAGAAAAATTAATAATAACCGGAATAGATAAAAATTTAAAGGAAAGCATTAAAGATAAAGAAAATCTATTACAAATATCAAATAATAAATTAACAAAAGAAATAGCAAAAAAGGCTAAATCATATCTAGACTGGATAGAAACTGTAAACCTTTGTGATAGTAAAATGAAAGACTTAATAAAGGTATATGAATATTCAATAGATGATAAGTTTGGAGAAGAAAAAGTAAATGCAGAAAAGGATATATTAAAAATAGAAGAAAGAGAAATAAAACCAGAAATAGATAGATTATTAACTTGGGAATACCCACAAAAGGAATTAACAAAAATAGAAGGAAAAAGTTCAGTAAGTAAATTGACAAAGAATGATTTTAAAGACACAGAATTACAGATGAAAAAACCAAAATTTTTAGAGCCAGTATTAAAACTTACAAAAGCAGAGGTAGGTACAACAGTTCATTTAGTAATGCAAAAACTAAATTTTATGCAAGATTATACAATAGAAAAAATAGAAGAGTTATTAGAAGAATTGGTTCAAAAACAAATAATAACAGAAAAGCAAAAAGAAGCGGTACCAAAAGAAAAAATTTTAAATTTTGCAAAATCCTCATTATTCTATAAAATACGAAAAGCAAAAAAAGTATTTAAGGAACAGCCATTTTATATAAATATACCAGCAAAAGAAGTATATGGAAATAATATAGAAGAAAATATCTTAGTGCAAGGTATAATAGATTTATATTTTATAGATGAGAATGACAATATAATTTTAATAGATTATAAAACAGATTATGTGCCAGAAATGCAAGAACAAAGTTTAATAGAAAAGTATGAAGCACAACTAGCGTTATATAAGCGTGCACTAGAACAAGCATTACAAAGGAAAGTTGCAGAAACATATATATATTCAACTTATTTAAATAGAAAAATAAAAATATAATATAATAACGTGCAATAGAAAGGAAAAAAATGATAGCAGAGGTTATAATAAATAGGATAGCAAAAGACTTAAATAAAATATTTGATTATATTGTTCCAAAAGATATGGAAAACACTATAAAAATTGGAGCAAGAATTTTTGTGCCCTTTGGACCAAAAAATTCTAATATAGAGGGATTTGTTATAGGATTAAAACAAGAATCTGAATTTGCAAATAAAGAAATAATAAAAATAGAAGATATACCACTTACAGAAGAAAATATAGAGCTTGCAAAATTAATGGCTAGAAGATATTTTTGCAACATTTCTGAATGTATAAAACTAATGCTACCACCAGGCGAAAAAACCACAAATTTAGAGAATAGAATAAAAGATAAAACTGCAAATTTTGTATACCTAAAAAAAGACATAGATGAGATAGAAATGGAAATAGACTTAGGACAACTAAAAAATGCAAAGCATATAAAAGTATTAAGATTTTTATCAGAAAATGATGGAATATATAAAGCAGATTTAGAGATATTAGCAGAGGTTTCAAGTGCTACATTAAAAACTTTAGAAAAGAAAGATTATATAGAAATTATAGAGCAAAAAATCGAGAGAAATCCATTTAAAAGTAGAGAAATAAAACATGATAAGCCGTTACCATTAACAGAGGAACAACAAATAGCTTTTGATAAAATAAGTAACAGTAAATTTAATGAGTTTTTGATATATGGTGTAACAGGTTCAGGGAAAACAGAAGTCTATTTGCAGTTAATACAAAATGTGATAGATAAAGGAAAACGTGCAATTGTGCTTGTGCCAGAAATTTCTCTTACGCCACAGATGGTGGATAGATTCTCCGCAAGGTTTGGAGATTGCATTTCAGTATTACATAGTAAATTATCAACAGGGGAAAGAAATGACCAATGGAAAAATATTAAAGAAAATAAATGTAAAATTGTAATAGGTGCAAGATCTGCAATATTTGCACCAGTGCAAAACTTAGGAATAATTATCATAGATGAAGAGCATGATACTTCATATAAATCAGATATGGCACCAAGATTTAATGCAAAAGATATAGCAACATACATAGCTAAAAAAAATGATATTCCATTAGTTCTAGGAAGTGCAACTCCGGATATTTCAACATATTATAATGCAAAAAATATTATTAGATTAACAAAAAGAGCCAATAATTCAGACCTTCCAGATGTAGAAATAGTGGATTTAAGGCAAGAACTTGCAAATGGTAACCGTTCAATATTAAGTGAAAAATTAAAAAAAGAAATAGAAAAAAACTTAGAAAACAAAAAACAAACAATATTGTTTTTAAATAGACGTGGATTTTCAACTTTTGTAATGTGTAGAGATTGTGGATATACTGTTAAGTGTAAAAGATGCAACATAAGTTTAACATATCATATGAAGGAAGATAAGCTAAAATGCCATTATTGTGGGTATGAAATGAATAATATAAAGACCTGTCCAAAGTGCAAAAGTAAAAATATTAAACATTTTGGAAGCGGAACCCAGAAATTAGAGGAACTTATTTACAGCACTTATCCACAGGCAACAACAATTAGAATGGATATTGATACAGTTAGTAAAAAAAATTCACACGAAAAAATATTAAATCAATTTAAAGAAGAAAATATAGATATACTTATAGGAACACAGATGGTAGTAAAAGGACATCATTTTCCAAATGTAACTTTAGTAGGAGTTATAGCAGCAGATGCAAGTTTAAATACTGAAGATTTTAGAGCAAATGAACGTACATTTGATATATTAGTTCAAGTAGCAGGTAGAGCAGGTAGGGAAAAACTTCCAGGGAAAGTTATTATACAAACATACTCACCAGAAAACTTTTGTATAGAATGTAGCAAAGAACAAAATTATGATAATTTTTATAAAACTGAAATAGAATTAAGAAAACAATTGAAATATCCGCCATTTTGCGATATAATTATGTTTGGAATAAATTCAGTAGATAAAGATGAAATTAAAGAAGCATCAGAAAAGTTATATAATTTACTAAAAAAATATGGACAAGCAGAGATGCAAATTATGCCTCCATTACCAGCACCAATAGATAGGATAAAATATAAATATAGATGGAGAATAATTGCAAAATGCAAGTTAAATAATAAAATTATAGATATAATAAATAGAGCATTAGAAGATTATTATAATCTAAAATATAAAAAAACAAGAGTAAGTGTAGATGTAAATCCAAATAATATGAGTTAAATCTAAGAAAAATTGAAAGGAGCATATAGGAATGGCAATTAGAATTATAAGAAAAGAAGGAGACGAAATATTAACAAAAAAATCTAAGAAAGTAGAAGTTATTGATGATAAAATAAGGGAACTTGTAAAGGACATGCTAGATACATTACATAGGTATGACGGAGTGGGATTAGCAGCAGTTCAAGTTGGAATATTAAAACAAGTAATAGTAATAGATGTTGGTGATGGAGAACCAGTTCATGTACTGATAAACCCCGAAATAGTTTCAACATCAGGCAAGCAAGTAGTAGAAGAAGGTTGTTTAAGTTTTCCAAACAAATTTGGTAAAATAGAAAGACCAGAAAAAGTAAAAGCAAAAGCATTAGATGAAAATGGTAAAAAAGTAGAAATAAAGGCTACAGGACTTCTAGCACAAGCTATATGCCACGAAGTAGACCATTTAAATGGAGAAGTATTTGTAGATAAAATAATCCCAGGAACGTTGGAATATATAAATCCAGAAAACAAGTAATAGAAAGGGAGAATACAATGTTAAACATAATTTTCATGGGTACACCAGATTTTGCAAAAGAATCTTTAGAAGAAATATATAATGCTAAACATAATATCATAGCAGTTATAACAAATCCAGATAGACCAAAGGGCAGAGGAATGAAGATGATTGCTTCACCAGTAAAAGAATTTGCTTTAGAAAAGAATATACCAGTTCTTCAACCAGAAAAGATTGAAGAAATAAAAGAAATTTTAGAACAATTAAATCCGGATTTATTTTGTGTAGTTGCTTATGGCAAATTATTATCAAAAGAAATATTAGATATACCAAAGTTAGGGTCAATAAATGTACATGGCTCATTACTTCCAAAATATAGAGGAGCAGCACCAATACAATGGGCAGTAATAAATGGAGAAAAAACAACAGGAATTACAACAATGTATATGGATGAAGGAATGGATACAGGAGATATAATTTTAAAACAGGAAGTAGAAATAGGAGAAGATGAAACAACAGGAGAATTATGGGATAGACTTTCAAAAATTGGTGGAGAAATGTTAGTAAAAACAGTTGATAATATCGAGAAGGGAATAGTAACAAGAACAAAACAAGGTAATGATTTTACAATGGCTCCAATGCTAAATAAAGAAATGGCAAAAATAGATTGGAATAATAAAACTGGAAAAGAAATAAAGAATTTAGTTAGAGGATTAAATCCAATAATGGGAGCATATTCAACATTAAATGGTAAGAAAATAAAAATATGGAAAGTACAAAGTCTAAACATGAATGAATTTGAAGAAGAACATCCAGAATTCAAAGAACACAGAGCAAGAATGGAAACTCTAGAAGGAGGAACAGTTATATATTCAGATATAAAAAATGGTTTATATGTAAAAGCTAAAGATAGTGTAGTAGTATTACAAGAAGTGCAAGCTGAAAATTCTAAAAGAATGTCTATACAGGATTTCTTAAGGGGAAATCAAATAAAAATGGGAGAGTTTTTTGAATAACATCTAACTAAAGATTGAAAGGGTAAGATTAAGAATGAAACAAGTATGTGAAAATATTGTAAGAAAATTAGAAAAAGAAAATAAAACGATAGCATTTATGGAATCATGCACAGGAGGATTTTTAGCAAATGAAATAACAAATATATCTGGAGCATCTAATGTATTAAAGGTAAGTTTAGTAACATATTCAAATGAATACAAGATAAAATTTAATGTTGACAAATCCATAATAAATGAATATACTGTTTATAGCATAGAAACATCTGAAGAAATGGCAAAAAAAGTAGCAGAATTTGCAAATAGTAATATTGGAGTAGGAGTAACAGGAGAACTAGGAAATACAACAAGCAAAGAAAACAAAGTATATTATACAATTTATAATAATGATACAAAACAATGTGTTAGTAAAAGCATATCTGTAAAAACAGAAGATAGAGCAAAAATGAAAGAAAAAGTAGCAAAACAAGTATTTGAAAATATAATAACAATGTGATAAACTAGAAATATGTTACTATTCACCGTTACATATAAAAGTCCGCTGAACTCAAAAGAAATTATATATTTATCACAATAAGAAAGATTTATATGCCTATTTAAGCTTGAAAGGAATGAGAATTATAGTGAAAAATAAGAAATTGGAAGAATTTAATAACTCATTAAAGAATAAAAAAGTAGCTATAATAGGTTTAGGGGTAAGCAATAAACCATTACTAGATTATTTAGATGATTTAGGAGCAAGAATTACAGTATTTGATAAAAGAGAAGAAGAAAAAATAGATAAAGAAATATTAAATAAAATAGAGGAATATAAAATAGATACTTCTTTTGGAGAAAACTACTTGTCAAAATTAAATAACTTTGATATAATTTTCAAATCTCCATCATGTAGACCTGATTTACCAGAAATAGAGGATGCTATAAAAAATGGAGCAAAGCTTACATCAGAAATAGAATTAGTTTTAGAACTTGCACCATGTAAAATAATTGCAGTTACTGGAAGTGATGGAAAAACAACAACTACATCACTAATATATGAAATTCTAAAAAACAAGTATAAATGTTATTTAGGTGGAAACATAGGAATACCATTATTTACAGAAATAAAAAATATGGAACCAAAAGATATTGTAGTATTAGAATTAAGCAGTTTCCAATTAATGACAATGAAGAAAAGTCCAAACATTGCAGTTGTAACAAATGTAACACCAAATCATTTAGATATACATAAATCATATGAAGAATATATAGAATCTAAGAAAAACATCTTGAAATATCAAAAAGAAAGTGATATATTAGTATTGAATTATGACAATGATATAACAAAGTCTTTTGAAAAAGAAGCCAAAAGTAAAGTGATTTTCTTTAGTAGCAAAGAAAAATTGAAAGATGGAGTTATATATGATGATGGAATAATTAAAGATTGTGAAAATGATTTACGAAGACATGTATTAAAACTAAGTGATACACATCTTAGAGGAGTTCATAATGCAGAAAATATATGTGCAGCAATAGTAGCAACAAAGACACTTATAGATATAGAAGAACAAATAAAAGCCATAAAAAATTTTGAAGGAGTTAAGCATAGGTTAGAATTCGTAAGAGAAATTGAAGGAGTAAAATGGTATAATGATTCAATTGCTTCAAGCCCAACAAGAACAATTGCGGGTTTAAAATCATTTGATGAAGAAATTGTGTTAATAGCAGGAGGATATGATAAACATTTAGATTATGAGCCAATTGCAGAGCCAATACTTGAAAAGGTAAAAACTCTAATTCTTATGGGGGCAACTTCAGAAAAAATATATGGAGTAGTAAAGAAAAAAAGTGAAGAGCTTAATAAAAACATAGAAATATACAAGGAAAATTCATTAGAGTCAGCAATAAAAAGAGCACAGCAAAAAGCAAAGACTAATCAAATTGTATTATTTTCACCAGCAAGTGCAAGCTTTGATATGTTTAAAAACTTTGAAGAAAGAGGAAATAAATTTAAAGAACTAGTGAAAAAATTATAGGGAGGTGTTCTAAAGATGGTTATAGACTCAAATGGAAAAATGTTTGAAGAAAGAAGAAAAAAAGAAAGAAGAAAATTGGAAGACAGAAGAAAAACAAATGAAAATGTTCCAATAGATAAAAGAAAATCAGATAGAAGACAAAACAAAGATAGAAGAGACCCAAAAAATGCTTATAAACCATAAAAGGGCAAATAAAGCCCTTTATAATATGCCGTTGTGGCGGAACTGGCAGACGCACATGACTCAAAATCTAAATGGATTTAAAAAATCCTATTTCTTAAAAATACTGATAAATATACAGGTTTAGGTTTTGGTAG
>CANQWH010000050.1 GCA_947627495.1 uncultured Clostridia bacterium
TGTTGGATTTGTTGTTACTTCTATTTTACTTAAAGTTGGTTTTTCTGGTTCTACTACTCTTGCATTTACTGTTATTGCTACAGTTGCTTGTTTTCCTTGGTATGTTATTGTTATTATTTTATCATTTGTTGTTAATTCTCCCGCTGGTGTATATGTATAATCTGTTACTATTTCTCTTGAGTTATCACTATACACAGCTGTTACTACCATTCCTGCTGGATTAAATGTTTCACCTTCTGTATATGTTGTTTTTGTTGGATTTGTTGTTACTTCTATTTTACTTAAAGTTGGTTTTTCTGGTTCTACTACTCTTGCATTTACTGTTATTGTTACAGTTGCTTGTTTTCCTTGGTATGTTATTGTTATTGTTGTGTCACTTGTTGTTAATTCTGTTGTTGGTTCATATGTATACTCTGTTACTGTTTCTCTTGAATTATCACTATACACTGCTGTTACTACCATTCCTGCTGGATTAAATGTTTCACCTTCTGTATATGTTGTTTTTGTTGGATTTGTTGTAATTTCTATACTCTCAAGAGTTTTTTCTGATTCTCCATGATATATACAACTTTCACATTCACAATCAAAACAATATATTTCATCGCAATCTTCACATCCACAAATGCATTCTTTCATATCATTGAAATTTACAAAACCATTACCATAATATACATCTTTTCCAGTTCCACCTAAGTCGACAGAATAATATTTCAATATTTCATAAACTTGATCCTTTGTAAAATTTTCATTATATGATAATATATCTGCAATTACTGCTGACAGATGTGCACATGCCTGTGATGTACCACTACTATATACCATACGATCTCCTGGTATCACTCCCAGTATTGATTTACCTGGTGTTACAAAATCAACTGCACTTCCATAATTAGAAAATTCAGCTATTTTCAAATCTGACATTGTAGGTCTATAATATTCGGTAAAATCATTAGTAATCATCCCCTCTTCTGAAAGTTTAATTAGCTTATTTTCTACAGCCCCTACTGTAATAACATCTTCTATACATGCTGGGTAAACTTTATATTCTGGTAAATCCATATTGTATGCTATGTTACTTTTTTCGTCTCCATTACCAGATGCTGCTACTACAATTATACCTGCATCTATTGCTTTATCAATTGCCTCTTTTAAAGGATCATTTGTAGAAAAAGATATATCTCTTACACCGCCTAAACTCATATTTATAATATCTACTTTATTATCTATAGCATAACTAATTCCTTTGATTATATCTGTAATTTGTCCTTCCCCATTATCATTCATTGCTTTTATTGGTAATATACTCATATTATGATATCCACAATCTAACATAGCATATGTCATTAATGTTCCGTGACCCATTTTGTCTTCAACATTATTATTGTCATTAATTACATTATGTCCTGTTAAAAACTTGGCATATATAGAAAATCGTTCTATAACACTACTATCTAATCCGGTATCAATAACAGCAATTTTTATAGATGGTGTCTCATTTTTGTCTGATATGTAATTTTGAAGTTTATCCACCCTCATTGCTGTTCCTGCCCATGAAGAGTATTGATTTCCACTCTCATCACCTAATGCTATTATATAGTCTTTTATTTTATTTACCTCATAAGTTGAATCTGGTGTAACATATTCTATATCTTTATCCTTTATTAACTTTTTGTATGCATTTTTAGCATCTTCTTCTGTTTCATATTTCAAAACATACATATTTTCCATTAATTCATCTACAGAGATTGCATTATAATCATTTTTAATCTCACTTGTTGTTTTTAAAATTAATGATTTTGTTTTAAAATCTAACTCTGATGTTTCATCTGCAATCTTCTCATTTTCTTTATTGTTCTTATTAATAATTATAAATGTACCTGTTATTATAATGGCAACCACTATTAATATTGTAGAAATTACAATAATTTTTTTCTTTTTACGTTGTATCAATTTCCCCAACTCCTTATTAATCTAACTATACATATTTATTATGACATATTTCTACAAATAGTCAATATTCTTAGTTTTGTACTAGTTTATTTTTGCTTACAGTATCAAGGTTTTTGACATTTATGACATTTTTATGTTTTTTTTTACTTATTGTAATATTTTTGTAACATAAATTTAATATATTTGTAATATTTTTTGACAATTTTTGTAGTATAATTATGATGTACAAATGAAAATAAATAGCTTTATTTACATTTATAAATTGTGAGTAAAGGTCAGAACACACTAGGTGTTCATATAATAAAAAGGAGTTACCAATGAACATAGATTATTTGTTGAAGAAAGAAAAAATAACCAATATTAAAGAATTAAATGCTGGTCAAATTAAAATTATATCAAAAGATTTATCTATAAAATTGTGTCTTGCCTTTCCTGAACATGATTTGGATAGACAAGCTTTATATAATTCTTTTTGTGCTTTAGATATGTACACAGCAACTATGCCTAAAGATTCTAGTGGTGCTAAATATATTTCTGGTTATAATGCTATTTATTTTAATGAAGATTTAAATTTCTCTTCTATTCCAGATGTGGCTATGCACGAATGTATACATTTTATACAAGAAGGCAGGTTGATTGGCAAAAGAAAACTTGTTCGGATTAACTTCCGATTCTTCTGGACTTGCTCTTAATGAGGCAGCTATACAACTAATGGCCTCTGAAGCTAATATGAATAATATAGTTGAAGAAAAATACTTTGATATAACATTAAATACTATTAGTCCAAATTACTATCCATTAGAGTGTACTTTAGTAAATCAAATTGCTTATTTTACTGGAACATATCCATTATTCCATAGTGTTTTAAATAGTAATGATGTTTTCAAAAATACTTTTATTGCTAAATTTAACCAAAGAATTTACAATAGAATTACAAGACAACTTGATAAGCTGTTAAATTTAGAAAATGAACTTGCTTGTTATACAAGTGAACTAGAAACTACCGAAAAAGTTAATGATATAAAAGAATTAAATGATATTATTTCAAGAGAAAAACAAAGTATCAAAGAATTATTTTTCAATATTCAAAACTTTATTATTAGAAATTGTTTTTCTTATGAGTTTGATAGCATAAATACTATAGAAGATTTAAAAGAATTAAAAAATAAGTTATATAACTTTAAAAATATTATTGGTTCTTCAAATGGTTATACATTTTATAACGACTTTTACTGTGACTTAATGAATGCTTTAGATAATAAAAAAGAGGAAATTTTAAAATATGGAGAAATTAGCTTATTTAAACAAGAATGTACAGCATTAACACTTGTTGACAAATCTAAGGAGAAAATTGGTTTTGTACGTACTTTTATAAATAAATTAAAGAAATTATTTAAACTTAATAAAGGAACAATTAATGATTATGATAATTAAAAATTTCGTTTCATAAATTATAAAAGAAAAATCTTTGGTAATAAAACACCAAAGATTTTTCTTTATAAATTAGCAATATAATAGATTATTAAACTTCAATGCAATTTACTTTTACATTACTTATTTCATTTAATTCTTCACAAAATTTTTCTGAATTTTTACCTGTATAAATTATTACTATTAAACCTTTTCTATCTTTCTGTAAATTATGATAACCTATTCTTGAGTGTATCTCTTCACCATATTTAGTTAAAACTGCTTGTACATCTGGTACTTCTTTTTCTCTCTTATCAACAGAAATTGTTATTACTTTCATTTCGTAACTCATCCTTTCTATATATGACTAGATTTTATTAATTATTAAATCCATTTCATTTGTATAATTATTATTCCCATAACTGTAAATAATATATAATATATCATCTTCTAAATAAAATTCTGTTGCATTTTCTAATAAATATATATCACTTTCTTTATTTCTTCTATAAACATTATAACCTTGCTGTGCATATCCTTGTTCAATTATGGTATTTTCTTTTCTTATTTCACTTTCTATTGTTTCATATATTTTACTTTGTATAGTTTCTTTTTTTTCTTCTGGTATTATATCTAGTAGCTGTACTTCTTGGTTAGTTTCTATATCATAATTATATGTCTTTATAATTGTTCTTTGTGGATTGCTTGATTCCTTCAAAATGCATCTTACAACTAATGAAGCAATATTATTATTAATTGAGAATGCATAATCTATTGTTAAAATTGTATAGCTATTACTCGTATTATACACATCTAATAACTTCTTGGCAAATATATTGTGTATTTGTTTATTTATCTCTCCATCAACTTTATCTGATATTTTAGTATATGGAATATCAGCATTTATTTTATATTTTCCTGTTTCTGATGTTTCAACATGATATAAAGTTGAAACATATTCATTCTCAGGATTATTAAATTTTTCATCAAATTGCATCTCTAACTCAGCTTCATTTATTGACTCTTCTATTATTACTTTATCTTTATTCTTAAAATGAAAAAATATCATTATTACTAAAATGATTGAAATTATTAATATAATACCTATTATAATAAAAAATATTCTTCTGTTTTTCATTACTTAACCACCTATATTATTATAGCATTTATAAGTTTTTTTTTCAATTTATAAACAAAATTTAAAGATATCTTCTTTATATAGGAACTTACATTTTAATAAAGTAAAATTTTATTTCTGTGCGAAGAATAGTTATAAAATTTATTCATAAATTTAAATTGGTGATATATATGTTAAATTGTATATTAGTTATTATTGGAACAATTATCGGAGCAGGTTTTGCTTCTGGTAAAGAAATATTTACATTTTTTAATGTTAATGGTTTTTATGGTTTTATTGGTTTACTAATTTCTAGTGCTATAATAGGATTCGTTATTTATAAAACTTTTAGCATTATAATTAATTATAATATCACTTCATATGCGACCTTTATTGATAAAATTACAGGAAACTCTAGCTTTATTAATATTGTACTTTGTAATATCATAAATATTTTCTTATTGATATCATTTATTATAATGGTTGCTGGATTTTCAGCATATTTTTCTCAAGAATTTCACATTTCACATCTTTGGGGAGCAATTTTTATATGTATATTATCTTTTTTCACTTTTTTAAATAATATAAATGGAATAATAAAAATTAATAAATATTTTATTCCTTTCTTAATTTTTATTATTTTATTTCTTGGTATAAAAGCATCATATTGTTTTACTCCATTTGAATATAATTCCTCTACTTCTGGTTATAATTGGCTCTTAAGCTCACTTCTTTATGCAAGTTACAATTTGATAGTAGTTTTTCCAATTTTAATTAGTATAAGGAATTATGTTCCAACTTTAAAAAAAGCAAAAATTGTTTCTTCATGTGTATCAATAATCCTTATTATAATTGCTATTGTGTTGTTTTATTTAATAAACTATTATTTTCAAGAAATTTACAATGTAGAATTGCCTGTAATATATATTGCCACTAAATTAGGCGTCATCTATAAATATGTTTGTGGTTTTGTAATTTTGGGAGCTATATTTACAACTGCTATATCTAGTGGTTATGGATTTTTAAGTAATATCAATCTTTCTAACCCCAAACTATATATTTGTGTTGTTTTATCAATGTGCTTGTTAGCAATTGCTTTAAGTAATATAGGATTTAGTACATTACTTAGTTTGTTATATCCTATTTTAGGATTATTACGGTTTTATACAAATTGTTTTTATATTATTTTTTGTAAAATAACCTTGAAAATTTTTCTATTTATTGATATAAGTATATATAGGTTTTATTATAGAGAGGAATGATAATTTCTATGGACAGAAAAATTAATAAGAAGAAAATTATAATATTGATTTTAATAATTTTTATTATATTATTAATTGCAGTTTTCTCTATATTATATCAAAGGAATGAAACAATACGTGTTTTTCTAGACGAGTATGTTTTTAGAAAAAATGTAACTGAAAATACCTTACCTAAAATTTCTGTAGAAAACACTCATACTTTTGCATTTAAAGATTACATAGTAGTTTTAGATAATAATATCTTAGACTTTTATAATAAGTCTGCAACTAAAGTATTTTCATTTGAAGATATAGAAATCTCAGAACCTATTTTTGAAACTAATGGAGATTTTCTGTGTATTGCTGAAAAAAATGGTAGTAAAATTTATTTAATTTCTAATAGAAACATTGTATGGCAAAAAAATGTTAATGGTAACATTAGCAATTTATCTGTAAATAAAAATGGATATGTTAATGTTTCTATTTCAGATACCACTTACAAAACCATATGTACAGTTTATGATGAAAACGGTTCCGAGCTTTTTACAAATTATCTTGCTAATTCATATATTATAGATTCTTCTATTTCAAACGACAATAAATTTTTAGCTTTTGCAGAGGCAAATTTTTCTGGAATTACAATACAATCTAACATTAAAATTATATCTATAGATAATGCTATTAAAAATAGTGCAGATACAACTTATTATAATTACTCTGCACCTGCAGGTGATTTAATCATTAATATAGAATATTGTAATAATGATTTAGTATGTTTATATGATAATCATATAGATATTATTAAAGATCAATCTTCAAGTACTATCACCAATTTTAAAGATAATAATATACTTTTCGCAGATATAAATAATAAATTAGTACAAATTGAAAAACACACTACTGGGATTCTTTCCTCTGAATTTGAAGTACAGATTATAGATACTAATAATCTTGAGAGAAAAACATATTCTCTCAAAAGAGAGCCTAAATCAATTAAAATTTTTGGGAATGTTATTGCTATTAATTTGGGAACAGAATTATTATTCATTAATAATTCCGGATGGCTTATTAAAAATTATACCTCATCTCATGAAGTGCAGGAAATAGTATTATCTAATGATTTAGCAGGTATTATTTACAAAGATAAAATTGAAATTCTTTCATTATAAGGAGGTGATTTTAATGTCTATTATTATTGATTTAATAATTATTGGAATTATACTTTTATTTACATTTTTAGGCTATAAAAGGGGATTAATAAAAGTTGCAATTAAGTTATGTACTTTTGTAATTGCTATTATAATAGCATTTTTATTCTATAAACTAATAGCACATACTATTATTCAAAACACCAATATAGATGAAAATATACAAAATGCAATTGTTAGCAAAATTTTACCAGAAGGAGTGTCTAGCAGTGAAGAAGTACAATTATCATTTGATTTACCTGATATAATATTAAAGAACAGTAAAAATACAGTAGATAGTATTGCAACATCTATTAGTACTACATTAATTGAAACTTCTTGTTTCTTAATTATTTTCATTGGTGTCAAAATAGTTTTAAAATTTGTTACATTCCTTGCTGACTTAATTGCCAAACTACCAATTTTAGATCAATTTAACAAATTAGGTGGTACTCTATATGGTATATTAGAAGGATTCTTTATTGTTTTTGTAGCGTTTGCTGTAATTTCTTTAGTTGCACCATTATTAGACCCTTCTGTATTAAATAGCATAGATAGTTCGCATATAGGTTCGATATTGTATCATAACAACATTATTCTAAGTCTTATAATGTAGTTTGGACCCTAAGAATATTGACATATGTCAATATTCTTTAGGATCCCTACTGGTCCAAACTATTTAGTATCTTGTTGTTTTTTGACTTTTAATAATTCGCTTTTTTTCTTTATCATTTCACTCCATTTATCAATATAATATCTACGTATTATTGCTAAATTTGTAAACATTCTTCCTACAAATACTACTATTGCAGCTAAATAAATGTCTACATTTAATTTTACACCAAGCCATGTTAAAAGCATTGATAATACAGCATTTCCAAAAAATCCTGATATAAATACTTTTAATTCAAAATTACCTTTTAAAACTGATGTTATTCCCCCAAAAACAGAGTCTAATGCAGCAATTATCGCTATTGCCAAATAGCCAGAATACGTATATGAAATTACTGGACTATTTATTCCTATTATTGCTCCTAAAATACATCCTATTAATATTGCTATTATTATCATAATACTATGTACCCTCCTTAACATATTCAAAATCCAAACTACTATTATATGCTGGTATATTTAAATTTTCCTCTCTTTCCAAAGTTACTTGTTTTCCTTCTGATATTTTTGTATCTATATATCCAGCATTTTTTTGTGCAACAGCACTTTCTAAGTAGCTTGTATTTCCTATTGCCTTTATAGTAAATGGTGCTGATGTTTTATAATTATTTACACTTATAAAACTTGAACCATTTATATCAACTATATAATTATCATAAACTATTCGTTGTTCATTTATTGAAATTGCCTCTGCTCCTGCATTTCTCAAAAGGTTTACCAATTCTAATAAATCTTGTGCATTTATTTTGCTTGTTCCATTGTTTGACATTTTTATGACTATTCCCTCTCCTGTTACACTATTTTTCCCTAGCAAATCTTCCGTTTCTTTTAATTCTGCTTGCAATAATTCAGAAGCTTCTTTCCCATTTATTGCTGCTTCTTCATACTCTAATATCTTTTCATTTGTTTCCTCTATTTTTGCTACTACTTCATCATATTTTGATTTTAATGATGTTAGCTCTGTTCTTAATTCGCTTTCTCTCATAATTTCTAATTCCGAAATATCTGTTTGACTTATTGTTTTTACCTGCATAAAAATTAATGCTGTAAGTATTAAACACATAATCCCTATTGTAATTGTCATTACTACTTGACCCTTTTTCATTTTTTCATAATATCCTTTCTAGTATAATCTAACATAAGCAAACTATAATCTCCTCTTATACTTTTTTAGTAATTTGATGATATATATTCATATCTATAAACTCCATCATATTTTGGTATTGTTATATTATCACTGTTCTCCATTTCAACTAATATGCCCCCACTTACCATTAAAGATAAATAGCCTCCTTGTCTTCTTAAATTGTACAACGCTTGAGGGTAACATATTGCTTTTATTTCAATAGGCACCCCTACAATTTCACCATTAACTCTTATTATATTTCCATCGCAAAGTATTGATGTTGTATTAACTATCCTTTTTCCATTTATAGATATTGCATCTGCACCAGCATTATATAATTCATTAACTATTTGTATTAGGTCTCCCTCATGCACTAAGTAAGAATTCACATCAATTATATTTTCTGGATTTTCTTCCCTATTTTCGTCTAACTTTATTATCACTCCGCTTCCCTTTACCTCTGTTAAACCCAATAATGCATTATTTTTCTTAATTTGATTTTCAACTTCTATATCTACTTCACTATTTGTAGCTGCTTGTGTTCTTGCTTCTTCTAATCTTGCTTCTACTTCTTCTAATTGTTTATATGCATCTTTATTATTTTGTCTCCATCGTAAGACTTCATCTTTTAATTCTGCGTTATCATTTAATGATATACCTTCCTCATTTGTTATACTATCTACAGTTTTTATTTGTACCAAAATCGCTATTGTTAAAATAAAACATACACTACCAAATATAATTGGCAATTTTTGAATTTTTTTCAAATTTACACCTTCTCTCTAAAATAAACCTTTTTAATATCAGGTACATTAACAATTATTTCCCCTTCTATACCTTTTTCTCTATTTATTAAATCTACTATCCATAATATTTTTATATTGATATTAGAATCATCTCCAAATTGTACGCTTTTTCCCTCACTTGGTATATCTAATATAAAATTCTTTTCATCTGTTATATCAATACCTGTAATTATATCTTTTATTCCATTACTCTTAGCAATTTCGATTATTTGTATAACTGTATCTAACTTCTTTAAATCTTTAACATCTAGCCTTTTACCTGGTGTTAAATCTTGAGTTAAATATCCTCTTATAACTGGAACTTGCAGTGCATTATTTGATATTTCTAATATGTATCCCTGATTATTAATATATACAAATTGATTTTCCTTTTGTAATATATATGTACATGTTCTTTCTTCTACTTCTATTATTACTTCACCATTCAATTTCTTTTTTACCTTAACATTTTCAATATACGGATTTGTTTTTAATGCATTTATAATTTTTATATTTAGTGTTTTAAACATATTGTTGCCTACTTGCAATGTAGATTGCTTTATAATTTCTTCTGTAGTAATTTTAGAATTATTCACAACTGTAATTTGTTTAATATTAAACAAATCTGATAGGAGAATTACAATTGTTAAGCCTATAAACAGAATAATTGACATTATAATTATTAATATTTTTCTTATTTTTTTTCTTTTTT
>CANQWH010000051.1 GCA_947627495.1 uncultured Clostridia bacterium
TTTAGCTTTTGATATTACTCCAGGTAATACCAATGAACAAAAAACTCTTAAGCCTTTAGAAGAAAAAATAATTAAAGATTTTGAAAATTCAAAATTTATTGTTTGTACTGATGCTGGTCTTGCTTCTATCGATAATCGCAAATTTAATAATACAAATAACAGAAAATTTATCACTACTCAATCTATTAAAAAACTAAAAGCTCCATTAAAAGATGAAGCTCTTGATTTAACAAAAGGTTGGCATTTACCTAATGAAAAGAAAACATTCAATATATCTAAATTACGTACTGATGAAAAACTAATGCAACAATATAAGGATAAAACTTTCTACAAAGAAAGATGGATTAAAGAAAATGGTCTTGAACAAAGATTAATTGTTACATTTTCTGTAAAATATCAAGAGTATCAAAAACACATTAGAGAATGTCAAATTAATAGAGCAAAAAAGATAATTGAAACGAATCCTAAAAAAATAGGCAAAGCAAAACAAAATAACCCACAAAGATTTATCAAAACAATTAATGTTACAAATGATGGTGAAGTCGCTGAAAAAAGTAATTATTTTATTGACCAAAGTGTAATTGATGAAGAAGCTAAATATGATGGTCTATACGCTGTTTGTACTAATTTAAAAGATCCTGTTCAAGACATCGTAAAAATAAATCATAGGCGTTGGGAAATTGAGGAAAGTTTTAGAATTATGAAAAGTGAGTTTAAGTCTAGACCGGTTTTCCATTCTAAAGATGAAATGATAAAAGCCCATTTTGTAACTTGTTTTCTTGCTTTAATTGTTTATAGATATTTGGAGAAAAAACTAGATGAAAAATATACTGTATCAGAAATTATAGAAACAATAAGAAATATGGATGTAAAATTAGACAATGAAGACTCATATATACCAAACTACATTAGAACTGATTTAACTGATGCTCTTCATGATAAATTTGGCTTCAGAACTGACTTTGAAGTTATTAGTGAAAAAAATTTTAAAAAAATTTTAGCACAGACAAAAAAATAAAAAACTTACGCCTTTTTTATTAATCAATTATTCTTCCCAATACATTGAATACCAATGCATTGGGAATTTTTACCATTTCAAAAGTGTTTAAGTTGAGTTTATCATAGTTTTTCGGTTTTTTCAAGTATATTTCTTCAAATTTATAGAAAAGTAGAACTTAAAGACCCCTACCCACCATCTTAAGTCAAAGATTGTGGGTGGGTACCTAGGAACCTTGTTGTTTTACAATAAAAAGTTACTATATTTTAAATTTAATCTGTAAAAAATCTCATGTAATTTTCATACATTATTTGTTTAATCTCTTTATCCGAAAATTCATTTTCTTGTAAAAGTTTCGTAATACACTCACTTACATTTGCTTGGTTAAATATATTCATATTTTGATAATACTCTGGCTCTATTTTGTAATATGTCATATCATCTGTTGCTAAAGCAATGTTATCTACATTTTTTAGTATATCTTTAATATGTAATATATGTTTTATATACTGCTCTTCAAAGTTTGTATGACTATCTTGAGAGCAAAAATCTTTTACTGATACAATTCCTATTATACCTCCAAAATTTGCTATTGTTCTTATTTGTTTATCTGTTAAATTTCTTGGTACATCACAAATTGCTTTACAATTTGAATGTGAAGCAAAAATCTTAGGCTTTATTTTTTTATTATGTATATAAGTGGTTTTTCCACTATTTTCACCACCTATCTGCTCATGTTCTTTAGTTAATTTTTCACATTCCTCTATTATATCCCAAAATGTTTCCTCATCTGCATGTGATACATCTATTGCTATGCCTAATTTTATTAACTTTTTAATTAGTTTTTTTCCTAATTTAGTTAATCCTTTTTGCTTATTTATAATTTTTATTGGTCTTACTCCTGTTCCAAATTTATTATGATTATTCCACACAGGGTTAACTGACCTAACACCTAATTTATAAAGTTCTTCCATATCACTTATTTTTTTTAGATAATCTAATCCCTCTATTCCAAAAATATATTTTATGTTATTAGGAATTAAATTTTCTCTTTTTATTAATTCCTTTACGTCCTTTAAATTTTCTATTATATTAATGTCCTTTGCTTCAATTCCAAGTTCATCATACATTTCTTGTTCTGACATATAAAATAGATTAAATATACCACCTGTAATGTTGTTGTTAAATATTTTATTACAATATTCTCGTACTTCACTTACCTTCTCTCTATTCATATAAATATATGTAAGTAAATCGTAATGGCAATCAAACATAAAATCACCTATGGTATTATAAGCTTTAAATAAAAAAAATGTGAAACGTTTTTAATTGTTTCACACTTTATATTTTTCTATATAAATAGTATTTATTAGTATTATTTTTTTACTTCTTAATTTAAAGGAACAACCTTTATTGTATATCCCATAGGTCGTAATAATCTCATAAGTGTTGTATATTGTGGAGTTCTTACAAAATTTTCAATTTTAGCAATAGATGGTTGTATAATTCCAGATAGTTCGCTTAATTCTTGTTGTGTTAATTTAGCTTTTTTCCTTGCTTCAATAGTAGCTTTTATTATTTGTTTTTCAAGTTCTATTTCTTCAAAGTCTTCTTCTGTGAAGTCTTCTTCTATTTCTTTTTTTACATCTTTCCAGTTTTTAAATTTACTCATCTTTAATCACTCCTTTTCTTATAATCTTCTAATAATCTTTTGGCTTTTTCTATTTCTCTCCTTGGAGTTTTTTGTGTCTGCTTCATAAATACACTTAATAATACAAATTTATTATTACACCAACTAGCAAAAAGTATTCTATCTCTCAATGGTCTCAATTCCCATATTTCATTATCAATTTTCTTTTTACTACTATATTTATATTATACCCTAAAAGGTATAAAAATGTCAATATTTTTTAAATATTTCAAAAAATTTTGATTAACTCTTTCTATTTAATGCTTTTTTTAGTAACTCTAGCCCTATAATTATTGCTCCACCTAGTATAAAGAAAAGTATGCTAAATGTTGAAAATGTAAGCATTTCTTTTGGTTCATCTAAAGTTGTTGGTCCAAGCATTATTGAATATATTGATCCTATCATTAAGCCTAAAATTGCATAAACCGTCTGTGAACGATACTTTTCTAGGCATTTTCTTGCTATTCTCGCAAATAATACAACTCCTAATATAATTCCTAATCCAAATGTTAATAAACTTGGAAATACTGAAAAATCTAAATGTAAGAAAGCCTTTATGTTATTCATTATTGGTATGTAAATTCCAAATATTAAAAGTATTGTTGAACCTGATATTCCAGGAAGTATCATTGCTGATATAGCAAGCATAGCAACTACAAATATATATGCAATTGTTCCAATATTTAAGTTTTGAAGATTTATATCAAAATTTGCTTTTTGGCTTAATATTGCTATTCCAACAACTAAAGCAATGCCTAAAACTGTAAATATTATATTCTTGTATTTTCCTTTAACTGATTCTTTTTCTTCTTTAATTACTAATGGTATAGCAAATATTATAAATCCAAGGAAAAGTGAGCTCATCTCATAAATTTTAGTATTAAATAAACTTGATAGAATACTTGCTGCAAGCAAAAATCCAATTGCCCAACCTATTCCAATTTTTATTAAATAAACGAAGGCCTTTTTCTTAGTTTCTAAATTTCCTCTAAATAAATCATCAAGTGAACTTATAAATTTATCATAAAAGCCTAGTATGAATGCAACTGTTCCGCCAGATACACCTGGTACACTATCTGCTAAGGCCATACATAAGCCATTTATAAGGTTTATTATTATTTCTTTTACCTTTTTCAATTATTTCATCCTTTCTATACATAATCCACAACATCTATCCAGTGCATTAAAAATTTTCTTTCTTCTTCACTTGCCTTTGATAAATGTGCTGCTGCAACTATTGGTATCCATCTTTGAATATATGTTTTCGGTGTTCCAGACTTCTCAGAAAATTTTTGTAAATATTCTTCTGCTTCTTGCTTTTTACCATCTAAATTAAATAATAAATAAGTTCTTGCAACATCAGCTGAAGCATTTCCTTGTGTTACATGTGCCCAATCTATTACATATACTGTTCCATCTTCTTTTACAATTACATTGCTAGGATTAAAATCTCCATGACAAATTTTATTATGCTTTGGCATACCAGCAAGTCTTGTGTTTAAATCATATTTTATTGTATCTGATAAATCACTTTCTTCTATTTTTCTTTTCATTTTGTCTTGCAATTTATTAAGCATTGGACAAGTTTTAGATAATATATTTAATTGAATATCTATGAACATATTCATATATTCTTCTTTTTTATCTGGATTTTCTTCCATTAATTGTTGTAAATTTTTTCCTTCTATATGTTCTGAAATTAATGCCCATCTATTTTCCATTTTTGTAACTTCTAATAATTTTGGCATATTTATTCCAGTTTGCTCAACTCTTGCTTGATTTAAGGCCTCATTTAATATGTCTGGTTTTGAATAATTCTCTACAAACAATTTAATTGTTTTATCATTATCTCTATATACAGTTTTAGTTTTTCTTTCAGCAATAACTTCCATTATCTTTCACCTCCATAATAAGCTTTTAAATACATTTCCTTTATTTCTTCTATTAAAGGATATCTTGGATTTGCACCTGTGCATTGGTCATCAAAAGCTTGTTTACTCATTTCATCTAATTTATCTAAAAATTCTTTTTCATCTACTCCATAATCTCTTATAGTTTTCTTTATTCCTATCTTTTCTTTTAATTCATCAATAGCTTTTATTAAATTTTCTAATTTTTCTTCGCTTGTATCTCCACCTAAATTCAAGTAGTCTGCAACTTCTGCATATCTTTCAAGAGTATGAGGATAACTATATTGTGGGAAAGTTCCCATTTTTACTGGTGTTTTACTACTATTAAATCTTAAAACTTCATCTATCATTAAAGCATTTGCAACACCATGTGGTAAGTGGAAAAATGCTCCTAATTTATGAGCCATTGAGTGGCATACGCCTAAAAATGCATTTGCAAAAGCCATACCTGCCATTGTAGCTGCATTAGCCATTTTTTCTCTTGCCTCTACATCATTTGCACCATTTTCATAAGCCCTTGGTAAATATTCAAATATTACTTTTAAAGAACGTAAAGCTAAGCCATCTGTATAGTCTGTTGCAAGCATTGAAGCATATGCTTCTAAATCATGTGTTACAGCATCTATACCAGAAGCTGATGTTAAACCTTTTGGTGCATTCATCATCATATCTGCGTCTACAATTGCCATTTTAGGCATTAATTCATAATCTGCTAGTGGATATTTTACACCTGTTTTTTCATCTGTTATAACTGCAAATGGTGTAACTTCTGAACCTGTTCCAGCAGATGTTGGAATAGCTATAAAATATGCTTTTTCACCCATTTTAGGGAAAGTATATACTCTTTTTCTAATATCAACAAATCTCATTGCCATATCCATAAAATCTACTTCTGGATGTTCGTACATTACCCACATAATTTTTCCTGCATCCATTGCACTTCCTCCACCAATTGCTATTATGCAATCAGGCTTAAAACTTTCCATTGCTTTTGCTCCTTCTTTTGCACTGGCAAGTGTTGGGTCTGGTTGAACATTAAAGAATGTTGTGTGTGATATTCCCATTTCTTCTAACTTATTTGTTATTGGTTTTGTATATCCATTTGTGTACAAAAATTCATCTGTTACTATAAATACTCTCTTTTTACCCATTACTGTTTTTAGTTCATCTAATGCAACAGGTAGACAACCATTTTTTATATATACCTTTTCAGGTGCTCTAAACCAAAGCATATTTTCTCTCCTCTCTGCTATTGTTTTTATATTTAATAAATGTTTTACTCCAACATTTTCTGAAACTGAATTTCCACCCCATGAACCACATCCAAGTGTTAATGAAGGAGCTAATTTGAAGTTATATAAATCTCCTATACCACCTTGTGACGATGGTGTATTAATTAGTATTCTTGATGTTCTCATTTTATGTGAAAACTTCTCTATTTTTTCATTTTCTGTTATTGTGTTTACATATAATGAAGAAGTATGTCCTAATCCTCCATCTTCGATTAATCTTTCTGCCTTGTCTAGGGCTTCATCAAAACTTTTAGCTCTATACATTGCTAAAACTGGAGATAATTTTTCATGTGCAAATTCTTCTGAAAGTTCTACACTTTCTACTTCTCCTATTAATATCTTTGTAGTTTCTGGAACATCTACTCCAGCAAGTTTAGCAATTGCATGTGCTTTTTGACCTACAATTTTTGCATTTAGTGCTCCATTTATAATTATAGTTTTTCTAACTTTATCAATTTCTTCATCTTTTAGGAAATAGCAACCTCTATCTGCAAATTCTTTCTTTACTTTTTCATATATTGAATCTAAAACAATTACAGATTGTTCTGAAGCACAAATCATACCATTATCAAATGTTTTTGAATGTATTATTGAATTTACTGCAAGTAGTATATCTGCACTTTCATCTATGATGGCTGGAGTATTTCCGGCACCTACTCCTAATGCTGGTTTTCCGCTTGAATATGCTGCTTTTACCATTCCTGGTCCACCTGTTGCTAAAATTGTATCTGCTTCTTTCATAACCATATTTGTTAAATCAAGTGAAGGAACATCTATCCAGCCTATAATTCCTTCTGGAGCTCCTGCTTTTACTGCTGCTTCTAGTACAATTTTTGCAGCTGCTATTGTAGAATTTTTTGCCCTTGGGTGTGGACTTATTATAATACCATTTCTTGTTTTTAATGCAATTAAAGTTTTAAATATTGCTGTTGAAGTTGGATTTGTTGTTGGAATAACTGCTGCTATAACTCCAATTGGCTCTGCAAGTTTTTTTATTCCATAAGCTTTGTCTTCTTCAATAACGCCACATGTTTTAGTATATCTATAAGCATTATATATATATTCTGCTGCATAATGATTTTTTATTACTTTATCTTCTACTATTCCCATTCCAGTTTCTTGTACAGCCATTTCTGCAAGTGGAATTCTTGCTTGATTTGCTGCTATTGCTGCTGCTTTAAATATTTTATCTACTTGCTCTTGACTGAATTTTCCAAACTCTGCTTGGGCTTTTCTTATCTTTTGTAAAGCTTTTTCTAAACTCTCTACACTGTCTACTATATCATAATCTTTACTCATATTTTTTATCATTCCTTTCTCCATTAGTATATACCATATTATCTCTTTTTTTTCAATATTTTTTAAAAAAATAAATGTACTATAATACTATAGTACATTTTTTACCTTATTTTTTAAATAATTTTATATTAGAAAATTTCTCAATTTTTATTTGTTCCATCTGCTGTCTGTTAGATTTTTCTTTTGCAATTATTACTCTTTTTTCAAAATCAGTAGCCCAATAGTTTTTATATAAATTACTTAGTATTGCTTTAGTTAAACTCGATATTTGTTTGTTTAAACTTTTATTTCTGTTAAATGTAAATTTATATTCATTTGATTTTTTTTCTTCAAACTTTTTTATCAAATCTTCTGGTACTTTGTGTAGTTCTTCCTCTGGTATATTCTTTAAAATTTCTAGAACTTCAACATAAGCATTACTATATTCTTCTTGGCTAATCATTTATTTTCATCTCCTTATCATCTATAAGACTTTTTAACATATAACCTGCTTCATCAACTATGCCTTGCTGTTCTGGTGTTCTTGGCAATACTTGTCGTGCTATATCTTTTGTTGTAATACAATGTTCATTTAAAAATTCTTCTACGTTATGAATGCATTGTTTTTTACGACCATTTTTTCTTATATCCTCCAAAACTTGAAAAGTTCCAGCTGGGACCTTTTTAATTAAGTTTGCATCATTGTTTTTTATATACCTTCTTACTTCTGTTGCACTTATTATTCTCGGTCTCTCTATATTTACTATATTCTTTATCTTAAATCCCATTTTTTCAAATAATTTCTTTTTTGTCAATTCCCAACTATCTCCTGGAATTATATTCATATATTGAATTATATTTCTTTCTGGAATAAAATAATCAAGTACCCTATTTAATTCATCTTCTTGCTCTGGAAATGGTATTACTACAATATCTGGAAGCCTATCTCTTATTTCTGGATCCATAGCTACAGATAAATTTATCATTTCTCGCCTTTCTTCAAATGTATATTGATTTGCTTCCTCACTTTTATTATGATTGTCTCCTATGGTACACATATTTTTATCAAAGAATGGTCTTCCTATTCCTATGTATAACTTTTTACCTTTTGGCGTTATTTCTAATGCTTTTTTTAGATATTCAATATGACCTATGGTAAATGGTTGAAATCTACCTGTTATCATTCCATTTATATCTTCTTGTTTTTCATCTGAATCATTTACATTACGATGTGTAATTCTATTTATAATGTGTAATGTTTTTTTTTCTAATTCATTCATATTTAAACCATTATTAACTATACACTCATCATATTCATACAAAGAAAAATCACATACACTATCCCTTTTCTCTCCTAAATCATTTGAACACGGCATTTCATCTCGCTCTTCTAATCTTTTGTATCTAGTTTCTGTATTAGCCTCAATTAATATTTTTAAATCACATATTCTAAATAATTCAGGCAATATAGGTAACATTAATGAATCTATAATAACATATTCATTATGCTTCATCTTAATGTCATTTAGTGTTTTTATAGTAGTTTCGGGTATAATATATTTATATGCTTCCTTTGCTTTATTTAAATCAGAAAAAAATACATTCTCATTAAGCTCAGAAAATAAATTCATATTATATTCTCCATTTATCATTAATGGTTGCATAGGAAACTCACTTTTAAATATTTCTTTTCCGAATATTTCTATCATTTTTTCCCTTAGCTTAAATATAGCACCTATCCAATTGTAATCAACATGTATAATTGTACTATCATTCAATTTATTTTTTAACATTTCAGAAAATGTTGTTTTTCCACTACCAGATTTTCCTGTAATCCCAATTATATACATCTTTTATATTCTCCTTAAATAAAATTCTCATGAATATTATTTTACATTAATTTACATAAAATGTCAATATTTTTCATAATTATCCCCCAGCATAGCTGGGGTTTTCTCTAAAGTAAAAAAACAAGTTATTTCGCAAATGAGAAATAACTTGACAAATTTTAATATTTATTTCGTATTCCAGAAATATTTTGTTTATTCATAATGTGACCACATACTTAATATTCTTACAACTTGTTTATCCTCCACTACCTCATATACTAATCTATGCTGTATATTTATTCTTCTTGAATATAAATCTTTTAAATTCCCGTAATAATTTTTCATAAGGTGGCGGATTTTGAAATGGATCATTTTTTATAAGTTCAATTAATGCTTTCGTTTTTTTAACTAAATTATTTTGCTTTAATTTTTCAATATCTTTTATTGCTTTTTTATGGTATTCTATTTTATACAATTACCAGTCCACCTCATCTTCTTTTACAAAATCATTATCAGAAGAATTTTTCCTTTCTATGAGTTCTTCTTTTAGTTTAGGTATCGAATATATATATATTGTTTCCATTAAGTTATTATAATCTTCCTCTGATAAAACAACTGCATTACCATTTTTGGTTGATATATTTATGGGTTCATTGTATTTTATTGCATTTTCCAATAATTTATAAATATCTTTTCTAAAATTAGTTATATTTGTATTAGTCATTGTTACTACCTCCAAATCTAATTTTATTATAGCATACGTTTTCACGTACGTCAATAATAATATATTAGTTTATCATAATATTAGT
>CANQWH010000052.1 GCA_947627495.1 uncultured Clostridia bacterium
TACCACATATTTGTTTTTTTTGCAAATTTTTGTTGACTTTTTCCATTTTTATTTATATATTTATGATATAATTTAAGAAAAATGCAAGAATTTTTATATTTTTTTGCATATGGAGGTGTTTTATGAAGTCTGATATTGAAATTGCTCAAAGTACCCAAATGAAAAATATTTTAGAGATTACAAAAGATGCTGGTATTGATTCTAAATATGTTGAACAATATGGTAATTACAAAGCAAAAATTGATTTATCTTTATTAGACAATTTAAACAAAAAAGACGGAAAACTTATTTTAGTTACTGCAATTAACCCAACTCCTGCTGGTGAAGGTAAGACCACTACTACTATTGGTCTTGCAGATGCATTAAAAAAACTTAATAAAAAAGTTATGGTTGCTTTAAGAGAGCCTTCTCTTGGTCCAGTTTTTGGTATTAAAGGTGGAGCTGCTGGTGGAGGTTATTCTCAAGTTGTTCCTATGGAAGACATTAATTTACATTTTACTGGAGATTTTCATGCAATTGGGGCTGCTAATAACTTACTTGCAGCTATGCTTGATAATCACATTTACCAGGGTAATGCTTTAAATATTGATCCTACTAAAATTACATGGAAACGTTGTGTTGATATGAATGATAGACAATTACGTTTTGTAAAAGATGGGCTTGGTGGTGAAAAGAATGGTGTTCCACGTGATGACGGTTTTGATATTACCGTTGCTTCTGAAGTTATGGCAGTTTTTTGTTTATCTTCTTCTATTAGTGATTTAAAACAAAAACTTTCTAGATTAATTGTTGGTTATACATATGATGATAAACCAGTTACTGCTGGAGATTTAAAAGCGGAAGGTGCTATGGCAGCGTTACTGAAAGATGCTTTAAAACCTAATATGGTTCAAACTTTGGAAGGTACTCCTGCACTAGTACATGGTGGTCCTTTTGCAAATATTGCTCATGGTTGCAATTCCGTACTTGCTACTAAACTTGCTATGAAACTTAGTGATTATGCTGTTACAGAAGCTGGTTTCGGTGCTGATTTAGGTGCTGAAAAGTTTTTGGATATAAAATGTAGATTAGCAAATTTAAAGCCTAATGCTGTTGTAATTGTTGCTACTATTAGAGCTTTAAAGATGCATGGTGGTATGGATAAATCTGAATTAAATAATGAGAATTTATCTGCTCTTGAAAAAGGTCTTCCAAATCTTCTTCGTCATGTTCATAATATTAAAGATGTATATGGTCTTCCAACTGTTGTTGCTATTAATAGATTCCCAACAGATACAGATACTGAGGTAAATCTTATAATTGAAAAATGTAAAAAACTTGGTGTTAATGTTGCTTTATCAAATGTATGGGCTGAAGGTGGCAATGGTGGTATTGAACTTGCAAAAGAAGTTATTCGTCTTTGCGAAGAAGCTGACAATAATTTTAGATTTAGTTATGACTTAAATGACAGTATTGAAAATAAAATAAATTCTATTGTGAAGAAAATTTATGGAGGTAATGGTACTCTATTTACACCAGAAGCTACAGCGCAAATAAAACGCTTAGAATCTCTTGGTTTTAGCAATTTACCAATTTGTATGGCTAAAACACAATATAGTTTTTCTGATGATATGACTAAACTTGGGGCTCCAGAAGATTTTAATGTAACTGTTAGAGAAGTAAAAGTATCTGCTGGTGCCGGCTTTATAGTTGCTTTAACTGGTTCTATAATGACTATGCCTGGATTACCTAAAGTTCCTTCAGCTGAGAAAATAGATGTAGATGTTAACGGAAGGATAACTGGACTATTTTAAAAAATAGTCCATTATCCCCACATATATTCCCCATGCTAACTTGTTTTGATATTCATCTTGTTGTAATAATTTTTCTTCTTCTTCATTTGATAAAAAACCACATTCCACAATTGCTGTGGGAATTTCTACATGTTTTATTATGTATATATTATCTATTTTTAAAGATTCTCTTTTATTTTCTTTTTGGATTGTTTCATTTAAACCATTTTGGATTGATTGAGCTAATTTTTTTCCATCTTCATTTCCTGTTTTAAAGAATGTTTGCCAGCCCCAGTACTGTTTTTGTGGTATTTTATTTAAGTGGATTGATACAAATATATCTGCGCTGGACTCATTTCCTATTTTTACTCTATTTTTTGTATCTGATACTTTTTTCTGTCTTAGTGTTTTTTTATCTATATCATATATTCCATTTTCGTCTGAACGTGTTAATAAAACTGTACTTCCTGCTTGCTCTAACAAGTTTTGTACCTTTAATGCTATTTTTAAGTTGATGTCTGCTTCTTCTATTCCGTTCATCTGATGATGCTCCTCCGATCTTCCCCTCCATGTCCTGCATCTATAATTATAACTTTATTATTTACTGGAAGAGCTACCGTTTCTATAACATCTAATGTATTAAGATTATTATTTATCTTAAATGCCAAGGTTGATAAAACTAAACAACAAAATATAATATATATTCTTTTTTTATTTAATATAAACATAAGACCTCCATATCTAATTATATGAAGGTCTTTTCATTAAAATTACTTCTTAGTGTTTTCTTCTATCTATTGCATAACAACTTCCCTTATATTTTTTTGCTAAATGTTTTACTTGTGCTCCTATTTCTCCTATTTCTAGCACATTTGCAAATTGATCTTCTTCAACAATTACTACTCCTATAGATATTGAAGTTAATGGGAAATGTTCCATTTTACCTCTTCTATTTTGTATTTTCAAATATCCTTTATTTGCATCTTCTTCTGTAAAAAAGCTTTTTACACCTAAATCAAATTCAGATATTATTTGTTGACAAATTTTTTCATATTCAACATCTTCCCCCAGAATTGCAACGAAATCGTCTCCACCAATGTGCCCTACAAATACATCTGTTTTTTCTTGATTGTTGACATTTTTTACTATAATTCTTGCTGTATATTTTATTATTTCGTCACCTTTCAAAAAGCCATAAACATCGTTATATGCCTTAAAGTTATCTAGGTCTAAATATAATACTGTAAATTTTTCTCTATTCAATAGTCTCTTCTTTAGCTCTGTTTGTATTATATTATTTCCTGGCAAGCCTGTTAATGGATTTATTGTTCTATTTACAAGTAATAATCTAAATATGTTTCTTATTCTATAATATAAATATTCTAATCCCATTGATTTTGCAACATAATATTCAACATAGTTTTGTGCTAGATCCATTTTAAATTGCTTATCTTCATTTGATGATAATACAATAATAGGTATTATATTGTTGCCCTCATGTTTTCTTATCTTCTCACAAATATCTATCGCTTTTTCATTTATATTATCATCATTTAGTATAATTAAGTGTGGCAAATTTTTAATTACTTGTTCTATCTGTTCCACAGATATTTTTTTAAATTTTAAGTCTTCATTTTTTTTAAATGCTTGTTTTAATTCTTCTGTTAATTCTTCATTTTCATCAATTATATATACTTCTTGAAACATTATTTTCTCCTTTACTCTAAAACTTCTGTCCAACCACTTCTTACATATTCTTTTTCTGGTTCTTCAAGTGTGTATACTTTTACTTCTACATTATTTCTTCCAGCTGGCAAATCATGTGTTAAAGAAACTTTAGTTTCTTCAGTACTATATCCCGGGTAATTTTCATCATATACCAATTCTTTGTTGTTTATTTTTATTATTACTTTTTTAAATCCCATATCATGAGTTATGTCTATCTTTAACGTTCTGGTACCTTCTATTACAATATCAATTGTTGGGCTTGCTACACCTAATATTGTTTCATTTTTCTCAGTTGTCTTATTATTTATATCAGTAGCAATAATATATAATCTATTAGAGCCTCTCTTAGCTTGCAAATTAACTGTAATTTCTTTTTGGTCTTCACCTGTACTATAAACTGTTTGTGCTTCTTCATCTTCCCATTGATATGCTAAACTTTTCATTCCTACATCACTCTTAGCTGAAATTTCAATTATTATTTTTCCATCTACATTACTATAATTTGCTTCTATTTCAGGTCTAGAATCATATTCTACTATTCCATCTTCTGTCAAAACCTTCTCTATTGTATTAATACTTCCATCTGATCCAATCGCTTCTACAAATAATTTATTTTTATCCCCATCTGGTATTTTTATGGTTTTATCAAATGGATTTGTAGAACCATACCAATTTTTTTCTATAGTTTCTCCATCATTCCATCTATAAGTTATCTTGTCCAAACCTTCATCATATTTTACATATATTCTGCAACCTTTATCTATTCTTGTTATCTCTATTGTTGGTTTATTTAACGAGGCAATCGGATTATCTTTTTCTTTAGAACTTTCTTTTATTATTCCATAGACCTTTGCTACTACAATAACCAATGCAAATAATATTATTAATGCTGAAAATGTTATTATTATTTTTCTCATATCAATTAATTCATTATTTCTTTTTTTCTTCTCATTATTCGTCGATAAAATTTGATTCATACTTTTTATTCCTTCTCTTAAAATTATTAAAATTATATCACAAAAAAATTGAATTTGTAAATATATTTTTCTATTTATTCACATATTTATACTATTATTTCATATATTTAATTAGGATATATTTTTCAAAATTTTAGCATGCCAGAAAGGAATGATTTTTTTATGAATAATAATATTGATGTTTCTAAATTGTTGGAGGCTTTGTCTAAAATGGATAAAAATGAATTAGAAGCTGGTATTGCAAAAGCTAATGAAATTTTAAAAGGTAAAAATAAAAATGATTTTTTTAAACCAAATAATAAATAAGGAGTTTTTGTGTTGTGAATGATGACTTATCTAGTATTTTTGAGAAATTTAATATAAATAAAGATAGCATTTCTCCTGAAATGATAGATAATATTATGGATATGATTAATAATCACTCTAATAATAATGCTAATGATAATTTTAACAATTACTCTAATGACAATTCCCAGAATTCTAATGACAGCAATACTAACTCTTCTCCAGATATAGATATAAACACTATTTTAAAACTAAAAGCTATTATGGATAAAATGAATATGAAAAATGATGATCCACGTTCTAGATTACTTAATTCTTTAAGACCTTATTTAAAAGAAAGTAGGAAAAATAAATTAGATCAATATATACAATTATTGAATATGAGTAAAATAATCGACATTTTGCCTTTTATTGGTGGTGACAATAATGGGAACAAGTGATTTTCTTTATAATCTTCTTCAAGGAAATTCTAATTTAGAATATATTGAGATATTAGGTTACAAAATTTATCTAGATGATTTACTTTTATTATCTATTATTTTTTGTCTATATCAAGAAGGAGTTGAAGATGGGCTTCTATTAATGTGTTTAATTTTATTATTATTTTCTTAAAGGTCAGTGGATGGGACAGTGACCCACTGACCCATTATTCTAGAATTATTTCTTCTTCTTTTAAAGAAGCAAATTGTTTTATTTCTTCTATTTCCTCTTTTTCTATTTCCTTTAATACATTTGCAATTCTTAATTGAACACTTTCAATTTTATGACTTGCAATTATTGCTTTTTTATTTCCTTTAGCACCTGCATGTGCTAACCCTCTTAAAACTCCCAGTACCACTATATTTCCACCAGCAATAACTTCTCCTCCACTGTTTATATCTCCTAAAACTACTATACTTCCTTCTGTTTCTATTTTTTGTCCTGATCTTATTCCTCCTTTAAAAAAATATGTTTCGGAATTTTCTAAGTCTTGTTCATATACTTTTTTTATTCCATATAATCCTAATTGATTTACATTATCAAACTGTATATTTACATCTAGTTTTTGTTTTATTAAATTACTTATTTCTTGTGCCTCTTCTTCATTTAAAAGTTTACCTGTTATCCTTATTGGATTTTTTTCTTGTGCATATAACTTTTTCAATTCCGGTAACTTTTTATCTAACGATTCTACTATTTCATTAAAATTTGTTTCTTCATTCATCTTTATAACTATTTCTTTCTTTTTCATACTGATTAATATATTACTTCTCATCTTAGAACCTTTCCTTTCTTCATTCTTTCACAAAACACACATAGAAATATATATAATTTTATATTTTTTATTATCATTTTTTATACATATGGTGTTATACTTTTATCTTCCTCTATTTCGTCATTTAATCCAAAATATGCTTCCATTATTTCTTTCGTTACCTCTGCTGTGTAATATCCATGTGAACCATTCTCTACAAATACTACTACAACTATCTCAGGTGCTTCATATGGTGCAAATCCTACAAACCATGCATTTGTTTTGTCCCCAGTTGCTTCTGCAGAACCTGTTTTTCCTCCTATTTGTATATCAAAGTTTTTAAATATAGAATATGCTGTTCCACCTTCTTCTGTAACTGATTGCATTCCTTCCAATACTGTTTGTAAATTTTCTCTTTGTATATTTAAATCCTGCAAATCATCCTCTTTTATTCCTAATCTATTATTGATATATTGTTGTACTTCTTCTTTATTTATTGATGTACTATCATGATTTACTATATCTTTAACAATAGATATATCTACTTGTTTTCCACCATTCGTAAGCATAGCTATATATCTTGCCATTTGTAAAGGAGTAAAGTTGTTTTCTGCTTGTCCAATAACAGCTGATAATGTATTTCCATAATACCAATCTTCTCCCCATTTGTCATACAAAGTTTTCCCCGCCAATGTTCCTGATATTTCTCCTGGTAATTCTACATTAGTTTTTTGTCCTAATCCAAAATAAGTAGCATATTGTTCTAATGTTTCAATTCCTATTCTTGTACCAACCTCGTAAAAAAAGCAGTTGCATGATTTTTGTATTGCCTGTGATACAGTTAAATAGCCATGTCCTCCTCCTGTTGTAGCATAAATCCAACATCTGGGATGATACCCACCAGAATATATTCCTGTACAAAGTATTCGTTCCTCTTTGCTTATCTTATTAGTTTCTAATGCAGCAATTGCTCCTACCATTTTGAAAATTGAACCAGGAGCATATGCACTTTGAATTGTTCTATTTAATAGTGCACTTTTCCCTTCTTGGGTGTATTCATCCCATTTCTCACTTGATATCCCATTAACAAATAATTCTGGTTCAAAATCTGGGTAACTTACTAACGCAATTACCTCCCCTGTTTTTACGTTTAATACTACTGCACTTCCTGTATCAACTTGTCTTATTTCTCCAAAACCGCCATTATTTATTTTTTCTATATTTTCTTTTAATGCTTGCTCCGCTGCTTGCTGAACTTTCGCATCAATTGTGAGTATTACATCACACCCTTCTACTGCCTCTGCTGTTATATATTCACCTGTTGTTGTTCCATCTATAGACATGTCTGTTTGTTTTATCCCATCTGTTCCTTTTAAATACTTTTCACATACAAATTCTATCCCTGTCTTTCCTATATAGTCATCTAAAGCATACCCTTCATTTATCTTATATTCTTCACTATCTATCTTTCCAACATATCCTAATGTATGTGATGCTAAACTTCCATAATAATATTTCCTAATTGGAGTATAATCTATTGCAATGCCTGGGAAACTATTATTCATTTCTTCAAATTGTGCCACACTTATCTCACTTATACTTGAAGATATCTCATATCCTTTCATACTTGTATATCCGTTTTTTTCTATCCCATATCTTATACTTATTATCTTTCTTGCATCTTCTAATGAATATTGCTCTAATCCATATTTTGCAATATAATAGTTTAATGCTTCATTTGCATTTATACCATCTTGTAGATTATTTTCCTCTATCCATTTTGTAATACTATCCTGTTTTTGGTATGTGTATTGTACCGGATTAATACTTATTGGAAATTCATCTTTATAAGTATCATGATTTGCTTCTAAAATATTAATTGTATTTAATATTGTAGAATTTAAATTTTCTTCTTCTATTTTACTTCTATATATTTTAAGAGAATAATTTATTTTATTTCCAGCTAATATATTTCCATTGCAATCTAATATATTCCCTCTTGCAGCTTTTATTGTTGTCTCTCTAGTAAGCCTTGAATTTGCAGTTTCTAGGTATTCCTCCCCATGTACTATTTGCAAATTAAATAATTGTATTATTAGAATAATTCCTATTAAATAAATTATTATTGATAATATATTATATCTTACATTCTTCTTATCTAATGTTGCCAATTTTTTCCTCCCTTAATAAAACTTCATTAATGATTTTCTTTTGCTTTCCATATATACTTCTTCTGTTTTGCTACCGGCTTTTTGTATTAAAGGATATAAAATTATAACTAAAATTGCATTATATATTGATTCAATAATAGTTATTTGCATAAATTTTGTAAATGTAGCATCTGCACCTAGTAGTATAATTTGTAATGTATAATTTATTATTTCACATAGTATTGTTACTGCAATTGTCATTAGCACAAATGTCATTCTACTTTCTTTTGAAAAGCTTTTATCTATAACTCCTCCTACTAATCCTGCTATACCTAGCATAACAGCATTTATGCCAATTCTTTTCCCTATAAATAAATCTAATAAAATTCCAAATATTACTCCAAACGAAAATCCCCAAATTTTTCTTAAAAATAATCCTATAAATAAAGTAAACACTATAAATAAGTTTGGCTTTATTCCAGCAATATTATACCAACTAAAAAAGTCTGATTGCAAAAAATATAAGACTAAAAATACAATAAAAAATGCTATTATAATTAATGTTCTTTTCATTATGACTCCTTTTTGAACATTATTATAACAGCATTTATATATTTTTTCAAGTTTTAATCAATTTAAAAATAAGACAATAGTTAATACTTATATATCTTTATATTTTCTATATTTTATAAATCCAATAATTCCAATTATAATTACTATAATTATTGCTGGAGCTATATATGTTTCTAATCCTGTATATGCTAAATCTTGGTCTTTTGTAGTATCATCCACTTGTGTATTTGGTTTTTCTTGGTTGTTATTATTATTGTTGTTGTTATTGTTGTTATTATTATTGCTATTGTTATTATTATTGTTGTTATTATTATTGTTGCTATTATTATTATTGTTGTTGTTATTATTATTTTGACTAGCTGAATTTACTACTATATCTATAGTTTCAGTTTTTGTTATTCCGTTTTCTGTATATGTTATAGTTGCTTTATTAATACTTGTTGTTAAATTAGTTGTTGGGAAGCAGCTATAATTTGTTATAACTTTTTTTGAACCATCACTATACACAGCTGTTACTACCATTCCTGTAGGATCGAACTTTTCTCCTTCTATATATGTTGTTTTGGTTGGCATTTTTGTTATTTCAATTCTACTTAAAGTTGGTTTTTCTGGTTCTACTACTCTTGCATTTACTGTTATTGCTACAGTTGCTTGTTTTCCTTGGTATGTTATTGTTATTATTTTATCATTTGTTGTTAATTCTCCCGCTGGTGTATATGTATAATCTGTTACTATTTCTCTTGAGTTATCACTATACACAGCTGTTACTACCAT
>CANQWH010000053.1 GCA_947627495.1 uncultured Clostridia bacterium
GATGTTCCATAACCTTCTGAACATTCTGCACATGGGCAATAACCTGTTATGTGGAATGTTCCCAAAGAAGTTCCAACTGGCATTGCAGCAATTTCTTCTTTTGTCCATCCAAATACATAGTTATCTAATATTGGTGTTGCAGGTGCAAATATTAAAACGAGCATGCTTAAGAAGGCAATCATACATTTAGATATTTCTCTATGCATTTGCTTTTTTATTTCTTTTTGATATTTTTTCATGTTTTATTGCCTCCTTTTCTTTTATATATTAATTTTCATTTCGTCTATAAAGACTCCTCTTTGTAATGTTATACCTTTAAATATAATATTTCTAAAGTCTAAATCCTCTCTTTTTCCTATTTCAAACCTAAATTCATAATCTTTAGTTGCATTTGCTCCTACTATTAAATCCTGTCTTGTATATTCGCTAACATTAGAGCTATACTGTGTGCCATTTTCATCTTCTAATGCTATTGACTTTTCTTTTTCTTGCATATCTGCTACAATTGAAGCATCTCTTAGATTAGCTATTGTTACATTTACCTTTGTATAGTCTATGTAGTAGTCTACATAGTTAACTTTTACTGTAACATTATCACTTGTTTCTTTGTTTCCTTTAGTTTCTCTTCCTATAAAGCTTTTTATGTTTAATTTGTCTCCTTCAATTGTATAATAATCTTGTATATAGTTTTCAGAATATACTCCTGTTGAAAGTGGGTCATCTCTTACCTCAACTAAATATGTTTTTTTTGTCCAGGCTTGAAAATTACATGATTTTTCTGTTGGAAAGACACTGTTGCAATAATTGTTTATAAATGTTTCTATATTAGGGAAAAATATTTCTTTACATTTGTCTGTTAAGAGTCCATATGCTTCTTCATAATTTTTGCTCATGCAAGCATTTGTAAATTGTTCCATTAGTGATTTTTCTTCGTTATATTTTCTTTCACTTTTTCTGCTATCTGAAATTATTGCATAATCTTTATTATAATCTACTGTTTGAGTGCTATTGTATGTTTTGTCTCTATTTTTGTATAAGTTGTTTAGTACTTGTAAGAGCAAAATTCCTAAGATTATTGCAATTACTATTCCTATAATTTTTATTCTATTCGCATAAAAATATCTAATTAGATTTCTCATACTTTTCCCTCATTTGTTATTTATTTTTATTTCCTTTTCTTTTTCTTTTTCTTTTTCCTTGTCCTCTTCTGACCGGAGTTGCCTTTTTTTGGCTTCTTGCTTGCATTTTTTTTACGATTTTCTTGTTCTTCTTGTCTCTCTTGCTTTTTCCTTTCTTCTTGCCTTTTCTTTTCTTCTTGCTTTATTTTTTCCTGTTGCCTTAGTTGGTTCATATTTTCATGGTCTTTGCCTTCTACACCATAAACTTGGTCCATATATTCAATTATTCTATCTTTTGCTGGAAGGTCTTCTATTCTCTTTTCAAATGCCTGGTATGCGGCTGATTGAGGATTAAGAAAGTCTTGTTTTGAAATGTCTTCATTTGCTACTCTTATTAATGTAGCAGATTGTTTTGCGGTTAAGCCTTGATCCATTAATTGCATAGCTTTTTTACCATATTTATCTTTTTCTAATGCTTTATAATCTAATCCTTCACCTGCTAATTGTACTCTTTGTTCAAGTTTTCTATTTGCTTCTCCTCTTCCATATAGTTTTTTGTATGATTTGTATTGGTCTCTCATGAAGGCTTCTGCTTTTTGTTTATCTTCTTTTTCTTTTAGTCTATCTGGGTTACTGCCTCTTTGAAAATCTGTTTTTACTGTTCTTATTCCGCTGGTTACTTTTCCTACAGCAGCCTGTCCAATGCTAGCTGCTCCTATACCTGCAGCTGTGCCTGTTGCTGCTCCAATTCCTACTCCTTTTAATACTCCTTCTAAACCATCTCCAGAAGCAAGTCCTGCTCCGAATCCTACTGTAGCGCCAGCAAGTCCTAGACCTCCTCCTACAACAGCTTTTGTTGCACCTTTAATAAATTTTAAAGTTCCTTTCTTAGCAAAGTATTTAGCTCTTGCTTTTCTAGTAGTTGGCCTCCTAATTGGTCTTCTTCTACGAGCTCGAAGTGCTGATATTATTCTTGGCTGTGTTGCATTTCCACTTAATGCTTCTCTTCTTGCTTGATCTGATGTTGATGTTTGTTGCTGTACAGTATCTTCTGCATTCGTAGCAGCTGCAACGGTTGCTGCTCCTGTGGCAGCCGCAGCTTCAACTGCAGAAGCTTGTTCTTCTTCTGAGTTGTTTGTATTTCCTGCATCTAACCTTACATTTGGTGCACCATTTCCTCCAGCTTGTTGACCTTCTGCTGTTTCTCCATTTTCGTTAGTTCCTTGTCCTGCTGTTTCATTTTCATCATTATTAGCTCCAAATGCTGTTCTTAATCCTGTTGGATCTGAGCTAGATGATACTTCTTCGTTATCTGTTTTCTTTTGCCAAATGCTGTTATCACTTTCTTCTTTGTCTTTTCCTTTTGGTGTAATTCTATTTATATTCTTTTGTAACCAGCCCATACCTTGTGCAAACAATGCTCCTGAAGCAAAAGCTCCTAAAGCACCATTTTCACCTTGAATGCCAAACATACTCTTTATGAATTTTTCCGCTTCTAATATAAAGCCTATAGCTATTATTCCATATAATGGATTTGCTTGTGCAAAATCTAATGCTGATGATACTAATACTACATATAGTAATAAATGTATTGGCTGTATTAATAAGTTAAATAGGTATTCTTTAAACCATGTTCCAAATGCCTGTGCTCTTCCGTCTCCTACTTTGTCAATTGGATATGTTAATGAAACCATTGGAGCAATTACTGTTAAAAATGCAAGATATATTACCCTTTTTAAATATCTTACTGAAAATATTAATGTATAAACAACTAATGCAAGATACATTGCTGCATATCCAAATGTTGCAAGCAAGTGGTCTGAATATTGTGCATCACCATTACCCTTATTATCTCTTGCAGTAGTTTCATTCCATCTAACAGTGTTCATTAAAGTATCGCCTAAGTTCAAAAATTCTTCATTTCCAGAAATTTCACCGCCTGTTGCTTTAGTTGTTAATCCTGCTTTTTGCCAAGTTGAATTTAGTTGGTCTGTTACTACGGTTGATGACAGATCTTTATAGGTATCTTTAGATAAAAAGTTAATTATGCTATTGTTTACTGTAACTAATGCTAGCATTATATAGTGAATGAAAAACACTATAACTAATGCCATCACCCAGTTCATAAGCATTTCTTTATATTTTGCAACTTGATCACTTGCACTTGATAATAAGATTCTAATTCCAATGTATACAAGCACTATTAATAACCCTACAATTGCTAGGTTTCTTAGTGCTACATACCACTTAGAAATGATTGGTCCTATTATTACAGCAGTGTTTGCTGCAGGGTTTCCTACATTTTCTGTTTTTTGTACTTTTATTTGACTTGACGAATCTCCTGAATTACCTGTGTTTCCAGAGTTTCCTGTAGAAGATCCATTGTTTGGATCACTAACTGGTCTATATCCAGGATTTGTAGAATTTGTAGTTGATTCAATGTTTGCACTTGTTATTCCTAATTTTCTTAAAATTCCATCAACTTCTTGCCTTGTTAAAACTTTAGTAGGATCATCAGAATCATAAGTGTATCCTACAGATCCCGTTCCAGCCATATCACATATATCTCCAAAGTATTGCTCAAGTTCATCAACTGTATGAGTATTACTTACATTTCTTTCATCAATCCACGCTTGATAGTCATATAATATTTCTTCTGCTGTTACATCTTTACCTTTTGCCTTTATTAGCTCTTTTGCTTTTTGTGTAAAAGTTGGACTTGTAATAAAGTTACGTGCATTTTTCCATACATTTAATTGTTCTTCTGTTGAATCATCGATTTTAGAATATTCCCAGCGATAATCAGTATTTATTTCATTTGCAAAATAATCTAATTTAACATTATTGATAAAATCTGCTGTAAATTCCCAACCTCCTTCTCTTTGATGTTTATCTAAATTTATTCTATCTTTTATTATTTTTGCAATTTGAGCATCTGTATAAACATCTTTAATTCCTGCTTTACTTCTTACATTTCTTATTGCTGCCCATATTTTTTCTGCCTCTTCTCCATATTCTATATTTAATCCTCCTGCTCTTGCAATGCTATTCCATGCAGCCTTTTTTTCTTCATCTGTATTATATAAGCTATTTCCTTCATCATCAACTAATTCGATTACATCATAAGCCATTTGAGCTGTGCCTTTAAGTAAATCTAATATTGCCGCTTGCCTTTCTGCTTCTGTTGGTTTACCATTGATTTCTCTTATAATTTCTACCATGTTCCAGTCTGTTTCTGCTGTTGTTTGATCTACGCCCCATTGGTCTTGCAAGAAACTTATGCAATCGTCCCTTGAACTTGAATCAAAATTACTTGCTAATGTTATAAGTACGTTGTATTGTTCTTCAAAATTACTTGCTGGATTTAAAAAGTTTATATCTAATGCTGGTATTTTGTTTGAAAATATTGCAAGTGGGCTATACATAATCATTGGAACTGCTTGATCATCTCCATAGCCTTCCCTTGTTGTTACTGCTTTTGGCGCACCAGGTATCATCATTCCTTGTAAAACATCAATTACCATATCACCTATAGAACATACAAAGTCTGCTACAGGTTCAAGCATATCTCCAACAAAGTCACTAGCATGTGAATAAGTTGGCATCATAAAGTTAAATAGTACAAAGAATGTTAATACTATTAGAATAAATTTTTTTAGTTTAGATCGAAATAACTTTTTCATCTTTTCCCTTTCTTTTTTTGTTTTATTGGTCTTGATCATCTTGTGGATCTTGTTGTGGGTCATCTCCTAATAATGTTGCTTCTCTTTCTTTTGTTTTTTGTTCATTTCTTTCCGCTTGTGCTTTTGTTTCTGCCTCTTGCCTTAGTTCATCTGCTGTTTTTTCATTTTGATTATTAACATCTGCTCTTGTTGTTGAGTGATTTCCTTGCTCTCTAGGGTTATTATTTGTTCTTGGTGTTTCACCATCTTTTTCAGGTTTTGTATCTTTGTCGTTTTGTTCTTGTCCATTTACTGTTTTTTGTTGGAATTTTTCTTGCATTTTCTTTTGTTTTTCTCGTCCTTGTTCTTCTATATCGCTTGAAACTAGTTGTTTGCTCTTCTTTGTTTTTCTTACATCTTCTGGGTCTACTCTATTTACTTCCATTATTTTTTCCATCATTTGTTCTCGTTTTTGTGGGTCATTTGTTGCAATTTTTATGCGGTTTTCAAGATTGTTATATTCTTTAGAGCTTGGATCCATTAGATGCTTACGTTGAATATCTTCTCTTCCTATTTTCACTAATGCTGTTGCTTCTCTTGCACCTATTCCTTCGTCCATCCATTTCATTGCTATTTTGCCATCATTATCTTCAGATAAAGATCTTAGTGCTAAACCATTTTCTGCTAGTTGTACCCTTTGTTGCATTTTTCTTTGGTACTCTCTTGGTCCAAATGTATTTCTATATAAAGTTCTTTGATTTGGATCTTTTAAGAATGCTTGGATTTGTCTTTGTGTTGGTTTTCCATTGCTATTATATCTTTCTCTTACATCGTTGACTTTTTGTGATATTGCTCCTGCTGAATTTATTCCTATTTTAGCAGCTGAACCACCAATTGCATTGCCTGCTGCCATTGCTCCTAAAACTACAGGTAATGTTTTTCCATCTGTTGCCAAACCTGCAGCTAAACCAAGTGTTCCTAGTGTTCCAATTCCAAGGCCTCTTAAGCCTGCATTTGTAGCCATAGCTGCGGCTTTTTTGTGTATATCTGAATTTACAAGTCTATCTTTATTGGTTCCAAATACACTACGCATACCATTTGTGAATCCTCTAATTCTAGGTCTTCTTTCTTCATTTTCTGCTACTGGGTCTTCTACAGGAACTGGTATTGCAACTGTTTGCCCTTGTTCTTGTGCTTGTGCTTGTCCTTGGGCTTGAGTTTGCCCTTGCTCTTGTTCTTGCTCTGGAGTTGTTCTAAGAGTAGGTATTGATGGGCCACCTGCTGGTGCACTAGGTGTTGTGCCTGTTTCTGGTTGAACTGTTACTGTTTCGTTCTCTCCGCTATCTGATAAACTTGCTGGTTCTTCTAACCCTTCTCCTAATTGTTTTTGCCAAATAGTTGTATCATCATCTGATGATTGCTTAGGATTTATTTTGTTTGCTACTGCTGAAGATGCGCTTTCTAATAGTCCTACTCCTTGAGATAATACCGCAGCTGTTGCAAATGTTCCAAGTGCTCCGTTTTTTCCCTTTACACCAAATAACATCTTTATGAATTTTTCTGCTTCTAGCATAAAGCCTATTGCAACTATTCCATATAATGGGTTTGCTATTGCAAAATCTAGTGCAGATGATACTAATACTATATATATTAATAAGTGTATTGGCTGAATTATTAAGTTATATAAGTATTCTCTAAACCATGTATCAAATGCTTGTGCTTTTTTATCTCCTACTTTATCTATAGGGTAAGTTAAGGCTACCATAGGCGAAATTATTGTCAGGAACGCCATATATACTACCCTTTTTATGTATCGAACTGTAAAGTAAAGTGTATACATTACAAGTGTTGCATACATTACAGCATAACCAAATGCGTCTAAATATGCTGTATCTGAATCCCCTGATGCATTTCTATATAGTGATTGTTGCCATCTAACTTGTGAAAATAATTGGTCTGTTACAATCATTCTTTCTCCCATTTCGTTCCCATTGGTGTCTTCTACTGCAACAGTTTTAAATGTTACTTTTTCTAACATTCTTGTTAATGAATCCACTACTGTTAACATTCCTAGCATTACATAATGTATGAAAAATATTAGTAATAAGGCTATTACCCAATCTTTAAGCATTATTTTATATTTTGCTTTTTCATCACTAATACTAGATAAAACTATTCTTATTGCTACATATACTAAAACTATTAATAATCCAACTATTGCTAAATTACGTAATGCTATATACCATTTTGAAATTGTTGGTCCTAATATTACCGCACTATTTGCTGCTGGATTTCCTGCAGTTTCTAATGTTCCTGCAGAACTATCTGTTGATGATGAATCTTCTGATGTTGCATCTCCATTATCTGTTTTTTCTTCTCCGCTTCCAGTGCTTGTATTATCTAATCTAGTTAATCCTGTATTTAATGGTTCTACATCATAGACAGTTCTAAGTAAAAACTCTACATCGGCTTGCTCTCTTATTGGTATGTCTGTGCAAAAGTTTATTGCATCTTCTATTCTATCTTTACCGTTTAGTGCAAAGTCATCATATGTAATATCTGTTATTTTGTCTGTACCATCTTGACATCTTGCAATCCAACATTGATAATACATTATTGCTTGTTCTGGTGTTAATTTTCTTTTACTATCTTCTGAAATACCCAATTGTTGTATAAATTCTTTTGCTTTATCATAGTATTGTTGATTATTTACTAGATTTTTTACTGTTTCCCATGATTGATTTTCTTTGCTATAATCTGATGGCATTATAAAATTTGAAGATCCTTCAATATTGTTTGAATCTATTCTACCAAAGTAATTATATAATGCTCCCATTATACCTGTGCCTTGCTGATCTAATTTATTTAATAAATCCTGAGATAATTCTCCTGTTTCTCCTTTTACTCTTGCTACTTCTTTTATTTGTTTTGCTATATCTGAAAGTGATACATTATCTGAAAGTCTTGCATTGACTCTTAACCTCATTATTGTTGCTAGTAAATTATCATCTACTTCTTGACCTAGTGCATTTTTTATTTCTGCTCTTGCATTTTCTTTTTCTGTGTTACCTGAAAAATAACTATCTACTGAATCTGTTTTTGTTGTATTTGGTGTTGCTGCTGTTTGATTTAAATCTTCGTGTGTTATGTCTTCGGTAGTTGCAGGTTCTTTATATGCCAAATTTTCTTGTAAATATTTGTTCCTTGCTTCTCCTGGTCCTGCTTCATATGCTTCTTTTATTTTTTTGGCCAATTGATAGTTGTCTCTTGCTTCTTCCTCCGTTAATACAAGCGCTAATTTACACACTTTTACATAATCATCTTCTTCTATTGGATTACCATTTTCATCTTTTGTATAAGCTATTCTTAATAATTGTTCATATTGTTGTTCAAAGTTTGAAGCTGGATTTAAAAAGTTTACATCTAATGCTGGAATTCTGTTTGAGAATATTGCAGCAGGTGAGTAATAAATTAGAGGATATGCTTGGTTTTGAAAAAGCTCGTCTAGCCAATCTCCTGCTAGTGTATTTGCCACTAAATATGAGATTCCTGCTACACCTGCTCCTACTATTGCTCCTATTGGTCCTCCAACAGTAAAGCCTGCACCTGTTGCAGCTGCTATTGTTCCTCCTGTAACAGCACCTATTCCAGCAGCTACTGATGTGGCTATAGCTCCTTCTGCTATATTCATATCGCCACCTAAATATCTACCTATATTACTAACTGTCATATCTGCTATTGATAAATCGCCATCTTTCATTGCTTCTAGATCCCAGCCATTTCTGATTGCAACTGCTCTTGGGGCACCTGGAACCATCAATTTTTGCATAGTGTTTAATATTGCATCACTAATAGAGCATACCAAATCGGTTATTGGCTCGACTAATAAGCCTACCCAAGGTCCTGTACCGGCGGCATACGTATATTTTGGCATTATGAAGTTAAAAAGCAACATGAAAGTTAGAACAATTGTTATTAACTTTCCTTTTGCACTTTTGATAAAGTTCATTTATTATACCTCTTTTTTGTTATGCTCTAGTTCTTCTCATTTCTACTAATTTGTTTATGTTAGTTTCTACGAACTCGAATTCTTTTGCTGTTGGCCTTATTTCAATTATGGCTGAATCGCCACCAACTTTTATTAATCCTTCACCTTTTGAACATGTTATTAGGAAATTTGCCTCTCCTTCACTAAGTTTAAATACTTCTCTTAGTTGTTCTATTTCTGATTTATCTTGTGCTAAGAACATTTTTGTATCTGATGATGTTAATACTGCTTGTGCTTCTGGCTTTTCATAAAAGTCTTGGAATCTTTGTGATACTACTGC
>CANQWH010000054.1 GCA_947627495.1 uncultured Clostridia bacterium
TAAAAATATTAGGGTATTTTTATCAAATTTACAATATTTTGTAACATTCAATAAAATACCCTGTAAAAAATCCCATCTATGGCATAATAAATTATAATTGCTCTTGTTCTATTAGTTTGGCATATTTATTTTTTTCAAATTCTTCATCATATTCTATGTTTTCAAATATTTCCGGCATATTTTTCTTTAAATGTAACAATAATGGTATCATTACTTGTTCTACTGCTGGATGAGCATGTTTCGTGCATCTTAAAGACAATATATGTTTCCATTCACGAATATTTGCTGTCATAGTTACTTCTGCAGCTGTTGAATGTGGTAAAATCATCCTCATCTGGTCTGGTGTTGCATTTAAACTTACCATTTTTATATAATGACTTTCTATTTCTTCTAAACTTTTTTCCCATTCATTATATAACTCTGTATTTTCTTCCATATTAACCGGTTTAATAAATTTTATTTGATTATCAAATTTATCTTTTCCATAATTGCAATAACGTGTACTTTCTATTGAAAATGATGCATGTCTATGTCTTGTTAAATCTTTATAAACTCCTATATCACAAGTCATTCTTATTGTAATCTTTTCATGCTCTAATATAGATTCATGTCCTCGATTTATGCAATTCTTTAACAATGTTTTATAACTTTCTTCTGTTATCTTATCTTCTGAACGATAACATGTTCTACATGCTCTTTCTAAATTCCTCATTATTTTATTATAATCTACCTTTTCTACCTCAACAACTGGTTCTATTATTTTCATATAAGCTACAATTCCTTTCATGTATAAATCTTTTATTTATATAAATTCAAAATATATGGGTAGTGTTCTAGCCTACCCATAATTTTTATTCATTTTTTTGTGTTCCTTCTGGAAGTGCTGGTACATCTAAAACAATTCTTATTTTTGTTATACGTTTTAACGCTTGTACAATTTTACTTTGTTTTATTCTTTCCCACAATGATGGTTTTACATCAAATCTTGTTTCTTCTAAAAATTGTTTATTTTCTTCTTCTACCGTTTCAACTGTTGATATATTTTGTACTTCTGCCTTCTTTTCTACTGTTTTGCATACAGGAGTTGGTATTCCTCTTAAAGCTTCTGCAATTTCTATTCCTATATAGCTTAAAGCTTTAGATCTATCTTCTATTCTTTCCATATCAATTTCTATATGTAAATTTGTTTCTAAATTATTTATTCTAGCATTAACTAGTTTTACTGCATCTTCATAATTTTCAGGAATTTTGTTTTTTGTCTTACCTATAATTGTTAATGCTTCTATTATATCCTCTGAAAATAGTTCTGATATTGCTCTTACTTTGTTCTTCCATTCTTTGTCTTTATTTTCAACTGCCTCTAGTACTAATTTTAACTCATTAGCTGCATTTATATTACTTTCTCTTTGTCTAATTAATACTTCTATTTGTTTCGTATTTTCTTCAAATTGATTTGTTGCATATTCAACTAGTCTATGAGCTTCAGAATAGACACTTTCTGGAAAGTTCTTTTTATTTGGATATTCAATTAAATACACTTTTATTGAATCTATTAGATCTTTAAAATATGCATCTTCCTCTAATTGAATTATTTGTTTTTTACTATTTGGATTTATTAATTTTTGAACTTTATCTATATTAGATAATATTTTTTCTTCTGTTATTATCATTTTAACGTTTACTATGCCTCGTTTTCGATTATTAAAAAATAGCATTTGTAAACTCCCCTCCCCCTTTGTTTATGTAAATCTATTACTTACTATTATTATTATACATTTTTTTATTTAAAAGTACAAGACTTTTTTTATGACATTTATATTACATTTATATTACATTTATATTACATTTTTGTTACATTTTTAATATCAATGCAATTATTACAAGTATTCCTATTATGACTCTATATATAGCAAAAATTTTGAAACTTCCTTTCTTTAAAAATTCTAATAAAAATTTTATTACAAATATTCCTACTATAAAACTTACCAAAACTCCAACAATAAAAGCAATAATTCCTACCATATTTGAAACTGTAAAATATGTTATAAAATCATTTAGTTTAAATATAGTTGCTGCTAATACTATTGGTGCTGATAGCATAAATGTGTATTTTGCTGCTGCTTCTCTTTTTACACCAAGTATTCGTCCAGTTGTCATTGTTATTCCTGACCTTGATACTCCTGGTATAAATGCTAATGCTTGAGAAATACCTATTATAAATGTTTGCTTGAAGCTTAAATCTTCGTAATCTGTTTCATTTTTGGAATTTTTATCTACAATATATAAAATTATTCCCATTACAATTAATGCAATCGCCACTATTAGCGGTTTACTAAGTACTCCTTCCGCATATTTATCAAGTATAAAACCTATTATACCACCTGGTATTGTAGCTGCCACTATGTACCAAAATAATTTTCCTTGCGAATTTTTCTCTTTTTTTATAGCTGTTTTAAATCCACCTATTATTAGTTCTATCCAGTCTTTAAAGAAAAAAATTCCTATTGCCAATAATGTTCCGAAATGTAATGCTACATCAAATGATTCTGGGATTTGCCATTTAAAAAACCATGGTATTAATAATAAATGTGCTGAACTTGAAATTGGTAATAATTCTGTTAATCCTTGAACAATTCCTAAAATAATAGCTTGATAAATTTGCATTTTTTTAACATTCCTTTCCAGTATAAAAACATCTTTTTATAATTAGTAATTAAATTATTATAATAAAAAATCTATTATTAATATTAAATATTTTTTTATTTATACCTTGCTTAATTTATATGTCATTCCTTTTTAGATATACCTTTTCTTCTTTTACTATTTAGCATTTTTGTTAAATTGTATGTATCATTTAAATATTCATCCAGTTCTTTCTCTTGTTCTGTTTCTTCATATTCTGGTTTATTTTCAATTTCTGGTTTTTTTATTAATTGTTTTATTATAAAAAATATAGGTTCATCTTGCATTATTTTATAATATTGTGAATCTACTCTTATAGCATTGTTTATATCTAATATTGCTTTCTCTTTTTGATTCTTCATAATGTGTATTTTTGCTAATTCTAAATATGACTTTGCTTCTTTTTCATTATATACGCTTTTTGAAAAACTTTCCTCAGCAAAATCAAAATCTCTATATAATAATGCAATTTGTCCTAATCTATAGTATGCTAAATACATATCATTATTTAATTCTACTGTCTTTATAAAGCATTTTTTAGCTATATCAAAGTCATTTATTCTTGAATAGCATACTCCTATATTATAATATACTTCATAATTGTCTGGATGGTATTTTAAAATATTAGTATATATTTCTATTGCTTTTTTGAATTCTTTCTGTTCTAAATATATTTCTCCGCAATATTTTGCAGCTTCTAACGTTTGTGGTCTATTTTTAAGTATTAATCTTAGCATTCGTATTGCTTCATTTTTTTTACCTAATTCATTTAGTAAAACAGATATCTTATAATATGAAAGATAATCACTATTTTTTATGTCTAACACTTGTGTATATTCATTTATTGCTTTTTGTTTGCTACCTTCTTCCTCATAAATCTGTGCTAACATTTTATGTCCTATGTAACTTTCTTTATATTTGCTTACTAAATCAAGCAATATTCTTTTGGCCTTATTACTTTTTTTTAATAATATATATGTTTTTGCCATAATAATTCTAAGTATCTCAGATATATTTATTTTTTTTATTTCTAACAAAAAAACTGCTATTGGAACAATTATACATAATAGGTACAATATTATTGTAATTAGTACGCCTGAAAAAATATCAAATGTAATATTTATAAAGTTTAGTAAAATTCCTATTGCTTGTAATCCCAAGATAATTAAGTATGTTGTATCATTCTTTCTTATTATTTTAAATAATACAGTATATATAAAGAGTACAAAAGCAATAACAGTAAATATTATTTGTCCTATCATATATATCACCCCTTTTTATTGATATTGCCAAATTACACTTCTCTTCTTAATGTTATTACTCTTTTACAAACTTTTTCTTATAGTTATCTATACACTTCTGAATAATTTCTTCAGCCTCTTTTCTTCCTAATACTTCTTCTACTTCAGTTTCTTTATGTTCTAATTGTTTATAAACTTCAAAAAAATGTTTTATTTCAGATGATATATGACTTGGTAATTCTGTTATATCTTTGTATATGTTCAAATATGGATCCTTTTTTGCAACTGCTATTATCTTTTCATCTTTTTGTTCAGCATCTATCATGATTAATACTCCAATCGGATAACATTCTACAAGTGTCATTGAATCAATATTTTCCTGGCATAAAACTAACACATCTAATGGATCATTATCATCTGCATATGTTCTTGGTATAAATCCATAATTAGCTGGATAATGTGTTGCTGTATATAAAACCCTATCCAGTCTTAACATTCCTGTTTCTTTATCTAATTCATATTTATTTTTTCCACCCTTTGTTATCTCTACAACTGCTACGAAATTATCCTTTTTTATTCTTTGTTCATTTATATCATGCCATATATTCATTTATAATTATTCCTTTCTTTTTATGTATTTTTTTAATATTATCTTTTCAAATGGTCGTTTTAATGTTGTAATCCATATGTCTCTAGTATCTATTGGTTTTGTAAGTATTGTGAACATTTTACTTCTATTACCACCTACAACATCAGTAAAAATTTGATCTCCCACAACTGCAATATTTTTAGAATCCATTTTTAATATCTCTTTCGCTCTTTTAAATCCTTTTTTATTTGGTTTATGTGCAAAATATAAATATTGCAAATTTAAAATATTAGCAACTTTTTCTACTTTGGCAATTTTATTTGTATTCGATAGTATGCACATTTTTATCCCATTTTTTTTTAAATTATTACACCATTCCTCACAACCATTTAATAAATGCTTATCAAAATCTATTAATGTATTATCAATATCTAGTATAAGTCCTTTAATATTATTTTTCTTTAAAATCTCTATTGTTATTTCTTTTACATTATTTAAATATAGGTCAGGATAAAAAATCATTGTTCCTCCGTTTTTATGTAAACTTAATCGCCCCTACATATTTTGTAGGGGATTTTTATTAATATATATTTCTAGTATATATACTGCTGATATTGTATCTACAATATCTCTTTTATTCTTTTGTTTTATTCCAAGTTCATTCATCGTTTTATGAGCTTGTACAGTCGTTAGCCTTTCATCAATTATTTCAATTTTTACTTTGTTATATTTGCACTTTAATTTATGAATAAATTTTTCAGTTTTTTCCGCTCTTTCTGTTTTTGTTCCATCCATATTTAATGGCATTCCTACTATTATAGTAGAAACATTGTAACTTTTTATAATTTCATCTAATCTTAATAATACAGATTTATCATTTCCATTATTTACAATTGTTTCTAATCCTTGTGCTGTAATTCCTAACTCATCTGTTATAGCTGTGCCAACTCTTGCATCTCCATAATCTATTCCTAATATTCTCATTAGTCTTCTATTCCTATATAATTTTTTACCATTTTCTCTAATAGTTCATCTCTTTCTATCATTCTAATTATATTTCTTGCTTCCTTATGGCTAGTTATATATGTTGGATCTCCTGATAATATATAACCAACTATCTGATTTATTGGGTTATACCCTTTTTCTTCTAATGCTTTATATACCTCTTTTAATATTTCTCTAGTCTTTAAATTTTTGTCCTTTTCTACTTTAAAACTCATTGTCTTATCACTTGCCATAATATCTCCTCCTTTTTATCAGTTTAAAAAAATATTATAATGTTTAATCAAATTTTAGCCAAAATTGGTAATTTGAATTTTAAATACTAATTTTTATTATTTGTCAGCACAAAAGATATATTTAAATACAACTTATTTCGCTCTCTTCCTTATCACAGTTGTCTAAATATTCTTCAAGTTTTTTGGTAACTTCCTCTATACCTGTTCCTTTATAATATGTTCCTAATACAAAATTTGTAATTGGACTAATTTCAATTTTATTCTTATTTTTTTTATCTTCTAATACTATTTTTATCTCTTCTATGCTTCTCTTTATTCTTGATATAAATTCTACAGTTTCTTCAATTTCTGTTCCTGAAAAAGCTATAGCAAATTTTGGGCCCATATATCTAACAAATACATAGTCTGATGAAATATTAGTTTTTACAGTATTCGCTACTTTTATTATCATTTGAGTTCCTACTTTTCTACCATATATTTCATTTATTTGTTCAATATTATTTATTGTAAACATACATATTGTACTTCTAGAATACCTATCTATAGTTAATTTTCCTTTTCCATACATATATTCAGCTGAATTTAAACCTGTAAATTTATCTGTTCTATATATATTTTCTATTGTATTCTGGTATGATATTGTTTTTAATACTGATATTATATTTTCTCTAATAATTTCAAATATTCCCGTATCCATACCATCAAATGCATGTTCTGTATCACTTTCTATAATCCAATATCCTATATAAATATTGTCTATATATAAAGGGAAAAACATAGCTGATTTTGCTCTTGTCATATCATTTCTTTGATATGACAACCTTTCATTTGGATTATTTACAGTTACATATTTAGGAACTGCATTTTGTATACTATCTTGAAATAATGGATCTGTATGAAGATTTTTCATTGTTTCATAAAGTCTTTCATCAATATTTGATGCTTTTAAAATATATTCTGCTCCATTAAACACTACTATTGTAGAATATTTAATATCATATTTTTCTATTAATATATCATTTATTATTTTTATTTTGTCGTCTGTTGATGTACTCTTTCCTATTGTATCCATAAAATCTTGTAAAACCCTTAAGTTAGCTATTTTTTCACTTGTATTACTTAGTCCTTTTACCTTTTTATATATGGATATATTATATATTATTAATCCCAAAACGACTATCAATAAAATAACTATAACAACTATTAATCCTAGCATTTTTTCACCTCTTTTAGTATCTCTTCTTCATTTTATTTAAAGTCTCATTTACTTCATTTGAAAATGGTGTTCTTGATCCCCTATTATCTTTAATTGAAGATTTATTTACTAATGGATATACCATATTTGTTAATTCTTTTAATGCAACTAAAAATTGCTTTGTATATCCATTTAAACTTATTGAACAGTTTACTAATGAGTCTAAATATTTTACATAGTTTTGTTCTTCAAATGGTATTTCACAATATTTTATATTATCTTTGTTAAATAATTCAGTCATATATGTCATACTTGGTGCATTATAACATGACATTCCTCCAATTAATGTTTTTATACTTAAGCTTCTTACTTTTTCTGATTTGTTAATTATTATTTTTAACTTTTCTTGTCTTAATACATTTTGTGATTTCAAATTTCTTAAGAAAGCGGTTAATGGTTGTATTGTTAATACGTCCATTGATTGTACTAGGTATATTTCTTGTACTTTCTCAAACACTGTAATTGGAGTATCAAAATCTGTATCAATTAAAACTGCGGAGTATCTTCCTAATAATGTTGATAATACAGTTTCTATTTCATACTCTCTTTTATCTCCTGGCATTTCTGTATATATTGTTAAATACTTATTAACTTCAATTCCTTTAGTTATTCCTTTTTGAAGATTTTCCATACATTCTTTTGATATTTCTCTTAACTCTTCTCTATCATCAGTATAAATATAATATGCATTTTTACTCTTTGTCATATCTAAAATTGCTGTATTTATTCCCATTGAAGATAGCATTTCTGCTGTATTATTTACTATAAATGATGTTCCATTTTTGGTAGTTCCAACAAATGCGACTATTTTTTTATCACTTGTAAGTAATGTATTAAAATTTGAATTTGAATTATTAATTCTAGTAATATAATTATTGTTTGCTACATTTTCTCCAATTGTTTCACTATGTGAAGTATTTTGTGCGTTATAACTTTCTTGTGTGTTTTTTGTATTATTCATTATTGGCGTAATTGTATTTTTTGTTTCTGTAACATTTGTACTATCTTCTTTAATGTTAAATAAATCAGTTTCTGGTTTATCAACTTTTTCTATTAAATTAAATGAATTCAACTCTGGTTCTTGTTGTGAAGTTTCATTAAGATTAAATAAATCTACTTCTGCTTTTTCCTCTTCTATATTAAATAAGTCTACTTCTTCATCTTGCTCAGCTGTTTCTTGTTCATTTTGTTCATAAAGATCATATAAATTAATATCTTCATCTGGTTTATAAGTATTTGAATTTTCTGTTTTTTCTAACTCTATTATTTCTGGCTCTTCACTTATTTTTTGTTCTTTTTTTTCATTTTGCAATTCACTAGATAATGTCTGTTCTTCTTGAACTGGATTCTTTCTTGGTCTTCCTCTTCCACGTTTTGGTTTTTCTTCCTGTTCTTCTTGAACTGGAGTTTTTCTTGGTCTTCCCCT
>CANQWH010000055.1 GCA_947627495.1 uncultured Clostridia bacterium
TGTTGATTGTACATTTGGATTCTCAATTGTTAAGTTCTGCACCTTCGCTCCTACTGGTATCGTATAAAATAGCCCTGTTCCCATTTGAGTAGAATTGATATATAATCCATTGATTGAATATTTATTTCCTTCATATGTTCCTTGGAATGTATTCGCTCCACTTCCTATTGGCTCCCAGTTTTCGCTTTGTCCATCTAATGTTACATCTTTTACCTGCGTAATGGTAATTCCTTCAAATGTTCTTCCTCCATTCACTAAATTTCTAAATGTTCTTAACTCCGCTGCTGTTGCAATTGTATAATCGTTAATTTCTACTGAATTTGATTGTTTCGTATTTCCTGCTTTGTCCATAACTATCACATACGCTTCTTTTTCTCCAAATGTTGTCGTTAACTCATATGTTTTTTGTATTTGGTGATTACTTTCTGCTTCATCTATTTTTAATGTTGTTATTTTTTCTCCTCCTTCATAATATATATCATATTGTGCTACTCCACTTAATTCATCATTTCCTGTGATTGTTAAAGTAATCTTTTTATTATTAAATGGTGATGCTGCTAGTATTGCTTCATTTGGATTTACTTTATCTATATTAGCAATTTCTTGAGATACTACATCTGATTTTCCTTGGTCTGTTGAATCATATTGGCGTGCATACACGGTTGTTTTATTCTCTTTCACTTGTATTGTGATTTCTGTTCCATTCGTTAGTGGTGTCCAAGTCAGGTTATCTAGACTGTATTCTTTTGTCAATATTGCATTTGCATTTTCTGGAAATTCTATTTGCACATCCACTGGTTGATTCGTCCAGTCCGTTTCTAATGGTGTTATTTTGGGTATTTGAATATCTACTGTTGTGACTTTACTGATTTCTGACTCTGTGTAACCATTCCCTGCTATATCCTGCACCTGCGTCTTTACTTCATATGTTACATTTTTAGTCAAATTTCCAAAAATATGTGTTGTTCCACTATCTGTTTCCCATTTTCCCCATTCTCCATTTTCTGCACGAATTGCATATTGCTTTGTTTGAGGGTTTATTTGACTGTCATTATCTGTTTGACTAAATGTTACTGTCACAGAATTGGTTGTTGCTGTAACTCCTGGTGCTTGTGTATTTGGTTCCGTGTTATCCACATAAAATGGTCCTGTTACATGAATTGTGGTGTTCCCTAGTATATCTTTTGCTATTGCCCATATATACCAATTTTTTCCTGTTCCTTCGTTTATAACGGCTTGTCCTTCGTTTGTGTATGCATTTGTATTTGTAAAATCTGTTTCTGTTGGTTGTGTCGTACCGTCTTGTTTCCATATATATTTCAAACTTCCTGAATCTATTTGTGTGTTTTCTTGGTCTATTACTGTTATTTTTGTGCTTTGTTCTTTCTTCCACTCTGTGCTTTGTGTCGTTTCAAATTGGATGACTGGTCCACTGTTATCTAGCATGAATCCTCCATATGCTGTTGGGCTGCCTATATTTCCTGCTACATCTTCTAAGTTCTGCCCTTGCACATGTAAATAATACATTCCACTTTCTTTGTCTTTTGTTAAAGTTGTATTGGCTTGTTTTTGTCCTTGCTCTTCTACCTCTATGTTCGTCGTCGTTTGAATCGTATTCCAATCTGGTTCGGTTGCTGTTCTCTCCCAGCTATATTTGATTGCATAAGTTCCCGCTTTTAGTCCACTTTCTTCGTCTTTTATTGTAATTGTTGCCGTATGACTTTGTTTTGCTGCATTATCGGACGTTACTTCTATGTCTGGTGCAGTCGTTTCTATTTTGTCTATTGTAATTGAACTTGATTTTGATATATTTCCTGCTTTATCTTTTACCCATGCATAATAGGTTCCCTCTGCATATGTTTCCTCACTTGTCCATGAACCTTCTTCATATGCTTTCCATATTATTGCATTAATCTCTGGTTCATCTTCAGTAGTGGTTATCGCATATGCTGCAATTCCACTTACCCCGTCATCATGTGCTGTTATTGTAATTTGTTTTTTTGTATTTGACCAATTTTCATTTTGTGTAACGGCATCTATTACTGGTATTTCTTTATCAATATTGCCAATTACTACACTTTCACTTGCTATGTTTCCTGCTTTATCCATAACATTAAAGTAGTATGTTCCATTTTTACTAATTGTTGTGTTTTTTGCCACTTCCTCATTTGCTGTATCATTTTCAATTTCTGTCCATCCTTCTGATTTTTCTGTTGCTTCTACATTTTCAGTAAATAGATATTTTGCTAAACCACTCTCATCATCCTTTGCCTTTCCTGTTAATGTAACATCTTGGTTTGTTAGATTATGGTTATCCCAAGTTAAGGAAATTATAGTAGGTTTTACCTTATCAATGTTAGTAACGTCATATTGTGCACTAATTTCATTTCCTGCTGCGTCTTTTGCTGTTACTGTAATAATTGTATTTTCGTGTGCAATGACTTTAGTAGTTCCTTGAATATCATAATTCTTTGTTTCTCCTGTACATTGTACTGTTTTTTCTCCTGTTAGATATTTTCCATAGGTTATTGTCACTTCTACATCTTGATTTGTTATTTCTGTAGGTTTTGCACTAAAGGTAATCTGACTTTCTGATTCATTGTTGCTATGTACAACAAATGCTTCTGATGTGACATATTGTTCTGATAGAATTTCTCTTGCGTCATCTACTTTTATCCATAAGTAATAGGTTCCTACTTTACAATCTGTCTTTTGAATATTTGCTCCACTTTGTGTCTTTGTCCATGTTTCTGGTTTCTCTGTATCGCTTTGGCTCCAGCTATAGTAGTATACATATGGGTCTTTGTTTCCTTCACTTGATGTCATTTTACTTTGGATAACTGCCTCTCCTCCTCTTGAAGGTAATACATAATCTCCTCCATTTGGATCTAATACTACATTCATCTTAATTCTTGGATTTTCTTCAATCGTGATAGACTGTTTGGTTGTATTAGATTCGCCATCTTTGGTTCCTTTCACTTCTACTGTATATTTACGTGTTTTAGAATCTTCTGTAATACCTGGTACAGTTGCTCTCCAGTGACCGTCTTCTCCTTGTTCTGCTTCTACTTCATGTGTGGTTCCATCTTCGTCTGTGACAACGACTTTGACTTCAACGTTATCAAAATCATCATAGTTTGACACGTCTATGTCTAATTCTAGTTTTTCACTATTTTTCCTTTTATTATATGGTGTACCGTCTGTTTCCAATAGTTCTGTATCTACTCTTGGCCATATTCCCTTTGTATTTGTTGCCCCTGATACGTCACCTGTGTCTTTATCTAATGTTACATCATAGCGGTCATCAGATACGGTTATAGAATCGTCATCCTCCGATATAGTTGGATTGTGGTCTTTCAAATTCTCATAGATTCTTTCTTTAAATCTGTCTGTATCGAACCTGCCTGCTTCTGCAACGGTTAGCAAACCTTGCATCTCGACTTTATCTTTAAAGTCTTCCCTTTCTGCTAGGTCTCTTGCTTCTGTTGCTTTGTTAATTAAACCATTATCTCCTGAGATTGCGCCAATGGTAATTCCTGCTAATAAAATGATGATGATAATGGTGATGATTAATGTTGTAATCGTAATTCCTCTGTTCTTCTTTTTTTGTTGTTCATTGGCTATTACTTTTGCTTTTGTTTCTTTTCTCTGATTCATTTTTTCACTACCTATCCTGTATTATATATTTAGGTTTTTGATTAAGGATATGCCTATAAACCTTGCTGTTTGGCCTGTTTTGGCCATTTGGTTTTGTTCCTAAAGTATTATACTTTACGACAAAATTTTTAAAATTTTTGATAGTGAAAACATGCTTGAAATTCATAAATATTGTATTTTTGACTGAACAGATTTTTTAGAACTTTTTTTATTAATTTTTCTTTTATTTTTTTAAATTAAATTCAAAAAAAATGTTAAAATATCTTGTGTTCTTTATATTCTTGTGCTACAATAAAAGTGTCGTAAAGTATAATACTTTACGACATTTTTGTTAAAAAAATATGTCCCTTTTGGGACAAAATTAGTAAATTTCCATCTTGACTTCTTTACCTTTAAATGCATATACCATTTTGGTAATATTTGTAAATCCTCTTTCTTTTAAGTTTTCTTCATATTTCTTTTCTTCTATTTGCTTTTTCGCATTGGCTATTGTTTCTTCTATTGTTTTTTCTTCAATATCTTCTAGTACTTTAAACTCCATAATGAAACTATTTTGCGTTTTATCAAATGGTTCTAGCATAATGTCATATCTGCCTATTCCTGACTCTCTATTTGAATTCACATAGTAGCTGTCTTTTAGCCCTACCAACATTCCTAGTACAAACGCATGATAGAAATTTTCTGCAGTATTTTCTCCTACATCCATAAAGCTAAACATCTGTACAACCAGTTTTTGAAACTTCTTTTCATATTCTACTAAATTCAATGTTACTAAATCTTTTAAGATACTGATTAAATCATTTCCTATTACTTTATCATTAAACCAGTCTGTAACAATTTCTTGAAATAATTCTTTGATTTCATAATTTGGAATCTGTACCTTGCATCTTTTTCCTTGCACTTTTTCTATTACTTTTAGATATCCTGTTCCAACTAACAGTCCCCAAATATTGTTTTCGTTATTTTCTATTCCTGTTATTACTGTCTCTTGATCTACCATAACTTCTATTGTTTCATCTTTTAATAGTCTTTCTATTTTCTCTTTTACTGTCATGCTATTTTTTAATGTTAATTTAATTAAATCATTTGAACTCGTGTTTACCCAGTATGCTCCCAATTCTCTTTTTCTTAAGTAATTTAATACACTCCATGGATTATATATTCCATCGTAATCTCCTATTTTATATCCATCGTACCATTTTTTGATCTCTCCTCTTTCATGTTGTACTTCAAAGTCTTTCATGATTTTTTCCATTTCTTCTTCTGTAATTCCGAAATCAGTATCAAATTCATTATCTAATACAGTATATACATCAAAATTATTTGCACCACTAAAAATACTTTCTTTCGCTACTCTTGATACTCCTGTAACGATTGTTTTTTCTAGATATGAATTATCCTTAAAAGTATTTCCAAAAAATGTTTTAAAAAACTTAATTGCTTTGTCATAATATCCTTCTACATACGCATTTTGAATTGGTACATCGTATTCATCTAAGAATAGCATTGCAGGTTTTTCATAGATACGACATAAATATTCTGATAAATTTTTTACACTATCTTCTAATGTTGTATCATCCTCTTTGTTATATAAAATGTCCATTATTCTTTGTTTTTCAAATTCGTATATTTTAGGATTATCTAATAAATATATATGCTGTTTATAAATATTACCCACTTCTGCCTTTAACTTTATTAACATTTTTTCATATGTTTCATTTCTTACATCTTTAAACGTCATATAGATGCATGGGTAACTGCTTATTTTAGATGTATATTTTTCTCCTGCCTCCATAATTTTTAGACCTTGAAACAGTTCTTTAGCATTTTTTATTTGATTATCAAAATAGTATCTCAATGTACTCATATTCAATGTTTTTCCAAATCTGCGAGGTCTTGTAATTAATGCAACAGAAGATGTATTGTCTATGATATGTTTAATAAAATCTGTTTTATCAATATAGTAATTTTGTTTTAATCGTAGCATTCTGAAATCACTTTGTCCTATTGCGATTCCTTCCATTCCTATCACTCTCCTAATTTTATCTTCTTCTATTTTACTATATTATTTTATTTTTGACAATGGTTTTACAAAAATTCTGTTTTGTTTTTGGCAAAATATTTGAAGTCAAACATAAAGAAACTAAGATTTTACTATTTTTTAATTCAAATCTTAGTTTCTTTTATTTATATAATTGATACAGTAGATATGTATACATATATGGTAGTGAGTAAGACTGATGGAATTGCAGGTCCCCAGCCTTACTCGTGAAAAGATGAATTTTTTTCTCTACTGCTAACGATATATTCTATGTGTTAGCTTATTGATGTTTTTTTGTTTTGTATGATTTTTTCTATTTTTTCATAGTCGATTTCTTTACAATTTATACACATAACTCAGAAAGATTTTTCTATTCCTCTATGTGTACTGTTTAAAGTATCATACACTAATTTATATAAAGTGTTGGTCTCGATGACATACCATTACCTATTCGAGACGTGGCAAAAACGTCATGCGAATTCGGAGTAACCCCGCTTACCGCGATACACGCGGTAACTCGTGCTGGCTGCCGTCAGATTCCATTCGGTACTACATCCAAGCAAGTCGTAGACATTGCTCAATTTATCATTTTCAGTGTCTCCGGTAATATAAGAACTTGACTCCGATGCATACCTTCTCATTCCCGTCACATCCACTGGATACCTACTGCCCACATCAATGTTATTACTCTTCATCCAACTCATCATCGCGTCATATTGGCATCCCCATACCATACTACTTCCAATAGAAGAATATCCCCAATCCTGTGCATAATCTCTTTCTCTTTGATACAATCCATACCAATAGTGTGTTCCCGTGCATACTGTATCGGTCGCACGCACCTTCTTCTTACATTGTCCTTTCCCTGTTAGTACTTGAACAGAATTCGTAGACCCTGCTAAACTCAACTCATATCTTCCGATATAAAACCCTCCATATTTTGCGACAGATATTGCCATTTTGTTGAAATCGCTGTTCATTTGCTTTTGAAACTGCATTGTATCAGTTAATCCAATGTCATTCATATATGTTGAATCATAATCTGTTATTAAATCTGGCTCTCTATAGCCGTAATAATTTGGGTAGGTTTGATCGGTTTCTGTATAATTTCCCCCATACTCTGCAGTCATAACACCATACAATCTTCCGCATAGGTCTGTGCTGTTGGAGTGTGTTTTGCACACAAGTTGTCCATTTTCTAGTTTTAGACTGCAAACAGAGCCTGCTGAGTTTTGCTTGCACATTACCATTTTGTTGATATCTGGTACTGGTACCCAGACGAATTCGCTTCCGTCTTTTCCTTGGATGACTAATCCGTTTTTTACATTTTTATCTGATGGTGCGCCGTTGTTGTCTGTCCAATGTGCATCTGCTGTCGTTGAGTCTTCATATGGCTTGAATCCTGCTGGAATGGTTGGGTTCTTGTCACTTGCTTGGCCTCCATTTACGGTTTTGCTCTCTAGGTAGTAACCACCTGCGTCTGTTCCAGTTGAAGCTGAGTCCCAGATGTATAGGGTTGGGCGAGACGTAAGGTAGTGATTTGTGGTATCATAAGGGGTGTGCCCATTACGGTACAGAGGAAGGTGAGGAACCTGGTAGTATCCACCACGTAATGCCCTGTAGTCTTTTCTATAGGCCTCTAGCGTCCACTCGTAGCCACGTCCGAGTAAGTCGTAGACGTTGCACAACTTGTCATAACAATAAGAATATCCTGTAACATATTCATTCCCGTTACTTGAAGTTTGTGTTCCTGTCACGTCTGTAGGAGTGATACTATTTAAATTCACGCTATTACCATACATCCAACTCATCATCGCATCATATTGGCACCCCCACACCATACTACTTCCAATAGAAGAATATCCCCAATCCGGTGCATAATCTCTTTCTTTTTTATATAATCCATACCACATATCCGTTCCCGCATTCTCAGAATTGGCCGCATACACATTTCCCTTACATTGTCCCTTGCCACTGTTTGTGGTGCTGTAATTCGTAGCACCCTCTAAACTCAGTTCATATCTTCCGATATAAAATCCTCCATATTTTGCAACTGATGCTGCCATTTTGTTGAAATCTTCTTGCATCTGGGTCTGAAATTCTGCTGTACTAGGCAATCCAGTACCACCGATATATTTGGCATCGTAATCTGTTACTAAATCTGGTTCTCTATATAGAGAATTTTCGACATAAGTTTGATTGGTTTCTGTATAAGTTCCTGTATAATCCCATCCTTCCTTACCCGTATATAATCTTCCACATAGGTCTGAGTTGCTGTGTATTTTGCATTTTAAGATGTCTCCTTCTAATACTAAATCGCAGACTTTAGTTGATGAGTTTTGTTTGCACATTACCATTTTGTCGATGTCTGGTACTGGCACCCATACGAATTCACTTCCATCTTTTCCTTGGATGACTAATCCGTGTTTCACACTTTCTGCAGATGGTGCCCCGCCTGGACCGTTATCCCAGTCTGCTTTTGCTGTTGTTTTATCTTCAAATGGTTTGAATCCTGC
>CANQWH010000056.1 GCA_947627495.1 uncultured Clostridia bacterium
TATTGTAAAAAAGCAAAAACTATGATATAAGTATAAGAAAAAAATAGAGGGAGTTCATGAGTAAAACAAGAAAAACAAAAAAATCCACATCATTCATGAAAAACGTGCTAATGCTAATGATAGCACAAGTGCTAATAAAAATACTAGGATTTGTATATAGACTAGTGATAATAAACATAGATGGATTTGGAGACATAGGAAATGGATACTACTCAACGGGATATCAAATATACTCACTACTATTAACATTATCATCAGTAGGCATACCAACAGTCATAGCAAAACTGGTTTCAGAAAGGGTAGCAATAGGAGACTATAAAGGTGCACACACAATATTTAAAACAGCACTAAAAACATTTACTGGAATCGGAATAATAATGTCTTTCGGACTATTTTTTGGAGCAAAAGCAATAGCAATAAACATAATAAATGTTGAGGGAGTAAAGTACACATTAATGGTACTTGCACCAGCAATAATGTTTGTTACAGCAGGTTCAGTGCTAAGAGGATACTTTGCAGGACTAGGAACAATGAAACCAACAAGTGTTACACAAACCTTAGAGCAATTTTTAAATTGTTTACTAACAATAACATTTGTATATATAAGCATTGGACAAGATACATCTATTATGGCAGCAGCAGGGAACTTATCAAGTACAGTAGCAATAATTATAGCATTTATATATATAGTAATTTTTTATAAAAAACAAAGAAATGAAATATTAGAAGATTGTAATAATCAAACATTAGAAACACAAAATAAAACAACAAAACAAATTTTAAAAACAATATTTGCAATATCAATTCCAATGACAATAGGATCATTAGTAGCAGAACTAAATGCAACAATAGATACAATAACAGTAAGCAATTGTATTCAACGAGCATTTGAAGGAATATTAACAGGTGGAAAAGAAGCATTAGAACTAAAAGCAATGGAGCTTTCAGGAATGATATCTAAGGTGGAAACAATAATACGTTTGCCGCTTGCAATAAATGCAGCATTTTGTACGGCATTAGTACCAGCAATTTCCGGTTCTATAGCAAAAAATGATAATGCAACTGCAACAAAGAGATTATCATTTTCACTTTTCTTAAGCATAATAATAATTGCACCATGTGCTGTAGGAATTATTGCTCTTTCAGAGCCAATATTAAAAACAATATATCCAAATTCATATAATGGAGCAGGATTATTATCAATAACCGCCATATCAATGACATTTGTAGCATTAAGTTATGTTATGAATGGTGGATTATATGGATTAGGGAAGGTTCATATACCAGCAATAGCTTTAACAATAGGTGCAGCAGTTAAGATAGTATTAAATATAATACTAATAAGTAATCCAAAAATAAATATATATGGTTCGCCAATTAGTTCAACAATATGTCAAATGATAAACTTTATAATATGCACATATTATTTAAATAAATATATAAAATTTAATATAAACATAAAAAAGAACATTTTAAAGCCAGTATTTTCAGCATTAATAATGGGAGTAATAGCATATTATATACAGTATTTATTAGTAAATATGTTAGGAAACGCTTTATCAACATTAGTTGCAATATTTATTGGAGCAGTAATATATGGAATACTAATAGTATTAACGAAAACTTTAAATAAAGATGAATTTTACATGATACCATTTGGAACAAAAATATATAAAATTTTATTGAGGTTAAAAATATATAAAGAAAAGTCTTAGAAAAGGATAATTAAAATTGAATAAATCAAATATTATTTCTAATTATTATTAATGAACTAAAAAAGAAGGGAATTGAAGATAAAATGAAATTAATTTCATGGAATGTAAATGGATTAAGAGCCGTTTATCAAAAAGGATTTATAAATTTTTTTAATAAAATAGATGCAGATATATTTTGCATACAAGAAACAAAAATACAAGAAGGTCAAATTACATTAGAGTTAGAAGGATATAAACAATACTTTAATTATGCAGAAAAAAAAGGATATTCAGGAACAGCCATATTTACAAAAATAGAACCTGAAAATGTAACATATGGAATAGGCGTAAAGAAATATGACAATGAAGGAAGGGTAATAACACTAGAATTTAAAGATTTTTATATGGTAAATTGTTATACACCAAATTCAAGAAGAGAGTTAGAAAGATTAGAATATAGAATGCAGTGGGAAGAAGCATTTAGAAAATATTTAAAAAAACTAGACAAAATTAAACCAGTAATTATATGTGGAGATTTAAACGTAGCGCATAAAGAAATAGACCTAAAAAATCCTAGTTCAAATAGAAAAAACGCAGGATTTACAGACGAAGAAAGAGAAAAAATTAGTAAACTATTAAATGCCGGTTTTACAGATACTTATAGAAAACTATATCCAGATAAAGAAAATGCATATACTTGGTGGTCTTATATGGGAAGAGCCAGGGAAAAGAATATAGGTTGGAGAATAGACTATTTTTTGACATCAGACAGAATAAGTAGTAAAATTAAAGAAACATATATATATGATGATATATTGGGAAGTGACCATTGCCCAGTAGGTCTTGAAATAGAATTTTAAGATAATTAATTGGAAAAGTATAATTCTTAGGTTATGTTTTAAAACCAAGAAAGGGCTGATAAAGATGAAAAGTATAAAGAGTGGTAGTAAATGGATATATTGGTTTACATTAATAGTTGCAATAGTAATAATATATAAAGTATTAGATAACTTTACAGGTATAGGAATATGGGTAGGAAATCTAATAAAAGTTTTAAGTCCATTTTTAATGGCAATATTATTAGCATATTTATTATATATACCTTGCAGAAAAATAGAAAAAGCATATAGAAGGAACAAAAGATTAGCCAAAAAAGCGAGAGGCTTGGCAGTTGCAACAACATATTTATTAGTTATACTAGCAGTAGTCATATTGGTAAACACCATATTCCCAATGTTATCTGAAAGTATAATAGATTTAGCGGGACAGCTACCAGGATATTATGATAGTGCAATTGACTATATAAATAATTTACCACAAGATAGTGTTATAAGTAAAGATTTAGTGAATAATGTTATAGAGAAATTAAAACAGATAGACATTACCAAATTATTAGATTCTGAAAATATTGCAATGTATTTGGAAAAAGTTGTAGGAATAGCAAGTGGTATATTTAGTGCTTTTGTTACAATTGTTGTATCTGTATATATCTTATTAGAAAGAACAAATATTTTAAATTATATAAAAAAATTAAATAATAGTTTATTTAGTAAAAAAACATGTATTACAATAGATCGATACTTTATAAAAGGAAATGATATATTCTTTAGATACATTTCTAGTCAGGTATTAGATGCAATTATAGTAGGTATTATGATGTCGATTGCATTATCAATAATGGGTGTAAGATATGCAATATTATTAGGATTTTTAATAGGACTATTTAACTTAATACCATATTTTGGTGCAATTATAGCAGTAGTTATAGCAGCAATTATAACAATATTTACAGGAGGAATTTCACAAGCAATTTGGGTAGTAATAGTATTAACAATATTATCACAAATTGATGCTAATATAATTAATCCAAAAATTACAGGTGATGCACTAGAAATAAGCAGAATACTAATTATATTTTCAGTAACTGTAGGAGGAGCATATTTTGGAGTTATTGGAATGTTTTTAGGAGTTCCTGTAGTTAGTGTAATAAAGATGATATTAGATGACTATATAGAAAGACACACAGATAAAGAAATTGATGAATTAAAAGAAGCATAAATAATAACTATATTAAATAATTTTTAGAAAAATAAGTAAACTTAAATAGTATTTAAGTAGAACCTAAATTGTTAAAAAAATTCAAACAATTTGGGTTCATTTTTTTATAGGAAAATATTGACATTTAATGTAAAAAAATATATAATTTCCACATAAAGAAGAAAGGAATGATAGTTTATGAAAATTATGAAAAAAATTTCCATAGCAACATTAGGAATACTAGCAATATTTAGTACAGATGTTTTTGCAAGGACCGGAATAGTAGATACACCAAATGGGTTAATGTTAAGAGAAAATGCAGATACAGCCAGTAATTCAATAACTGTTGTTCCATATAAAACCCAAGTGGAGATAATAGAAGATAATGGAGACTGGTATAAAGTAAAATATAATAATCAAGAAGGATATTTATTTGGAGGATATGTTGAAGAAATAACAGATGAACAAGAAAATACACAAACACCTACAAATACGGCATCAACGGAAATTGGAGATACGCAAGCAAATAGTACTTTAAAAGTATATGTTATACCATTAATAACCTCTACAGTAATTAAGGAAATACCAGCAAATACAACTATAACAATAGAAAAAAGAATAACAAATTGGTGTTATATATCAGCAGGGGAAATTTCAGGATGGGTAAGAAGCTATGGAATAGAAAATACAGTTCAAACAAGTGTAGAACCTAATACAGAAGAACAACCAGAAGATAATCAAGAAACAATAACAGCGGAAAATAATTCTACAACAACAAGTCCAGAAGCAAATATACAAGAACCAGAAAAAAACAATTCAGAAAGTAGTAATACATTACAGCCATCAAATTCTGCACAAACAGAAAAACCAACAGAAGAAACAAAGGCTTTTGTAGATGTGGACTTTGCAAATATAAGAAAAGAAGCTTCAACAGATTCTGAAATTGTAACAACATTAACGGAAGGAACATCATTTATAGTCACAGCAGAAACAGAGGAATGGTATAAAATAAGATACACAAGTATAAATGATGAGGTTTACGAAGGTTATATTTACAAAGAACTTACAAGAAAATAGAAAAAAATAGGGTGAAAAACATTTTTCACCCTAGACTTGATTTAAGAAAGGAGTGTTAGTTAATATAAAAAGGCCGGTAGTACTCATATTATTAAGTGTATTAATCGGTATAATGTGTGGACTTTATTTACATTCAAGTACAAACATTATAATACAATTCTTAAGTAATAATCTAAAAATTATGATTTTAATAATATCAATAGTGTTTATGATATTAATTTTTTTAAGATATTTTTTTTCAGCAAAAAGAAAAAAACGATTAATACATTTTATAATAAGAAAGAGGAAAATAATTCTAATAGTATTTATATCTTTTATAATTTCAAATATTTATTTTAATCTTATAAACAATCAATATGAAAAAATCTATAAAAAAATCCCAAAAGAACTTATGGTAACAGCAAATATTGTAAGTGATGCAAAGGAAACAGAATATTATTATAGTTACGAAGCAGAGATACAAAATAAAAAATACATAATATACGTAAAGAAAAGTGAAAAGCAAAATATAGAATATGGAATGTTAGTAAAAATAAAAGGTGAATATACACAACCCTTAGAAAACACCAATTATAAAGGATTTAACTATAAAGAATACTTAAAGACAAAGAAAATTTATGGAAGCATAAAAGTAGAAAACATTGAAATAGTTAAAGAAAATAATGTAAATTTTATTCTAAAGTTAAGTAATAGTGTAAGAAACAAAATAATACAGGTTGCAAGAAGTATGCTACCAAATGAAACACAGGAATTACTAGTAGGCATATTAATAGGAGAAAGAAATGGTATAGAAGAAGAAATAAAAAAAGATTTTAGTAAAAGTAGCTTATCACATATTTTGGCAATATCTGGAAGCCATATATCTTACATAATTTTAGGTGTAAGTTTTTTATTACAAAAAAGTAAAATCCCCAAAAAAGGAACATATATAATAACAATTGTAATACTTATATTTTTTATGTTTATAACACGGCTTTAGTGCATCTGTTGTTAGGGCATGTATAATGGGCATTATAATGTTATTTGCAAAAGTAGTACATAGAAAGTTAGATGTAATAAATTCTATGGCAGTATCATTGCTAATAATCTTAATAGATAATCCATTTTCAATTAGAGATATAGGTCTAGAATTATCATATTTAGGAACATTAGGAATTGTTTGTTTAAACAAGCCAATAGAAAATTTCCTAAAAAAATATATAAAAGAAAAATTAGCACAAATACTATCAATTACAATATCTGCACAAATAATGATATTGCCTATAACTGTACTGAACTTCAATACTATTTCAACAGTATTCATAATATCTAACATTATAGCAGCTCCACTAGCAGGTAGTATAGTCTTAGTTGGATATGCAAATATATTTATAGGAATGGTATCAATTAAAATAGGTAAAATTATAGCAATATTCACACACAGCCTTGTTCAAATGTTAATATGGGTAGCAAAATTAGCGGCAAAAATCCCATTTTCTACTATTACAGTAACAACTCCAAGTGTTATTACAATAATTCTATATTATATAGTTATATTTTTTTTAATTAGAAAATTTAATAATCCATTAAAAAAATTGAAAATACTAAAATATGTATGTAAAATATATTATAAAAAGAATTTAATATTGAAAACTTTACTAATATGTATTACTATACTAATAATTATATTTAACATTATAAAACAACCATTAGAAATACATTTAGTAGATGTTGGTCAACGGTGACTGTACTGTAATAAAAACTCCATCAGGAAAAACAGTTGTAATAGATACAGGAGAACAAGAAAAAACAATAGTAGAATATTTGTTAGATAGAAAAATAAAAAAAGTAGATTATCTTATGATATCACATTTCGATTCAGACCATTGTGGCAAAGCAGTAGAGATAATAGAAAATTTAAAGGTAAAAAATATTATAATAAGTAAGCAAGCAGAATGGTCGCAAGAATTTGAAGATATAATAAAAATAGCACAAAAATGTAAAGTAAATATTATAGAAGTACAAGCAGGGGATAAATTAAAAATAGATAGATATGTGTATTTTAGTATTTTATGGCCAATTAGTAATGAGTTTATAAAAGAAAATCCATTAAACAATAATTCAATAGTAGCTAAAATGAATTATAAAAGTTTTAGTATATTATTTACAGGGGATATAGAAGAAGCAGCAGAGAAAAAAATTTTGTCCATATATAATGAAGAAATTTTATCAGCAACAGCAATTAAAGTTGCACATCATGGCTCTAAAACATCATCAATTGAGGAAATGATAGAAACTGTAAAAAGTAAGATATCATTAATAGGTGTTGGAAGAAATAATAAATTTGGACATCCTAATGATCAAATTATAGAGCGTTTATCATTATACGGAAATAAGATTTATAGAACAGATTTATATGGAGAAGTAACATTAATAGTAAATAAAAAAGGAAAGATAAAAGTAAAAACTATGTTAAAATAACATTTTCAATAGTAAAAGTTTTAGTAAATTGTATAAATTTGTAAAATATGGTTAATATAAAAATTAATAATGAATGTTAGAGAGGAAGGTTAGTAGGCATGAAGAAATACATTATTTTTATATTAATAGCAACATTAATTATAAGTTTTATATTAGGTTTGTACGCATATAAGTTAAAAAAGATTAATGAAGAAATTGCATTTGATGTTGAATATAGAAAAGAACAAACAAATAACATAATTACACAAGCTGAAGATATTTTAAAAGAGACAAGTACAAATAAAAATACGACATCACCAAATACCAGATTAATAGAAAAAATATATTACAAAGATTGTGGACATTTAAAACAAACAGAAAAAAAAATGGGAGAAAATTTAGTAAACAAGACAGAAGAAGAATTTAGAGTAGAATATACGGGTTGGGAGATACAATCATTTACAACAAATGAAGTTATAGTATACAAAGAGGTACAAGATTTCTGTGATCAACATTTTTTATTAAAAAATGTTAATGGTGAGATAAATGTGTACAAGTTAGATAAAAATGATAAAGAAAAAGAATTAGTAGAAAAAACAAAAATTCAGACCAAATATCTATCAGAATTGGATATTGAAAATTTAGAAAAAGGTATAAAGGTATATGGAAATAAAGAGCTAAATCAATTGCTAGAAGACTTTGAGTAGATTGAAATTA
>CANQWH010000057.1 GCA_947627495.1 uncultured Clostridia bacterium
GTTGGAACTTCTTTGGGAACATTCCACATAACAGGTTATTGCCCATGTGCAGAATGTTCAGAAGGTTATGGAACATCCACAGCTTCAGGTGCAGTAGCAACACCTAATAGAACAGTTGCTGTAGACCCAAATCTTATTCCTTATGGAACAGTTTTGGAAATAGATGGAAGAACATATGTTGCAGAAGATTGTGGTGGAGCAATTAACGGAAAAGATATAGACGTTTATGTAGCAACACACGAAGAGTGCTTTTCAGACTTTTGTAATGGAGAAAAAGAGGTAAAAATTGGAGATCCAAACAAAGTTGGACAAGCAAATTCTTCATCAGGAGATACAAGTAGTTCTGATTCAAGTGAAGATGAAATAGAGGATTTGAATATAGCATCTTTAGTAAAAATAGTAGGAGACGAAAATACAGGATATTATTATAAATTTAAATCAAATACAAATGCGATATTACAACAAATAATAAATGAAAACTATTCAACATTTAAAAATTATAACTTATCTATAAAAAAATTGAAAGAAATGATAAAAGCAAATCTTGCAACAATGTTGCCAGATTTAGGTGGTGCTCCTTATGATCAACCACACATACAAACAGAGGAAGAAAAAGAACAAGAAGAAGCAGAAGATAAAGTAGAATATAGAGAAGTAACGGCAGACGAATTAAAAGAAGATACAGATATTAATCCATTATTACAACCAGGATCAGGTAAATCAAGTGGATCTTCAGGTGGAGGAGCTAGTGTATCTAGCTTAGATAACTTCTTATTTATAGGAGATTCGATAACAAATAGATTAAAATACCAAGGAGTAGTAGATGCGGCAAATGTCACAATAGTCAGCAAAGGAAGTACCAAAGCATCGGATTGGTTAAGTAATAATATAAAATTAGATGAAGATTCAAGTAAGGGTCTTAATGATAGCTTAAAAGGACATAGTGGCATAAAAGGAATAAATATAATGCTTGGAACCAACTCTTGTCTTCTTGGATCAGAATCAAGTGTAAATGGAATTGACGACTTAAAGAAAATAATAGAGCAACTACATCAAGAATATAGCAATGTACCAATATTTGTCGATAAATTATTACCAATAGGAAATGGTGGACAAAAAAATTGGACAAATTATAATAATAGCTTATCAAATCTTGGATATAGCTATGTTACAGTAATTGATGCTGCAATTCCAAATACAGTAGAAATGGATAGTAACGATAGCACTAAAGTACATCCGTCATATGAAGGAGCAAAGACTTTATGGAATAATATTAAGTCACAAATAACTGGAGGAACAGGAACATCTAGCAATGGAACAAGTTCATCTACTTCTAGCGCAGCTACCAGCAGTGGACCTTTAGGAGCTATAGGTAATCAAGGGCTAACTTGGCCAGTATCAACACAAACAGGTGCAGATAATCGCCATGATCAAATAACATCTTTTGTGGGGCACAGAGCAAGCCCAGGAGGAATTGGTTCAACAGACCATAAGGGTATGGATATTGCATGCCCATCTGGTACCCCAATAGTTGCAACTGCAGATGGAACAGTTGAAGTTGCTGGTTGGTATGGAGGACTAGGAAATGCAGTTGTAATAAATCATGGACTAGTTGATGGAAAAGTTATTAAATCTACTTATGGACATAACGAATCATTAGCCGTATCAGTAGGGGATACAGTAAAAAGAGGACAAGTTATAGCATACGCAGATAGTACAGGAAATTCAACAGGACCTCATTGTCACTTCCAAATAGATGTAGAAAATCAAGGAATCTTAGATCCACTTTCATTATTGTCATCATCAGAAGTAACAGGAGGATACTGGGATGGAAAAATTACAGATGATGAAATAAATGCAAGCAGCACATCATCAGCAGGAACTTCGCAAACAATGCCTACAAACTTACCGGGATTTATAACTCAAAAAAAAGCAAACCGTTATTATGACAAAGATACATTTAATGGAGCAGTAGAATTTAGAAGAGTAACAGTAAATAAAAACCCTGGTGATATGGTTAGATCATTTGATGGAAGCCAAGAAAAAGAATATAATAAAGAAGAAATAGAAAACAGAGGAACAATAGAAGAAATACCAGAAAACGTAAAAAAATTATTATCAGAAACAACATTAAAAGAAAATCCAAATATAAACTTAGAAGAATATGCTTATTTAAAAATTCCATATAGAAACTTTAATGATGATATTGCAATAGGAACAATGATAGCCCCTAAAGACATAGCAGAAGAAATAATAGATATTTTTTATGATTTATATGCAATGAAATATCCAATACAAAACATGCAAATACCTGAAAGTTATTATCAAAAAGACTTTTACACAACAGGTAGAGCAGCTTTGAAAGAAAGAGTTGCAGTTTTAGATGCTGGTGGAGGAAGCGGATCTAGAAATATAGCAAAAGTAACAGGAACAAGTGATATGCTAAAAGCATCACAATTGGATAATAATACAATCTGTTTCTTTGTTGGAGATGAAGACCATAAAAATGGTATGGCAATTGATTTAAATCCATTTATAAATCCTAAAATGAATGGAGATAATCCGGCAAGTGAAACAGAACAAAGATTTTTAAAAAGAGATGGCTCAGAAACACTTAACGAAATGGAAAAAGCTGCTATGCTGACAGAAGATTCAGATGTTGTAAAGCTATTTACTGAAAAATATGGTTGGGAATGGCTAGGAGATGATGAAAATAATCCAAACTATATGTGCTTTAAAAGGCCAGAAAAAGATGAATCAACTGAAGCTTCAGATTCAATAAGTGCAAAAATAAGTGAAATGCTATATGTTCCGGAAATAACATTTGATAATTTAATTACTAATAATGACAATCAGGGGTTAAATTTATTTACACTAGATAGCGACAATAAGGTAAAAATTGCATCTTGGTCATGGGAAGATGGAAAATACAACCTAACAGAGGGAAAAACATTAAATTATAGAAAAGCATTCCAAAAATACACAATGCCATTTAGATTATTAATGGCAGTTGCTATAAATTCTCAAGATGGAGAATTTACTGAAGCATTTGCAAAACTTGGACAAGATTGTCAATACATTGTAGCAATAGAGGACATTGTTACAACAACAAGAACAGAAACTAGCACAGTAAAAACAGTAATAAGAAATGGAAGTGCTAGCAGTTCTTCAAGAGATGTAACAAATAAAGCCCAAGAATCAGTGACTCAAAAAGCAGAAATTACATATGTAGATGGATGGTATATAAAATATAGCAAAGATTTAAACTTTGCAACTATTCCAGAAGGCGGAATCAAAATTTTACCAGGCAAAATAACTTATACGCCTCCAACTCAAGTATCATCAAACACTTCAAGAGAAGCTATAGATGATTCTACAAGTTTAGAAACAACAATAACTACTACCAAAGAAACATGCAAATATGAGTTTAATACAGGAGAAAATGAATACATAACGGGTAATGCAGAAAAATTTGTAGAAATATATAGGAACTCACAACTATATAAGGCAAAACGTAATATGTATCCGCCATGGTTAACAAAAATGCTAGAAAAAAATGAAATAACAGCTAATTTAGTAGATGTTATGAAATATTTATGTTACCAAGGTAAAGATGAAATGAACTATGGATTATCATATTTACAATTTAGTGAATTTGGACCAGATGACTTAGAGGGCATAGGTAGCGGAGGAACAATATATGGCGATGACTTTGGAGATTGGGATGGAACAGGAACAAACGAAGATTTCATCGAACTAGTTGGCAAATATGCAGTATTAGATAGAGATAAAAATGATTCAAAAATATATCCTTCTGTAACTATTGCACAAGCTATAATTGAAAGTGGCTGGGGTAGAGATAACATAGCTTTACAGTATAAAAACTTCTTTGGAATGAAAGCTTTTAGTACAACACCAAACGAATTTTGGAGCGGTGAAAGAGTATTACTTAATGCATCAGAAGGTGGACAATCATACTTTAAAGTTTATGATAGCTTAAAAAATTCAGTTTACGATCATGGTCGAAACTTTAGAGTAACAGAAGTGTATTCTCAACATGGAGTTCTAGATTGCATAGCACAAAATCTAGGACCAAGAGAACAACTAAAAAGAATTGCAGAATCTGGATATGCTGTATTTGCTGACGGAACAATCTCGACAATTGATGGAGTTAGATATGATGAATATCTATATAATGAATTCATAGTAAAATATAACTTAGAAAGATTTGACAGAATGAAAGCTTCAGATATTGTGAGTTCTTCAACTGCGGGCGGAAGAGGTGCAAAAGTAGTAGAAGTTGCAAAAAAATATGAAGGCACTCCGTATCCAGCAGGAGGAAGCTCACACTGGATGGATCGTGATCCTCCTAACACATTCGATTGTCAAAGTTATGTAGAATGGGTTTATAGAGAAGCATTAGGAATTGAAATAGGAGGAAGTATAGCAACTATTAGAGATAACTATTTATCAAAAAGGGTTAACTCTATTGAAGAAGCAAAACCAGGAGATATTATATGTACATTTAATATGAGTAGTAGTGCGACAGGGCGCCATATAGCAATATATGCAGGAGATGGTAAAATATGGCATGCAAACGGAACGGCTGTTGTTCTTTCGAACTACACTGGCTGGGGAGAATACATTTTAAGAGCATGGGAGTAAAACAATGAATAATAAAAAAATAAAAATTGTTTTAATTTTAATAGCAATTCTTGCAATTATCGGTATAATAGTAACACTTGTGTTGTTAAGAAATACTGAAACCAAGCAAGAAAGCGAAGAATTTTATAGTATTGGTGAATCACAGCCAGATAAAGAAGACAATGGATTTTATAATATACTAAATGCAACAACAAATGTAGTAGTACAGGATGCATTAAGTAGATTTATAAATGCTCAAGGCCTTGATATCACTCAAGAAAATATGTATTATATACGAACGCAAACAGATAAAGAAAAAGCTATTTATAGCCAGTTAGATCAAAATTATATACAAAAAAATGGTATCACATTAGAAAACCTTGAGCAAATCATGCCTTCTAAAATATATAATGATTTAGTAGTATTTGAAATAAAAGAAAAAGCAGGAACTAGAGTAAATAATTACTTATTACATGTTGGAGTAAAAGAACAAACTAATCAAGGAGAACTAGCAAAAGAAAAAATGTATCTTATTAGATTAGATACACAAAATTTAACATATTCAGTAGAACCGTTAAGTGATGACAATATGAACATTTCAACAATTAAAATCGATGAGTATGATAGTGAAATTCCTAATCAATCATATAACAAATATACCAATCAAGTGGTTTCTACCCAAATGGTTGCTCAACAGTATTTTGTACATTTTAAAAATTTAATTATTAATTATCCAACAATTGCTTATGAAAAATTCTTTGCAGAAGACTATAAAACAAAGCGTTTTGGTAATATAGAAAATTTTGTAAGATATGTCCAACTAAATGCAGAAGAAATAGAACAACTTCGAGCAGAAAAATACAAAGTGGAAACGGAGAATGGACGTCAAAAATATATATTACAGGACCAATATCAAAACACATACGAGTTTATAGAAAATTACACAATGGACTACACTGCAAAGTTAGATACATATACAATTCCGGCATCTTCAGTTGAATTAAATTACAATAATGCAACAGAAACAGAAAAAATATCATTAAATGTAGACCGCTTTGTAAAAATGTTAAATAGCAGAGATTATTATCAGTTATATAATTTATTAAATCAAACATATAGAAATACAAATTTCCCAACATATGAGGAATTTGAAAACTATATGAAAACAAGCTTTAAGGCACATTATACATGTGAAATACTAGATAGTAGAGAACAAGGAGAAACATATATTTTAGCTATACATTTAGATTCAATTGAAAATGATACATACAAAGATATGAATTTAATGATGAGATTACAAGATGGACTAGATTTTGAAATATCTTTTGAGAAATAATAAAGAAAGGAAAAATAAGGGCAAATGGAAAAAACTAAAAATATACTAACTGAAAATCCTATAGCAAATTTTTTAAAAGCAAGTATTAAAATTAAGGCATTTATTTTCGTTGGTTTTGTTTTGATAGTAGTTATGCTTATTGGACTAATTAGTGCTCTTATTAGAGATTTTTTAGGATTATCATTATTTGACGAAGCAATTAATTCAACGGAAAAATTTATTGGTTTAACAACTGCTAGTTCAGCTTCGTCTTCAAATATTAAAGTTGGATCAAAAGCAGAACAAGTAATTGCTGCAGCAGAAAGCATGTTAGGAGGCACTTATGTGTGGGGAGCATCAGACCCAGCAAATAGAACTTTTGACTGTTCCGGTTTAACAAGTTGGGTTTATTCACAGGTTGGAATAACAATTCCTCATCAATCCGGACAACAAAAAGATACTGCAAACCATGTAAAACCTGTTTCGGAAGCAGTACCGGGAGATATACTTTGGAGATCTCGGGCATGTTGGTTTATTTATAGGAGATGGACAAACAATAGAAGCTGCATCTCCATCTCAGGGGATCATTAAAGGTACAGCTAGTGGTTTTACATATGCTTTGCATTGGGATGCGATGGATACATAACAAGAGACTCCTCTGCTAATTACCGGGGTTCATAAAATTTATCCAAAAAATGGACTTAGGAGAATATGTACAATGGAATTGTTTTCATATAAATCAATAAAATAATTATGTATAAAAGGTATTTGCCACAAAAAAACTGCTAAAAGAATAAGGATTATAAAAGTTATAACAATCCTTAAATAATCTTTAGGAGTTTTTTTGTATCTTATTTTAAACCCTCTACGTTTTAATTCTTGTATATAAGCATCATTATAAGCTTTTTGATAAGCTTGATTAATTGCCTGTTCTTGTCTTAAAGCTTTCTGCCTAAGCTCCTCTTGAATTAATTCATCTTGCCATTGATTTTCCTGATTAAGAGCATTTAAGGGTTCATCTTTTCTATCTTCTGAAATAGCGTGATTATTAGCTTGATTTTCATTTATCCAACTATTTTGTTGTGCTTTTGTCGATTCTTCAATTCTTATTCTAGCAAGCTCCTCATCATACTCTGCCCTTTTTTCTTTGTCTTTAAGCACTTCATAAGCTTCATTTATAAGTTTTAACTTTTCTT
>CANQWH010000058.1 GCA_947627495.1 uncultured Clostridia bacterium
TTTCTACTTTTTGTGCCAAGTCCTTTCCTAAACTTTCTATTTCACTATTTTTCTCCATTGTATATCACATTCCTTTCATCTACTTCCTACTTAAAAGCCGCTTCTCTTATACATCTAATTTTATCTTACCATAAATATAAATTATTTGCAAATACTTAAAATACAATACCCCCACTTATAACAATTAAGTGAGGGCAATATTTTATTATTATTTGTTAATGTCTTTTATGTATTTATACATTGATAAACAATCTGCCAAAATAGATATTCCAATAATTATTGAAATTATATCTATTTCTCCATATATTAAAATAGGCTGTATAATATATACTATTCCTAGAATTATTCCTATTACTGGACCTACTATTTTCCTCTTCTTTGTAAGTGAATAAAATAGATATAATACTACTAAAAAAATTACTGCCAAAATGGCTCCCACATAATTTTCTTGAGATATGCCTATAAATAAAGTTGCAGCAAATACTATTCCTAACAATATACAAAACGTTTTAGTTACTTTTACTTTCTTCTCATATTCTTCATCTGTCATTTTAAATCCCCCTATCTTATTTCCTTTAAATTCTTATATTTTTTATAACTAATTGTTGCCACCTCCTTCTTTATAAAAAAAATTGATACAACAAATAAAGCTTAATACTTCTAAGCATTATTTATTATATCAATTCTTAATTTTTTATATATTATATATAATTTTTTTCTAATAACTAATATATTTTTTCTATTTAATAAATTATAGCTCTCTCTACAGTATCAATGGTTTTGCAGTTCATTTTATTTTCTCCTTTTTGTTTCTTTCCACATAATTTAGATTTATTTTAACACGACTGTATATTATTGTAAATAGTTATTTTAATTTTTATTACAAATTTAATATTCTTGTAATAATTATAACATTTATAAATTACATAATGTTTTATTTTATTGTATCAATATGGTCAGAATTATTTATAACTTGCTTATCATCTTTTTGCATTAACACATCCATTACGTTTGTGCTCATATATACACAACCAATTAAAAAGATTATTAAAATAATAACAATGATTATTATTGCTAACGATACTTTTTTATTTTTCTCCATATCTTCCTCCTTTTTTTATTTTATCATTTTTATACTTTGCTGTAAATATTTATTTTTGATTTGTCATACAAATGTCATATTTATAAATTTTTTATAACTTTACTTTTTACTTATTTCGATATATAATGAAACGGTTATGTAATTATTCTATTTTTTAAATAGATTTAGGAGGAATAAAATGCTAAAATTTATTATTAGATTAGATGATGCTTGTCCAAACATGAATGAAAGAAAATGGATAGAAATGGAACAATTGTTAGATAAATATAATATAAAACCAATTGTAGGAATAATACCTGATAGTAAAGATGAAAGTTTTATGGCAAATGGTACTATAAATAACTTTTGGGAAAATTATGCAATCAATTGGCAGAAAAAAGGCTGGATAATAGCTCAACATGGACTAAATCACAGATTAAGCAATACAGTTAGAACAGAATTTACTGGTAAAAGTTATGATGAACAAAAGAAAATTTTAGAAGAAGGATATGCAATACTAAAAAATAATGGCATCACCCCTAGATGTTTCTTTGCACCTGCTCATACGTTTGATGATAATACAATTCAAGCTTGTGCAGATTTAAAATATTTTGATTTTATTTCCGATGGATATGCATATTTTCCATATACATATAAAAACGTTTTATTTTTCCCATCAGTATTTGATACACCACATATTATATCAAAAAATGGGATATTTACTTTTGTATTTCATCCTAATAATACGACAGATTCAAGCTTTAAGAATTTAGAAAAATTTATTATTTCACATAAAGAAAATTTTAATATTGATATTGATGCTACAATTGAAGAATTTAAGTCAAGGAAAAGAAACTTTAAAGATAAAATGTTAGAACGTGAAATAAAGGTCTTTAGATATTTAAGGGAAAAAATATGTAAAAATACTAACCACTAACTTAGTCCATAATTTATAATTTTGCATTTATCGATTCTTTGTTGTCTCATTTCCAACATTTCTTTGCAATAAAATTGCAAAGAAATGTTTTGTTTTATAACATTTTATTTGTTAATTTTTTTATAATATTATTTATTATGTGCCTATTAGCAAAGTAGCTGTAAACTATTGTTACTAATATTGTAATTACACTTACACAAATGTTATTTAAAATATATGAAACTAATACAATACACAACATGATAATTTGTAATATACTAAATTCCCTTTTTAATTTAATATATTTTCTTATTTTATACTTTCTGTATAAACATAAAAATATATATGCAATTAAAGTAGATATAGATGCTGCGTACAATCCAACTTTATTAATCAATGCTATATTTACAATAACATTAATTATTGCTGCAACAATTGTAGTAGTACCTATATTTTTTGTATCTTTATAAGCAATAAAAATTCCTGAAATAAACATAGCTATATTACAAAAATAAACTGAAATTATTAATATAGGTATGTGAATATATGCTTCACTATACTGCTCATTTATTAATATTGGAAATACAATTGGCATAACAGCAATTAAAAGAATAGATATACAAAAAATGATATTTTTCATTGTTTCATAAACATCACTATAATACTTCATTTTATCTTCATTATTAACCATCTTTGCAGCTGATTCTTTCCAAGCTAGGCTAAAAAATCCATAAAATACACTTATTATACTTGGAAATTTATTGGCAATTGAGTATATTCCATTTTGTTCTACACCAATACTATTAGTTACTACTATTCTATCTGACACACTAATAATAGAAAATGCAATACTATTTGGTATAAGTGGAATAGAATATTTTATCATCTCCTTCATAAAACCTTTTTCTAAATTACTTATTGATATATATTGTATGATGTTTGTTTTTACAAATATTATTATAGATGAAATAATATTTGCTATTATTGTAGACAATAATAATCCAACTACTCCCATATTCAAAAATACAATTGTTATTATATTTAAAAATACTACCAATATTCCAGAAATAAAGTTCGTAATTGAATATAATTTTATTTTGCCAATTCCTCTAACTAAAGCATTACTTATTGCACTTACTATGGAAGATACAATATATAATATAAAAAATATAGTATACTCATAATTAATAATTTTTAATAATAGAAATGCACCTAATACAAATATTGCAGTACTAATAATAGTATATATTATTACTTGTGTTATTATATTTTCTCTATCTTTTTCTTTTTTTGCATCTATCAAAAATCTAAATAAAGATTCTTCCATGCATAATGTTATAATAGGAATAATAAAAACGCTAATTGTACTTATATAATCAAAAACTCCATATTCTTTAGGTGTTAATTTTGAAGTGTATAAAGGTAGTAATAAAAAAGATACAATTTGTGTACTTAATTTCCCTATCGCTATAATTATTGTATTTTTAATTAGATTTTTTTTTTCGCTCATCTTAATCTTTCTTCCTTAATTTTAACATTATTTTATAACCTAACATATTAGCAATATACTCTTTAAACAATCTTTTGCAATATTTTCTTTGTAATTCTTTTGTAGTTCCTTCTTCTTTAAGTATATAACTTCGCCCATCCGGTCTTATACTTGGTTTTGTTATATTTCTATTAGTAGATGTTGCTTCCTCTAATGGTCTTTCTATGCATGCTAAATCTTTTTTTATACAATTAAATATAATATCTGATTTTTTATTATTTAACAATATAACAGAAATTCCTTTTTCATATCTATCTATTATACTTTTATCCTTTATTTCTCTAAAATCTCCAATAGTAAAATCTGCTATTCTAGGAAGCTTAGCAAATTTACATTGGTAACATGATTCTCTATAAATACTATACTTCATATATGATGTCATATATGAATCTTTTATAGCATTTATATAAATTTCCTTTCCATTTTCAAAAGTTATTTTAGTAATATACTTACTATATCCTCTTTTCTTATCCCTAAAAGAAATTGATTTAATCTTATTTTTATATTTTTTTTCTTTTTCTTCTATATATTTATCAAAAAAGCGTTTAGAAGCTGCACCATGACAAATTAAATCTACTGTTATTAAATTTTCATAGTATTTGTTTTCTAAAAATCCATACAAACCTGCTATTTGACAAGGACACCCTATAAATAATACTAATTTATTTTGTTCTAAGTACTTTTTTGCTTCAATATAATTATCTCTAATTTCACTTTGTAAATATTTTGAACCTCTCATCTTTTCATATTCTTCTCTTTTTTCTGCCTTTGTATGAAATAGCTCTAAATTTTCATTCATCATGGCTCCTATTACAATTCCTTTTTGTCTAATTACATAGTCTGCTAATGCTGTAAATACTCCACCAGAGCTACTATCTTCGAGTATTTTATCATCTATATGATATGCACATATTGTTTTTGGTTCAATCCTGTTATCATTTTTTATATCATTAATTATAGGACACACTTTTCTGCACATTCCACAATTAACACATTTATTTTTATCTATTAATGGATATATAAAACCTTCGTCATCATATTCCATACTAATACATTTTTTAGGACATATATTATAACAAGCACTACATCCTGTACATTTTTCTTTGTTACAAATCATTATTTATTATCCCCTTACTCTTTTTTATATTTGAATAAATAAGTGTCAACATTAATACAGAAGTTATGTTAAATAATGTATCTGTGCCAATACACATAATTAATATAAGTATAATCATAGATTTTCCAATCTTATTTGCTTTAAAATATGTATATAAAAACATAAACATTATATATACTAGACCAATTACACCAAATGATATAATAATCTTGCCATAACTTGGTAAATACGCTGTATCTGTCCACATTCCCTGTCCAAACATAATTTGTTCAAAACGAAATGTGCCATCAAATAAAATATGCATTGTTCCAAATCTTCCTGTTATTGAAGAACCCGCTGATCCATCATCATTTATTACTCTACTAAGCATTTTTCTTATTATGTTAGTATTAAATGAACATATTATAATTATAATAACAAATATAATTACAATTATAACTATATTATTATAATTTTCTTTTATTGCTCTGATTATAGGTTTAAACCAACAAACAATTAATAATACCATTCCTGTAGTACTTATAGACATAAGTAAAGAAACAGTTATAAAAATTGCATTTAAGTATTTTTTCTTTTCACTTTTTATATTTCCATTCAAAATTACATATAGTATGGGAGCTTGAAATGCTGAAAAATATGCAGGTTCTATAAAAACACTAAATGGTCTATACATAATAATTCCATTTAATAAATACTGTGCTTTATGAGGTGAGTAAATATCCGCAATATAATCTACCGTTCGTAAACCTAAAACATTAATCGGTAAAAATATTTTAAACGCATAAAAAGCTATAAATTGTAGAATACAATATCCACCAAATATTATTGCTAGTATTTTATATATTTTATATGCATATTCAAAATTAAAAAATTCTTTTGCACTAATAATTACCCAAAAAATATACAGTATATACCTTAAAACACCTAATATTCCTGTTTCTAACTCAGTGGGTTTTATTATCCAAAATATCAATGAATGTAATAAAATAAATATTATGTAAAAAAACAAACTCAATGTAATTATTCTATTTAGTTTAATTTGTGTTTTTGCTATATATAATATTATAATAATAGAGCCTAACATTAATGCTATATCCCCAAACGTAATACCATTAATAAAAGTAGCATATGTAGAAAGTGGCATAAATAATAGTGTAATCCATACTACCATTTTTTTTATCCATGTCATATTTTCTTTTCCTTTACTTATACTATTCTCCATTTCTATTTCCTTTTCTAATTTATTTTTTTATAACACAATCTATTGATTCTGTTAAATATTTCTCCGACTCATTAATTAATTTATTCAATTTTTTCTTTACTTCAGAATAATTTATATTAGTATCAATTATATTATCTATTGCATTATTATCAGTTACTAATCTATTATATAGATTTAATTTTTCCAATATATTATAAATTCGTGAATTCTCCGTTTCTTTTAAATTGTCATTAAACTTTTTATATATGATAAAATCTTTTTCAAAGTTTATACTAAAAACCATTCCATGAAAAGAATCTGTTATTACATATTTAGCATTTTTAATTAAATTTAAAAAATCAGTATGATTTACTTCAATTGCTAATTTATTATTATTATTCATTATAGGAACTGTTATTATCCTTAAATTCTTTTTTTTAGCAATTTCATTAACTTGTTCAAAATATTCTTCATTTTTTTTAAGGAAATATGCAAAAATATATGGTTCATTTATAATTCTATTTTTGGAAATTTTTGCTGATTTTTCCCACATTTTTTTATCTAACAAGAAAGTAGGATCTACTACTACTTTAGCACTTTTCCCTGCATATTTTTGTATTAGTTCTGCTCCCTTTTCCTCTCTAATAGATAAATATTTAATTTCTTTTACATATTTTGCAAAAGTTTCTTGTATATTATCGTTTATATAATTTTTTCCTATACTAGGTGCATAAGCAATTCTTTTTTCTATATCTGTAAACTGTAAATAATAAAATGGATCAACTACATCATGCGAATTACACCAAATTTGATCACTTCCACATATTAAAATATCATATTTCTGCGAATATTTTATTAGTTCTTCATAACTCAATATTAATTTACTTTCTTTTATATTATTCTTAATCCATTTTTCCATTATCCTCCAACTTTTATATACTTTATAGTTAAAAACTAATAAATATAATCTTTTTATAATTTCTTTTAAAACATTATATACCTTCTTATACTCTGGTTTGTAATTAATTAATTCACATTCATATCCTTTATTCTCTAAATATGATTGCATCGCAAATGCTTGCAAAGTACTTCCATAATTATAACCTTTATCATACCATGTAACAATACCTAT
>CANQWH010000059.1 GCA_947627495.1 uncultured Clostridia bacterium
TTTGAATTTAAAAGTAATAAAATGATATGGAAACAAGTAAATTAAGAAGCGATTATGTTATAATCAAAAATAGGAGGTATGTGTATGAAAATATCTACAAAAGGAAGATATGCTTTAAGGGTTATGATAGATTTAGCATTAAACAGTAAGGAAAAATATATAACTTCAAAAGAAATAGCTCAAAGGCAGGAAATATCAAATAAATATCTAGAACAAATTATAGCAATGTTAAATAAAGCTGGATATTTGGAAACAGCAAGAGGTACTGCTGGAGGATATAAATTAGCGAAAAAACCAAGTGATTGTATAATAGGAGATATATTAAAAGCAACCGAAGGGGATTTAACACCAATAGATTGTTTAACAGAAGAAGGAAAGTGTTTAAGACAAAGAAACTGTAAAACATATTCTTTTTGGAAAGGATTAGATGATGTAATTAACGAATATGTAAATAGTAAAACATTAGAAGATTTAATAAAATAGAAACCATATTAGGTTTTTATTTTTTTTACCTAATTCCTATTGACTTACTAGGAAATAAATGATATAATTCCTACTATAACAGTAGGAAAGGAAGAAAGGTAAGAATGAAAACTATATATTTAGATAATAATGCTACAACAAAAACAGATGAACAAGTTGTAGAAGCAATGATGCCATACTTATTAGAAAATTATGGAAATCCATCATCTATTTATAAAATTGGAAGAGAAAATAAAAAGGCAATTGAAGAAGCTAGGGAGAAAGTAGCACAACTTTTAAATTGTGAGCCAAATGAAATTTATTTTACATCTGGTGGAAGTGAAAGTGATAATACTGCGATTATAGGTATTGCGTATAGTTATATAAAAAAAGGAAAACATATAATTACTTCTAAAATTGAACATCCAGCTGTATTAGAAACGTGTAAGCAACTAGAAAAGGAAGGATTTGAAGTAACATATATAGGAGTAAAAGAAAATGGAATAATTGATTTAGAAGAATTGAAAAAAGCTATAAAACCAACAACTACTTTAATTACTATTATGTTTGCCAATAATGAAATTGGAACTTTGCAACCAATAGAAGAGATAGGAAGAATAGCAAAAGAAAATAATATTATTTTTCATACAGATAGTGTTCAGGCAGTTGGAAGTGTAGAAATAGATGTAAAAAAATTAAATATTGATAGTCTTTCATTATCAGCACATAAATTTTATGGACCAAAAGGAATTGGTGCATTATATGTAAAAAAAGGAGTACAATTTAATAAGTTTATAAATGGAGGACACCAAGAAAGAAATAAAAGAGCTGGAACAGAAAATGTAGCAGGAATAGTAGGACTTGCAAAAGCAATGGAATTAGCATACAGCAATTTAGAAGAACATAACAATAAAATTAAAGAATTAAGAGACTATTATGTAAATCAAATAAAAGAAAAAATTCCATATATTAAAATAAATGGAGATATGGAAAAAAGATTACCTGGTAATAGTAATATTTCATTTAGATTTGTTGAAGGGGAAAGTTTATTATTAAATTTAGATTTAAAAGGAATATGTGCATCAAGTGGTAGTGCTTGTACTTCTGGTTCACTTGATCCATCACATGTATTACTTGCAATAGGATTGCCACATGAAATAGCACATGGTTCTTTAAGGATTTCAATAGGAAAATATAATACAAAAGAAGAAATTGATTATGTGGTAGAAAATTTAGTAGAAATAGTAAATAGATTAAGAGAAATGTCACCATTATATGAAAAATTTATTGAGGAGGGAAATAAGTAATGGAATATTCAGAAAAAGTAATAGAACATTATACAAATCCAAGAAATGTTGGAAAAATAGAAGATGCTTCAGGAGTTGGAGAAGTTGGAAATCCAGTTTGTGGAGATATTATGAAAATGTTTATAAAAGTTGAAAACAACATTATAGTAGATGTAAAATTTAAAACTTTTGGATGTGGAGCAGCAATTGCAACAAGTAGTATTTCAACAGAAATGATAAAAGGAAAAACATTAGAAGAAGCATTAGAATTAAAAAATACAGACGTAGTAAATTCATTAGGTGGACTTCCACCAGTAAAATTACATTGTTCTGTTTTAGCAGAAGAGGCGATACATGAAGCTATTGCAGATTATTATAGGAAAGAAGGAAAACTAACAGAAGAAGAAATAAAACAAAAATGTAATCTAAAAGAACACCATTGTGAAGAATGTGGTATGTAATTAATAATTTTAAATAAGTGACTATTGATAGTCACTTATTTTTATGATATGATGAAAAATATAAAAAAATAATTACTGCAATTCATATTGCATAATAGATTAATACTAGCGATGTGACAATAGTAAAAAAATGTATCTAATAAAAATAATATTTTATATAGATTTTTCCATAGAAATAGTTTATAATATTATAAAGTTAATGAGAATAACAAATGGAGTGTGATGAAAATGACTTATGAATTTGCTAAATATCCTGATGGAGTTATACTTTAGTAAGAAAAAATATTAGGAGAATTTAATATGGTGAAAAAAATTTCTGCAATTATATTTTATATAATTGCTATACTATTTATAGGTATTTATGGAATTATAGAATTAAAACAAAATGTTAATTTATCAGAGGGTGGTAGATTATTCTTATTGTGTGGTAGCTGTGTATTTTTATATTTTGGTGGACTATTATTATCAAAATATAGAAAAGATAACAAACCTATGAAAATAAACCTATGGATATTTTTTATATTATATTTATTATTATTTATAACATTAACGCTCTTTGATGAGTTTTGGGGTAGAAATGGATTAACTTTTAATAATTGGTCTAAAGGAATGTTTAGTTATTATATGGATAATTGCTTTAATGTAATACCATTTAAGACAATAATTGAGTATTTAGGAGAATTCAACAGTCTATTAAATACAAAAACATTTATGCTTAATTTAGTAGGAAATGTTATTGCATGTATGCCATTTGCATTTTTCTTACCATTGTTATTCAGAAGACAAAATAATATAAAAATATTTACTTTAACAATTATTATTATTGTATTAGCAGTTGAGTTATTGCAATTTGCAACTTTATCAGGAATTTGTGACATAGACGATATAATTTTAAATGTATTGGGAGCATTAGTAATGTATGGAATATTAAAGATAGCGTCTATAAGTAACTTAATTAAAAATATATTTTTACTAGAAAAGAACAAAATTGAAAAGAAATCAATTATAAAAATAGCAGTAGGCATAATTATAGTTTTTATATTAGCTATAATATTAATAAAATTTAGGCAAAAATTATATGATACTAATTATAATGAACGTATGAGTAAGTACAATTTTAGCATACAAATAGTTGATGAATCGGATACGGCAGATACTGCCTTAGAGCAATTTTATGAAGATGAATATCATATTTATTATTTTGAATCTATAAAAAGTGATAAAGTATATGCCATAATAAATAACAATGAAAAATATCTTGTTAAAGATTTATTAAACAATAATCCCACAGAATATGAAGTAACTATTCAAAAATTGAAAAACGCAGGGCTTCAATTCATTACCAAAAATAAATACGAAGAAATAATGTTAAAAGGAAGCGGAAATGTAAGTTCTAAAGTTAGTATAAATGACAATTCAATTTTAGAAATTGGTTATGGAGAATCAAATTATATAATGGATAATCAAAATCAATCATATTATGAAATGCAATTCTTCATTATACCTTTAAAGAGTGGAAATACAGAATTTGAAGTAGAATTAATTGATAATGAAAGTAATGAGATTGTTTCAATAGAAAAATATAAAGTTGATATAGATAATAATTTAAAGGTTACTTATGAAAAAGTAGATAGTTAATATAATGTAGCGAGATAACCAACAAACCATAATATTAATAGAAGATGAAAGTAGTATTAAAAACAATAATGAATTGAAGATATAAAAAGTAGTAATAGAGGGAAAAAATGGAAATACTTGATAATTTGAATGTAATATTAAATAATTTTCTTTTAAATGCAGGAATATGGGCACCATTGCTAAGTTCTATACTAATTGTTTTAGAAGGAATATTTGCATTTTTACCATTGTTTGTATTTATAACAGTAAATCTTCTTACACTAGGAAATATTTTAGGAAGTCTTGTATCATATCTTTGCACAGTTATTGGAAACTTCTTGATTTTTAATTTATGTAGAATAGGCTTAAGTCCACTATTTCGCAGATTTATAGAAAATAAAGCACGCTTAAGTAAGGTTATGAAAACTATTAATAATATATCGTTTTCTAAACTAGTATTAATTATTTCAATACCATTGACTCCATCCTTTTTGGTGAATTTAGCTGCAGGATTAGCAAAAATTCCTAAGAAGAAATACTTATATGCACTTATGCTAGGCAAAACATGTATAATTATTTTTTGGGGATTTTTAGGCAAAAGCCTTGTAGAATGTTTAACAAATCCATTTATGCTTATTAAAGTTGTATTATTAATACTAGCTTGCAATATAATAGGAAAATTAATTAATAAAAAACTTAATTTAGATGAAGTTTTTGATAAGATAGAGAAATAGATAGATGTGAGTATAAATATAGGTATACTGTTAGATGAATAATTAGCATTTAATATAATACCTATATTTTTTATTAAAAAGTTGTAACCTTTTTTAAAAAGATGTTACTATATATATGAAAGTTAACTAAAATAAATAAGGAGATTTAGGACTAAATTGAAAAATGAAGTATTAAAAAATTATTTGATAGAAGGAAAAATAGATATAGATAAGCTAATAGATGATTTTTATGGCTACATCTATATAATAGTAAAAAACGGAGTAAGTGTATACATAACAGATGAAGATATAGAAGAAATAATATCAGATGTATTTGTTGCTATATGGAAAAATAGTAGTAAATTATTAAACAGCACAGAGCTTAAGCCTTATATAGCAGGAACTACAAAAAACATTATTAAAAATAAATACAGAAACTCAAAATTAAACTTTTCTATATCTGATTATGAAGAAAGCTTAGTAGATAATTTTAATATTGAGCAGTCAACAGAAGAAAATGAACAAAATAAAATTATTGCAGATACTCTAAAAACTTTAAAGCCAGATGAATATAAAGTGTTTATATTATTTTATTATGAATCAAAATCAATAAAAGAAATAGTAAATAAATTGAATTTATCTGCAAGTAACGTAAAAACAATTCTTCATAGGGTTAGAAAAAAAATAAAAAGAAATTTAGAAGAGGGAGGTTATGGTTATGGAAAATAATAATGATTTAAAAGAAAATGTAAAAAAAGATGTAAAAGAAAAGATAGCTATATTAAATGCTAGTAAGGAGTTCGAAGTGAAAAGTAAAAAAACAAGAAAAGTTATGTATCCAATATTATCAGTATGTGCATTGTTTGTGTTATGCTTAGTAATTAGCAAAAATGTTGAATTTCCTTCAAATAGTATAAAAATAGCTAAAAACAACAATCAAATTCAAAAGGAGCAGTATATACAAGAAGATAATATAGTATTTAATGAAGGAAGCATAAAAAGTTTAGAAGATATTGATGGAAAATGGGAAGATGCAAATTTAAAAGAAGAATTTGAATTTGTAGATAAAATAAATGTTCCAGATGGTTTATATTTATCTAGACAGGGCAAGTTATTTGAAAGAGAGTATATTAATAATGATATAGATGATTATACAAAATTATGGCAATATACTTTAATATATGCAAATGATGATAAAGAAGATGGACCATATATTGAAATTACATTTACAAAAGAAAAATACATACTAGGCTGTTTAATGCCAGATGAAGAAAAAATGCCAAGTTCAATAATTAATGGTAAAGAGGTAAAGTTATTTAAAGGTAAGTATATTAGGGATGAAAGTAAAATTACAGGAGAAGCTTTTCTTGAGAAAGATGGATACAAATTTTATATAGAAGCACATAGAATTGATGAAGAAGATTTTATAAATATTTTAAAATCTATTCTAAAATAATATTAAAACAAAGATAATTATATGAAAGTAAGAAGTATAAATTCTTGCTTTCATGTTTTTTT
>CANQWH010000060.1 GCA_947627495.1 uncultured Clostridia bacterium
TCTAAACCTATTAACAACCCTCCTGCTGTCCCTACTGATGATAAACCAGAATCAGGTTACGTTGTAGAAGGATTAGTTGATAGTTCTAAAAAAGCTGTAAAATGCGTAAATAGCAAAAATCTAACAGTAAATTCAGGAGACCTTAAACTTAAAGTTTCTACACCAAGTGCAGAAGAAGCAAGAACTGTTAATGTATTTGTAAAAGTACCACAAGAAGATGGTACAGAAAAATTAGTACGTCTTTCTGCAAATGGAGGAGTAACAATTCCAGATCATCAAACACAACACTTTATTGACTTAATAGGAAACGATAGTTCTTCAGATAGCTCACATATATCAGGTTTAGATGAATTACCAGAAGAAGGAACTTTTGAAGTAGTAATTACTGATAAAACAACTGGTGATGAATTAGCAACAACAACTATTGAAGTTCACCAAGCTAAACCAGTAGCAAGAGATTATACTACAAGACGTTCAGGTTCAAAAACAGCTACTATGACATTAACAGGTGTTCGTAAAGAAGGCGGAAACGTAACAGAAGTATATTATCGTTATACTGAATATAACAAAAAAAATATGACTTATCCTGAAGAATATACAAAACTCGCTTTAGAAAATGGCAAATTAAATGATGTTCAAATTGCAGATAATTTAAACGAAGATAGGACAAAAGCATATACAGTAGAATTCTACGTAGTAGATGAATACGGAAATAAATCAGATAATTATACGGTTACTATAGTTAAAGATGCAGGAGTAAAAGCAGAAGCAGCAGTTATTACAGAGAATATGAAAAATCCTTCATTTGGTAAAGAAGACTGGACTAAATATGTATGGACATTAGCAGAAGGCGATGAAGATAATTCATATCTTGTTACATTATATAAAGATAGTGAAATAGTTGACCAAGTAGAATCAAATAAAACAACCAATAAGTCAAGTATATTAAAATTCAGTTCAATTTCTGATGGAAAAACTCAAGCAACTTTTGATCTTAAATCATATATAGAAGAATATGGTGAAGGAGTGTACCATATAGAAGTTGTTGTTAGAGGTAAGGCAGATGGATCAACAAAGGATTCTCCAACATTTGTTTCAGATTCTGTTACTTTAACACAAATAGACCCAGTTACAAATTTAAGATTTGAAACTACAGAAGAAGGTACATTTTTAGTTTGGGATTATGAACAATTATCAGAAGAAGAATTAAAAAATCGTGCAGGTGAACTTACTGTAGAAAAGTGGGATGAAGTGGCCAAAAAATATGTTGCTGTTACTGTAGGTTCAGATATTGAATTCGAAAGTGTTAAAGGTGAAGATGGAAAAGACCTTCAAAACATTATAAAAGTAAAAAAAGGTTTAGTTGCTAATACTCTATATAGAGCAAGTATTTCTGTAAAACCTACAACTGATTTTCATTATCTAAAATCTGAAAAAGCTACAACAGAAGAAGATTTCTTTATATTAAATGCTAATGTATTAAGTAAAGTAACAACAACATCTACAACAGCAACTTTAACAATAAATACAAAAAATGTACATTTTGGTGATAAAGAAAATGTAACATATGGAGTAGTTGTATATAGACAAGAAGAACCAGATTCAGATGAATATGGTGATAGTGTTCAAGGATACAAAGTATTACCAGAATCAGAATACAATGTAACAGTTGATGAAAATGGAAATCTAGTAATATCAGGATTAGAGGCAGACCATAGCTACAAATTTGCATTAACAGCAGATGTTGGTGAAAGTCATGGAGAAATGGAATTTACAAAAGCAAAAGAAGGAAAAACTAAGAAAGAAGGAATTTCTAGTTTAACAAATGTAGAAGTTAAAACAAAGAAACCAGCTGCTGGTGAATCTACAGAAAATGTAATAGTAAAGACTAAAACTGGATTGTATATAAATGGTGTAGAATATATTAGTAACGATGGAACCTTTGCTGATTACTATGAAAATGCTTTATTAAAGAAGGCATATGAGATATTAGGTGAACAGAAATTATTAGTAGCAGGTGATATAATTAATTCATTAACAGATGATACAATATCTATAACAGTTAAAGATGATGATAAAGTATCAACTATAAATCTTGGTGATAAAAGCACTGGTAAATTAAAGAATATGGTTGTAGAATTAAAAGGAAATACATTCAAAACAGTAGTTCAAGGTTATGCAAAAGAACTTATTGTAAAAGATGGATTAGTTGATATTTCACAGATAGAAACAAGCAATGTTTCAGCAGAAAATGGTGCTGATGTTATGACGAAAGAAAATCAAACAATAAGAGTTTCTGGAAATGTAACAATTAACAAAGTTTTAGTTTCATCAGTTGGAGAAACATCAATAAAAGCAATTGATACTATGTCAAAATTTACTGTTTTAGTGGATAATGACAGTACAACAAATACATTAACATTTAATAATCCAAATGGTGGCATCAATTTAGCATTTGCCGATGCAACAAGTGCTAAAAATGCTATATATTCAGGAGATGTTTCAATTATATCTAAAGGTGGAGATGTTTCTGTAACTAGTGATAAAGGAATTAAAGGAAACTTAACAGTTGATGTTAATGGAAGTACTGTTGATTTAACTAATGCCAAACTAACAGATGTAACAAAAACAGTTAAACTAACCGGAAATATTACAAGTCTTAAATTCAAAGCCTTAGTTGCTGCACCAGTTACTTTGACAAATGTTGTATTAAAAGATTATACTTTAGAAGATATATTACATGACGATAACGATTCTACGAAATTACATTCTGTTGTAACTGAAGAAAACTATGAAACAGTTATGCAATATATCAGAAGCTTTAACTTAAACGACTCTGGAGCAAAATTTGATACTGTAACTAAAGATAGTGATACAATAGTAATTTCAAATATTAACTTAAAATCAGAAGTTACATTAGGAAATATAAAATAGTTCATTAATTAATAAAAAATGAATATCTGTGCAATACAGATATTCATTTTTTTAAATTTTTATAGTTACAAATTACTTATTAACTATTTAAGGTTGCTAATACTTAAATTTGATACAGCTTTTGTAAATGTAATTGTTACATCTTCATCATCTTTATCAATTTCAATTTGAGCTCCTATTTCTTTAGAAATTCCAAATTTATCTAAATAAGCATTTAATTCAGTAACTATTTCTGCTTTTAGTCTATCATCTTGATCTGTTGTTCCAGCATAATCAACATATTTTCCACCTGTTAATTTTTCTGCTGTTAATATAGTATCTATTAAGTCATCATCTACTGTATATTCTTTAATTTCTGTTCCTGATGCTAATGTAAATGGTGATTTTTCTGCAACTCTTGCTTCTATAGTTGGTGTGCCTGAAACAGTTAATGATTTTTCTCCTGACATATCTGTGTCTTGAATATTAATTGTATATGAGCCTGTTGCTTCTGATGTGTCAACACTTACGGCACCTGTAATATCCATAGTAGTTCCTGTTATTGTAACATTTCCACCTGCTTTAACAGTTACAGAACCTGTTTGAGATGATGTATTATCATTTCTCTTGAATGTAACAGTAAGTCCAGTTGTTGGAGCATCAAATGATAAGTTATTGTTTTGATTATCAGCAGTTGTATTAACTGTAATTTCTGGTGTTGAAGTACTTGTTACTTCTAATTCTGTTTCAAGTGATGAAGAAACTGTAATACCGTTTATTGTTGTATTTGTTGTTCCTGCTACAACTGTTAATTTTGTTCCTTGTGCTACTTTTACGCTAACACCATTTTCTAATCTTACTACTACATTAGTTAAAGTACTTCCAGTTAAATCAAACTCTGCGTTTCCTTTTAATGTTAATTCTTTAACACTTCCATTAACAGTTAATTTTCTTGAGAATCCATTTCCTTCAACAGTAATTTTTTCTTGTTTAGAGAATTCTCTGTCTGTTGATCTATCACCTATGTTAACTGTTAATCCATTATCATCGTATGTAAATACATCGCCAACTTGTAAATCACTATCTAATAAGTCAACAACATCTCCTAAGGCTGCTGGATATTTTGCTATATCATCTGCTGCTATAGTTACTCCGCCAATACTTACACCACCATCAGCAAGTTTAGCTATTTCTTTTGCACCTGTTTCAGATCCTGTTACAACTGTTAAATCTGTTAAACTTGGTAATTGTTTTAAAGTTGTTTCATCAGCAACTAATACATATCCTTTTGCGTCTCCTACATTTACAGTTACTTTGAATGCGTATGTTGTATCTGCATCTAAATCATCAATAACTATAATATCGTTAGTTGCAACTCTTTCTGGTTCCAAATTTTCTCTTATATCTCCTGTTGAGATATATTTACTTTCTGTAGGTGTTTCAGCAGCAGATTTGTAAGCTGGATTTAGTTTTAATATTTCTACTGTATATGTTGTATCATTTCCAACTATATTTATTAATTTGCCAATTTTTAATGTTATAGAATGATCTGTTGTCTCATGGTTATCATTTTTGATTGTTATAGCAGATGTTTGTAATTCAAAGAATCCTGTTGATGACATTTTTTCTGAATTTAATTCAGCCATTTGTCCGCCTCTTGCAACTACTGTTACTTTTGCTTTATATACTGTGTTATAATTCAATGTTAATTCTTTATTACCTGCATTGTATGACTCACTACCGCTTGCTTGCATTTTTACAGTAAATTCTTTATCTGTAACATTGCTATTTAAAGCAGTTATTGTAACTGGAGTTTCTGTTCCATCAGCATTCATTTTTACTATTTCAAGTTTATATCCTGCTATTTTTCCTTCTTCTGCTCCAACTTCATAGTTACCACCAATAACTATTTTTTTAGTATCAGAATTATATTGAACATCAACTGAGTCTAAATTTCTTACTGTTCTTATTTCTGATTTAGCTAATTCTGAATCTGGAGTGTCTTCATCTCCTAAAACGTACATTACTACTTGGTAATCTCCAGGTACATCATATATAGTAGTGTCATTTTTAATTGATGTTAGTGCCCAGTCTGAAGTACTATTAACTTTAAGATCTTGAGTAGCAACTGGTGTACCATTTCTTGTTATAGTTATTCTAAATGTTTTGTTTGCTGGACTTACAACTGCACCTTGACTATTTTTTGCTAATGTTGCTGTTACTCTTGCACCTGTAACTGCAGTTTTTGTAAAGTCTGTTAATTCAACTTTTTCAATTTCAACTGCTTCATGTAATGGAGTATCTTTTGTTATAGTAACAGGTCCATATACTTTAGATCTATTTCCATAAGCATCTTCAACTACATAGTAAACACTATAAGGAGCACCTGTTGTTAACTCTGATGTTCCTTCATATACTATTTCATCAGATAATTTATTATTTGTTAAATCAAAAGCTTTTAAACCACTTACTAAATTTCCTTTTGCATCAAATGTTACTCCTCTGTCTGCCTGACCATCTTTAAGAACAGATGCTGCTGAACCATAAGCAACTTTTTCTAAATATACTTTTGTTACATTTGTTTCTCCATAAGCATCTAAAGACATTTCTGCTTCGTATGTTCCTACATTACGTGTAGCATGTGCTTCTATTGATGTTGGATCTATTGTACGTAAATAGAATGTATATGTTCCTACTTCTGTGTATTTTGTACCTTCTTTTTCATATAATTTTGCTGTAACAGAACCATTTGTATATCCAGCATTAATTAATTTTGTTACTTCGCTACCGTCAACTTCAAATGTTTCTCCTACTTTATCTTTTCCATAATTTACATCACTTAAAAGTACTATTTCATCGTCTAGAACATTTCCTTCTGCATCTTTTTCTACTACTAATTTTAAAGTTCTATCTTTACTTGCTGCTTCTGCTTCTATTCTTACTGTACTTGAACCTTTGTTAACATTATTGATTATGTTTTCTTCATTAACTCTTACTTCATAATCATATTCTGCTACTTCAACAGCAGGAGGGTTGTTAATAGGTTTAGT
>CANQWH010000061.1 GCA_947627495.1 uncultured Clostridia bacterium
AGTATATGGAAATGCAGTATGGGAAACCTCAGCACAAGGCAATAGCTCTAATAGTTCATGGAATAACGACTACTCTTACTTCGTGTATTCGAGCTATCCTTTTGCGAGACGAGGTGGCTATTTCGGTACTGGCTCTGGTGCAGGTTTGTTTTATTTCCATAGTTCTACAGGCAATGGCACTTCGGGCTACAGCTTCCGTCCGGTGCTTAGCGCCTCACTTTAATCGTAACTTTGAACCTTGAGCCCTTTTAATCGGCACTTGCCAAAACTTTGAAAAACAAAAAAACACGGGTACAACGTGTAAAACTGAAAGAGAAAAAAATAGGGTGCGTAAGCACCCGCATGATTTTATAGGGATTAAGCTGGAACTACTCTTACTTCGTGAATTCGAGCAATCCTTTTGCGAAACGAGGTGGCAATTTCAATAATGGCTCTAATGCAGGTTTGTTTTATTTCAATAGAAATACAGGCAATGGCAATTCGAACAACAGCTTCCGTCCGGTGCTTAGCGCCTCACTTAGATACACAAAGATTCTATGTAAAAATAGGAATCTATCCCAGAAGGGTTTTCTTCAAGGAGAAAACCGAGAGTATTACTATAAAATTTATACAGCTGGATTTGTATCAAAGAAGTTTAATTCCTGTGGTATAGGCACAGTTCCTGTATCATAAACACATAAAAAGTATTCTTGTTCTAGTAGCAAAATGGTGAACGTCCATGAATATAAAATATTTTACATATATAAAACTCCAAAAAACTCTTGAATAGTGTTTTACGGAGTTTTATATATTTTTTTATTTTTTCGACAAATAATGACAAATTTTGCAATAATTTAACATTAAAATATATAAGTAAACTTTTTAATAGAACTCATTATGCTAGGAGGTGAAAATTTATGAGTAAATTATACAAAAAATACTTAGAATTAAAAAATGCTTATCCTACAACAATTTTTCTATTTAAGAGTGGGATATTTTATCTTGCACTAGATAAAGATGCGGAATTATTAGCAGAAAAATTAAATTTTAAATTGGTTAATTTAAACCAAGAAGTTCTAAAATGCGGATTCCCTGTTAATAAATTACCATATTATGCAAATCGAATAAAAAATCTTAATCTAAATTTTGAAGTTGTAGATTTAGAAAACAATTCATCATTAAATTATGATGATTATTCTAATAATCAAAAAGTAAAAGACATTATAGGTACTTTAAGAGAATTAGATGCTAATAATATTACATTAAAACAAAGCTTCGATTTACTTTACAAACTGAGTGAAGATGCAAAAAATATAGTAAGTAAATAAGGGGGAGTTATGGTATATGCCAGAAAATAAGCATAATAAAGGAAATTTATTAATTTATCAAAAATACTTAGAACTTATATATTATACAAACGATTTGGTTAGAAAATACCCAAAATCAGAGACATTTGCTTTAGTTAAAGAGATAAAAAGTACAACATATTCTGGTTTACGTTTACTAATGTATTCTATAAAAACATACAACAAAAATGAAAAATTGAAATATCTTAATGAATTAGATATAAACTTAAATATATTAAAAGTCCATATTAGATTATCATATAAATACAAATATATTAATATACAAAACTATCAAACTTGGAGTAATTTAATTACGAATATTTGTAATATGTTAGGAGGATGGATTACAGCATGCCTAAAAAAATAAAAAATTGTTTTTATAAAAATTTAACATTTGGTAAATTATTAGAGGCACATTATAGATCTCGTAAGCATAAGGGATATCATGATGAAGTAATACAATTTGAAATGAATTTAGAAAACAATATATCAAATCTTCTAAATAAAATAACTAACAATACATATCATTTAGGAAAATATTATTCTTTTAAAATTTATGAACCCAAAGAAAGAATTATAAAGGCACTGCCATATATAGATAGAATTGTACATCAGTGGTATGTGGAAGAATTCATAAAACCATACATTGTACCTAAGTTTATTAGTACAAGTTTTGCTTGTCTAGCAGGTAGGGGAACACATAAATCAGCCGAAGCAGTTCAACATCAAATGCGAATTATTCAGAGAAATCATGGAGATTTTTGGATTTTAAAATGTGATATAAAAAAATTTTTTTATAATATAGATACTGAAGTTTTATATAAGATAATGTGTAAATATATTGAAGATAAAGCTTTATTGCGTTTTACCAAATTATTAATTTTTGATAATAATTCTTCAAATTTAGGAATACCAATAGGAAACTATACAAGTCAATTTTTTGCTAACATATATCTTAATGAATTAGACCAATACATAAAGCGTACTTTAAGAGTAAAATACTATACGCGTTATATGGATGACTTTGTTTTACTTTTAAAAACAAAAAAGGAATGTATTTTTTATAAGTCAAAAATTGAAGAATTTTTAAAAAAATATCTTCATTTGGAATTAAATGATAAATCTAGATATTATCCAAGTGCTATGGGAGTAAATTTTTGTGGATACAGAATTTTTACAACACATAGGCTAATTAGGAATAATAGTAAGAAAAAAATAAAAAAATGTGTTAAAGTATGGAATACTTTATATGCTAAGGGAAAATTAGATTTTAATTATACAATTCAAAGTATAAATTCGTGGCTTGCACATTCATCACATTGTAATTCTTATAATTTGCAAAGAAAAGTTTTAAACAGTTGTAATTTTTTACTGACAGACAAGGCATACTTGCAAATTGAACAAAATTTAATTTCTCTTATTGAAAATGATTCTTAGATTAAATGAGTAGGAAAATAAATAAAACTTCCTACTCATTCGTATTTTTGCATTTTCGCCATTTTGGTACTATAAAAAAATACTGTTTATGTATTTCTGAATTGTATCGATTACATATCCGTTGTTTTCAACTTTTAATCTTTTTAAACTTATGAATATATTATTATTAAATGTGCTTAGGCTGTAAATAGACATTCATGCCTTTAAAGGCATGAATGAAAACTTTTTGATTTAGTTTTCGTAGTAGTAACAAATTGTAACGTGAATTATAACAAAAAAACTTATTTTATAAAAAACTATTGCCAAATATAAAAAAAAATGTTATATTAAATAATAGATTTAAAAAAAACCTCAAAAAAAGTAGGAAATTTTTTAAATCTTTTTTTGTTGGTTATAAGGAGGAAAAATGAACACAAAATATATTTTTGTAACAGGAGGAGTAGTATCAGGACTAGGAAAAGGAATAACAGCTGCATCACTTGGAAGATTATTAAAAAATAGAGGATATAAAGTAACAATACAAAAAATGGATCCATACATTAACATAGACCCAGGAACAATGAGCCCAATTGAGCATGGAGAGGTATTTGTAACAGATGATGGAGCAGAAACGGATTTAGACTTAGGACATTATGAAAGGTTTATAGATGAGAATTTGGGACAAAACTCAAGTGTAACAACAGGGAAGATATACTCATCAGTAATAGAAAAAGAAAGAAGAGGAGAATATTTAGGAAAAACAGTACAAGTAATTCCTCATATCACAAATGAAATAAAAGAGAGAATATATAAGTTCGAAAAAGAAGACATAGATATAGTTATAACAGAGATAGGTGGAACAATAGGAGATATAGAAGGTTTATCATTCATAGAAGCAATACGTCAAGTAGGAATAGAAAAAGCACCAGAAGATGTTCTATATATACATGTAACCTTATTACCATATATAGCAGGTTCAAATGAGTTAAAATCAAAACCAACACAACATTCAGTAAAGGAACTACAATCCTTAGGAATAAAACCAGATATATTAGTATGTCGTTCAGAACTACCAATAGAAGATAGTATGAAATATAAAATAGCATTATATTGTAATGTAAGACCAGAATGTGTAATACAAAATAAAACAGTAGATAATCTATATGCAGTACCATTAATGCTAGAAGAAGAGGGACTTACAAAACAGGTATGCAAGCATTTACATTTAGATAAAATAGAACCAAATAATAAGGAATGGGAAGAGCTAGTAAACAAAATAAGAAATATAGAAAATAAAACAGTAACAGTAGCTATAGTTGGAAAATATGTAAAATTAGAAGATTCATATTTATCAGTAGCAGAAAGTTTAAGACATAGTGGATTTGAAAACAATGTAAAAGTAGATATTGGATATATAGATTCAGAAGAAATAACAGATAAAAATGTAAAAGAAAAATTAGGAAAGTTTGATGCTATATTAGTTCCAGGAGGATTTGGAAACAGAGGAATAGAAGGAAAAATTTTAGCAATAAAATATGCAAGAGAAAATAAAGTTCCATTCTTAGGGATATGTTTGGGAATGCAAATGGCAGTTGTAGAATTTGCACGTAATGTATTAGGCTTAAAAGATGCAAATTCAGAAGAGTTTGCTCCAGAATCAAAAAATCAAGTAATACATATAATGGAAGAACAAAAAGGCATAGATAAAAAAGGTGGCACAATGAGATTAGGAAGTTATCCATGCATTCTAAAAGAAGGAAGTACTGCACAAAAATTGTATGGGAAAAAAGAAATAACAGAAAGACATAGACACAGATTTGAGTATAATAATGCATATAAAGAACAAATGGAAAAAGAAGGACTAATATGTTCTGGTACATCACCAAATGGTAATTTAGTAGAAATTGTAGAGCTAAAAGACCATCCATACTTTATAGCTGGACAATTCCATCCAGAGTTTAAATCAAGACCAAATAGAGCACATCCATTATTTGTTGGTTTGGTAAAAGTAGCTAAAGAACACAAATTTAAAAAAATTTGAAAAAAGTATTGACAGTTTAAAAAAAATGTAGTATTATAGAAAAGCAGTTGTTCAAAACGACTGCTTCTATAATGAAAAGAAATTTGGGCCATTAGCTCAGGTGGTAGAGCACTTGACTTTTAATCAAGTTGTCCGCAGTTCGAGTCTGCGATGGCTCACCAAATTCTTTTAAGGCCCCGTGGTCAAGCGGTTAAGACATCGCCCTTTCACGGCGGAGACATGGGTTCGATTCCCGTCGGGGTCACCAATTAAATATGTGCCGCTGTAGCTCAGCTGGTAGAGCAACTGACTTGTAAGAGAAGGAAACTTCAAATCAACTTGCACCTTTATGTAGAAATATATAAAGTGGACACCGCTAAGTCGGGGAAAGCTAAGTATAAAATATAGGCTAATCCCGAGCTAGAGAAATCAAGTGTAGAGACTTTATACGGTGTACCTAAGGCAATAGCTAAGGTAAAGAGAAAGTCCAGGCCACAAACTTTTGTAAGGCAATGAAAATTGTAGTGGTATGAATCAGTAGGTCGTCAGTTCAAATCTGACTAGCGGCTCCAATAAAAAATAGAAGTTTTGAAATAGTTCTTAACTTTTATTTTTTTAAAATTATGTTTGTCAAAAAGGAGAAAAATGATTTGTTTAAATTGTAAAAAAGAAATAAAAAATAAAAACAAATACTGTTCTGTTAGATGTCAAAAAGAATATGAATATAAAACATATATAGAAAGATGGAAAATAGGTAAAGAGAATGGTATGAGAGGCAACTATCAAATTTCTATGCATTTAAAAACATATTTATTCAATAAATATAATAATAAATGTGCTAGATGTGGTTGGGGAGAAAAAAATAAATATACAGGAAATATACCATTAGAAATAGAACATATTGATGGTAATTATTTAAATAATCGTGAAGAAAATTTAATTTTATTATGCCCTAACTGCCATTCTTTAACAAGTACATATAAAGGAGCAAATTTAAATAATGGAAGAAAAGCAAGAAGACAATATAAATTGTAATATAGTTATTGTAAAAAAGCAAAAACTATGATATAAGTATAAGAAAAAAATAGAGGGAGTTCATGAGTAAAACAAGAAAAACA
>CANQWH010000062.1 GCA_947627495.1 uncultured Clostridia bacterium
ATATATTTTTTACACATCTTTGCTTCTACATAAAGCTTTAACATTAAAAATTATGCAGGCGACGATTCTCCGCCGTAGGGAGCTAGAAGTTCTTTATAGATTTTTTGGAAATAGTTCCAAGGGAAAGGGTGCCAAAAAAGATATATATATAGAACTTCTGCGAACTGAAGGCGGATAAGCTAGCCAAAGAATTTTTAATTTAAAGCTTTGTGTTATTATGAATACATCAATGTACATTCTTATTTTATAACTAACACTTTGGAGTGTTATATAGCTTTTAACATCTACCAAACGCACAAAAGTTGGCTCTACTAGAATTTTTACGAAGTGTCTCTTAAAATTTTACTTTTTAACTTCGTAAATTTTACTTCTAGCATGCCAACTTTTATTTTTTCATATATTATATATAAGCTATTTGTCATTTTGCCTGTTATGTTTTTTACACATAACAATATATAAGCTACTGTTTTTATATTGTAGCTTTTGTTTAATTTCTTTTCATTTTCTCCATTTTGTAAACATAATGTGTGTGTGTGTGTGTGTGTGTGTACAGCCTCAAGGCTTTCAGCCTTTCTTATCTTTGTTTTGCTTTCCATTGTTTTTCTTCCTCCAACATCTGTTCTTTCTACATTTTTTTCATCTGTTTTTATTTTACCATTTTTTTATTTCTATGTAAATTATTTTTTTATTTGTAACATAAATTTAATATTTTGGTAATAATGTTGTAACATAAAAAGTTAAAATTGTTACTATTCACAGCCTATTATATGTACAAAGTAGCCAAACGCAGGAGTTTCATATTTTTTTCGAAAGAAAATAATCAAACAGCCTGCTGCTCACGGATTACCCGCGTAGCCATTTTGATTTTTTCTTAAGAAAAAAATATAAAACTCCGATGAGATTTGGCGGACTTTTATATGTAGCTGTGAATTGTAACTTAAAATTAATAATAAATTAATGAGATTCGTGCTAAATTCTAACACGAATCTCATTTTCATATGGGTATTTTTTACAACACTTTAAACTACACTTTTAGTTATAATACAAATTTTTTAATGAACAATATTCCTCCTGTTATTATTAGTAGTGATGTTAATATTAACCATGTATATGTTTTTACAGCTCCACCTGTTTTTAATTCTAACATTACTAAAGCTTTGTCATCATCATCTTCTTGTTGTTTATCATAATCTTCTGGCTCTACGTTATCTGGCTCTGAATCTATATCAGGTGAGCCTTTTTCATTATAGTCTTCACTTATTTCTGCTATATTGGTTTTTAAACCTAGGTTATTTTCGTCTTTTTTCCATGTGAATGTTACTTCTACTGTTGCACTTTCTCCTGGCTTCAATAATGTTCCCTCTAAGGCCCTTGTTGTTATTCTATTTTCGTCTATTTGTGTCCAGATTGGGTTATCTTCTGCAACAAACTCTAAGCCTTCTGGAATGTAATCTGTTATTTCTGTTGCATAGCCTTCTATTTCTCCTTGGTTCATTATTATGATATTGAATACAAATTTTACTGTTGTTTTATCTAGTTTTTTCTTGTCTATTACTACTTTTGCTATTGGTTCTGGGGCATCATATGGTGTAAAGCCTGTTTCTGTTACTGTTGTCTCTCCATCTACTGTTACTATTGTTTTTGTTACCCATTTTAATAGTGCCAAATCAAATTTTTGTACATAGATGTTTTCTTCATCTTGGTCGTCTTCTCCTGGATTCCATTCATCTGGTATAGAATCTTCATCTGGTAAATCTAAATCATTTCCATCTTCATCTACTGCTTTATCATCTGTTATTTGAGCTTTGTTTATGATTATTCTATCTTCTTGTGTAATGTTCTTTTCTATTACCTGAAATGCAACCTCTACCTCTGCATAATCTGGGTTTAATGGTTCTACATCACTTATTGCTTTACTTGGGTCATATGGATTTAATAATTCATTTTCTAAATATCTAGTTCTTATTTCTACTGCCTTTGATGGATCTGTTGTTTCATTTCCATTTGCATCATACATTTTCCATCCATATTTTTCGTTTGTTTCATGTGTTGGTAAAAATTCTAATCCATCTGGTATATCATCTGCTATTTCCATTGCATATCCTAAGACTGAACCTTCATTATATACCCTTATTGTATATGTTACTATGTCGCTATTTGCAACATATACAGGTGTTTTATCATGATTGTATTTTAAGTTTCCATCCTCATTTACTTCCACCTTTGGTATTCTTGTTGTTACATCATTTTCATTTACTTTTGTTATGAATTTTCTTAATGCCAAATCAAAATATTTTAACTCTAATGGTTCATAATCATCATCATCTTGTTGATATGTGCTATTATCTTGTGGTGGAGTATAATGATCTGTATCTACATTACCTGGTTGTGAATCTCTGTCGTCTGCATTTATTTCGTCTCCATTTTCATCTACTGCTTTATCTTCCTGTACTTCTGCAATATTTTTTAATGTGCCTTTAAATGTATTTTCTGCAAGTACTATACAACTTATTTCTACATCTCTGTAATATAATCCATCTGTTCCATTTTCTGATTGTTGCCATGTATCTGTTGAAGATATATCTCCTGATTTTAATTCTGGATTATATGCTTTTATTATTTCATCTTCTAATGCCTCTGATGTTATCTTAGCTTTACCAGCTAAAATCTTTACATCACTTAATGATGTTGTGTTATAAAAATCATTTACAGTTAAATTCTTTACAGCACTTTCTGTATCATATACACCTTCTGTTCCAATTAAATCTATTGTTTTTGTTAAACTATCTGATACAGGTATCCAGAAATTATCTGTGTTTGTTTTATAATTCATTAAATATCCTAATCCTTCTGGTATATAGTCTGATACCTGTGTAGCATATCCGTCTAGTTCTCCTTCATTATATATTCTTATTGTAAATGTAACTATATCTCCATGTTTTACTATTACTGGCTCTTTTGAATGAGTGTATTTTGCTGTTGTTATTTTTTTATCTGTAGTTTCATCTACTGTATTTAATTTACTTGTATCTATTTGTGGTATTCTACTTGTTATATCCTTTCCGTTTACTTTTGTTATGAATTTACGTAAGCTTAAATCAAATGGTACACCTTTTATTACTACTTTATCAAAGTCGTCATCATCTTCTTGTCCTTCATAGAAATAATTATCATCGTCTAAGAATGGTTTATTATCATCATTACCTTTATAATTTTCCCAGTCTGTTTGATTTGATGGTAATTCAAAATTATCTGTACTTGAATCTTTAGGACTTGAATCTCTATCTGTTATTGTTCCATCTTCTGAATCCGCTGGTTTGTATTTCATTGTTGCTATATTTGTTAATACTTTATCTTCTGCTCCTATTATTTCAGTTACTTTACATACAATTTCTATATAATTTGAATCTAATTTTTGTCCATCATATTTTTTTAGTTCAAACATTGCTTCTCCAGCATTTTTAGCTGTTATTCTTATTTCTCTTGTTGTGCTGTTGTATGAAACATTATAATTTTGTGCTAAAGTATCATTATCATTTATGTCAAACTCTAATCCCTGTGGTAAATAATCTAATATTTCTGTTACAACTCCGTCTATTTCACCTTCATTATATACTGTTATTTTATATGTAACTTTATCTCCTGTTTCTACTTCTACTGGATCTTTTCTATGCTTATAATCTGCGGTTGTTTTATTTTGTAGAACTGATGTATCTATATCTGGTTCTTTTGTATCTGTTATTTCTACTCCATTTATTTTTGTTATATATTTTCTTAAGCTTAAGTCAAATGCTTTTATTTTTTCATTAACTACTGTTATTGTTATTGTATTTCCAGAAACATTGAATGTTACACCATCTATTGTTATTGGGGCACCTGTACTATTAATAAATTGTACTTCATCTACTTCATACGCTGTTCCTTCATCATTTAATTTTGTTGTTATTTTTATTTTTATTGCTCCACTTAATCCTATATATCCACCTGGTGTTGATATCTCATCTATTTCATATATAAATTCCTGACCATCTTCTGTTATTGGAATTAATGGGCAACTAAATGTTCCATCATGATTATTTGTTACTGTAATTGTTCTTCTATCTTCTGTAATCATTGTGAATTCTGCACCAAATAATAAATTACCATTTTCATCTACTTTTCTTAATGTTACATCAAAATTTCCTTCTATTATATCTTCTCTCTCTACGTCTATTACTGGTTGATCTTCATTTTCTGCTAACCATAAAGTTGCTGTTGTTTTATAGATTGGATCATAATCAATCTCTGCTTCTATATTAACATCTGTTAAATCATATTGTGTTAATATTGTTGGTATTTTTAAATAAAAATCTCCTTGTCCTATTCTATCTTCAATTTTACCTTCCATAGGTGTCATGTCATCTGGATTAGCAACTATAAATACAGTTGGTACTTCTGCCAAGCCTTCACCTTGTTCCTGGGATAAAGTTATTTCTTTTCCATTTTTATCTTTTACTTTAAATTTTAATATGTAACCAACGTTTCCATCTGTTTTTGTTATACTAAATGGGCCTACTACCGCAAAGTTTGCTTTTGTAGTTACTGTTTTTGATGTTGTATCTATATTTATTTCTGGTTTTACTGGTGTTATTTCTCTTGTACTTCCTGTACCATATTCTGATTCATGCAATTTTGCATTATCTATAAAATATTTATATAAGGTATCTATTTGTCTTGACTTTGTTTCAGTTAAATTTGCTTCATCAATTTTTGTTGTATTACTTAAAACATATGTATCTTTTAATGAAAGTGAATTTTGTCCACCATTTTCATCATAATTTGTAAAGTACCATAATGCCATTTGTTGAACAAATTCTATGTCATCATCTGTTAATTCTGAATTTACTATTTCTGCTTTTTGTAATAATCTTTCTTTCATTTTATCATGATCTTTATGTTCTGGTAAATACATATTATCTATTATCCATAATATGCTATTATAATTTTCATCTGTTATGTCATATTTTATTACAGATTTATAATGGTTCATAACTGATACTGCATTTGTTTTTAAATTGTAACTTTCTGTATATGTTACATCTTTTACTTGTGATACATCATTAATGTTTTCTGAATTTCCAAATCCTAAACCACTTCTTACACAATATAGAGCATCTTTATGACTATATCCTGTTCCATCTTTTTTTACAATTTTAAATACTGTGTGTTCATTATTATTAGGTGTTCTTACAGTATATTTCTTCTGTGTATATGGTCTTCTATCTATTATATTTAAGTCCATACTATTTGCTGCATAGATTTGGCTCTGTAGTAGAAGTGATAAAATAAATACAATTATAGCAATTAATAATACCTTTACCTTTTTCATAATACTCTCCTTATTTTTTATATATTATATATTTTTTATTTTTAAAGTCAATAGTCTATTTTCTTTACAAATTTTTTTATGTTCTATGCCCTTACGGATACTATTTTTTTGACTTTCTTTGCTTTTATATTACTTTTTTTTTACATTTTCGTTGTTTTTTTCTTTATTTCTTATATCATTTATTTCCGTATATATTTTTTTAAACACTAAAAATGTAAATTATTTGTATTAACATAATTATTATACTATAAAATTACTGTTTTTTCAAGGACTTTCCATAAATTTTACATTATGTAATATAATTATGAAATAAAAATAAGAACCCTTTTATAGGTTCTTTCGTTTGGTGCACCATCACAGATTCGAACTGTGGACCTTGGCATTAAGAGTGTATTTGCTATCCATAATTTTATTATTTCGTTAAGTCTTGATACAAGTAATATAGCATACAAAACTAT
>CANQWH010000063.1 GCA_947627495.1 uncultured Clostridia bacterium
AAATAAGTATGGTATTAATGGTAAAATATATTTTAAAACATTAATTTAAAATGTTACAAATATTACAAATATATTAAGTTTATGTTACAAATGCCAAAATTCATTTACAGCCAAATAAAAAAATGTTAAAATAAAAAGTAAGAAAATAGTGTACTAAATATAATTAAAATTTTTATACAAAGAGGAGAAAAAATGAAAGAAGCTAAAACCCTTGTGGCTGTAGAGAGAGAGAGAGAGAGAGCATATCTTTACAAAACAATAGAATTTGCTTACTTGATTACACACATGAATTAGGTTCAAAAGATAAATTTAATGGAAAAATACAAGAACAAGGCTATAATTTAAAGAATGTAGCTCGTATTTTGTTATGCTCAAAATACGAGTCATGTAAAAGAACAAATAAATTATATATATTATACAAGCAAATAAAAGTTGATGTACTAAAAGTACGAAGAAAAGCATTGCAGTTAGAATATGAAAACTGTAATGATACTTCGTAGGCTTTTAGTATGTCAGCTTTTTTATCGTATATGAAGGATAAAAGTTACAGTTTAAATAAAGAAGGAGGAAAAATATGAAGAGAAGGAAAGATAAGAAAAAAGAAAGAGGAATAACGTTAATCGCGTTAATAATTACAATAATAGTAATGTTAATACTAGTAGGAATAACAGTAAATGTAGCATTAAATGAAGGATTATTTAGTACAGCAAAACAAGCAACAAGACAAACTCAAATAGCAGAAGTAAGAGAAATGGTAGTAATGGATATATTAACTTGGCAGATGAACAATAAAGCAAGCCTAACAACGGAAGGATTAAAAGAGATATTAGATTCATATTTTGAAGATGTTCCAACTCCATTACCAGAAGATTTAAATGTAATTTTAAGATTAAAGAAAGAATACGGAGGACATAAAAATATACCATTATCAGAAATATATAGAGAATTAATGGGAATATATTTAGATAAAAAAGAAATAAAAATGGAGATGGAATTAGGAAAGACAGCAGAAGAGGAAATAACAGCAAACATAATACAGCTAGAAGGAAATATAACATGGGAATTAAGAGATAAAGGGATAGTAGAAATAGATAAAGAAGAAGGAGAGAGTATAAAAGTAAAAGCAGTAGGAGAAGGAAAAACACAATTAATATCAAGATGTGATAATTATGAAGCAAAATGTGAAATAGAAGTAAAGAAATCATTAAGAGGAATGTTTGTAGAGTATGATGTAGAATATACAGATGCAATTCATCCAGACTATAGTTATAACAAGAATAATGGGTGGAGAATATTAGAATATGAAGATAATGAAGATGGAACGTATTCAAATGTAAAATTAATAAGCACAGGAATGCCGGCAACGGTATTTTGGCAGTGGTCTTATGTGAACAAAAGTAAAATTTTATCAAACTTAGGGGGAAAAGAAAAGATATTAGATTTTTTGAAAGTGTTAGACCTCGATGCTAGCGTGTTAGATGCTGCTAGTAATAATGCGCCAATGCTTACTTCTGCTAATTGGTATTATTTATTTGAAAATATAGATTTTGGAAAGAATGAGGAAAGGCATTCATTTAATACTATAAAAACAGCTGGGATACAATATAATAATGAAAATAAAACATCTGTTACAGGAGGACAATTATTTAACTTATATAAAGACAATGCAACAGTTAGAATTCTTACATTAAGAGAAATGAATAAATCACTAAAGAGAAAAGATTTAAATAGCCAAAATAAAATTTCAGAACAAGAAGATTATATAGGTCTATATAGATTAGATCAGTTGGCAAATATTAAAGAAATAGATTCATCATATTCATATAATGATACCGACAGGTTTTGGCTTGCAAGTCCTCCTCCACCATATCCTGTGGATGCTTATACAATATCTTACATTACGTGTAGTGGTGACGTAAGGAGTAAAAATTATTTGGGATTGGGGCTACGACCTATAATAGTATTTTCATCAGATATAAAATTGCAAGATACAAATTCTGATGGAGTATTAGAAATAGAATTAGTACAATGATTTTATACATGAATAAAAATATCTAGATATATATTTTAAAAGTAGTAATTAAATTTTTACTACTTTTTTATTTACAAACATGAAATAAAAAAAGTATTGAAAAGTACTAAACTGCTGTTGCAGTAGTCGTAAAGAATTGTGTAGAGCGTAAAATGGGATTCTAATACCTTGCGTTCATGGTGCCTCGATTGTCTCGCATGACATGTATAAATTTTATAAAATATTTAGAAGTGGTATAGTAGACATAAAACTATACTGCTTCTATTATTGTAAAACAAAGAGGTTCCCTAAGTACCCACACACTATCTTTTATTGTGATGGTGGGTATGGGTTACAATTCACAGCTTATATTAAAAAGTCCGCCAAATCTTGTCGGAGCTTTCATATTTTTTTCTTAAGAAAAAATCAAAATGGCTACGAGGGTAATCCGTGAGCAGCAGGCTGTTTGATTATTTTCTTTCGAAAAATGTAAATAGTAAAATAATATGTAGGAAAATGGCAAAGAAAAATGTCGTTTTTCCTACATATTTTTTTGCCCAAAAAATACAAAAAATCTTGACATTTACATTATATTACATTTATGTTACAAAAATATTACAGCATTTCTTTAAAATGCAATAAATAGGCTGAAAATTGCAAACAAATTTATTGCAGAATTATTAAAAATATAAAATCATAAATTTTCAGAAGAATATCCAGATTTTAAATTTGTGCAAGAGGTTCTTGCACAAATTACATGGTATCATAATATTATTTTAATGGATAAAATAGTTGATATTGAAGAAAGAAAATGGTATATAAAAGAAATTGTACAAAATGGATGGTCTTCAAATATGTTAAAAATGCAAATTGATGGTAAAGTTTATGAAAGACAAGCATTAGCAGAAAAAATAACAAATTTTGATTTAACATTACCAAGTGTACAAAGTGATTTAGCTACTCAAACTATGAAAGATCCATACTTATTCGATTTTATTTCTATAAAAGGAAAAGCTAAGGAATTACAAATAGAAAATGCAATGATAGATAGAATAAAGGATGTTTTAATAGAGTTAGGAAAAGGATTTGCATTTGTTGGAAGTGAATATAAATTAGAAGTTGGAGGAAAAGAATATTTTATAGATTTACTTTTTTATCATTTAAAATTAAAATGTTATATAGTAGTTGAATTAAAAGCAAGAGAATTTGAACCAACAGATGCAGGACAACTTAATTTTTATTTATCAGCAGTAGATGATTTGGTAAAAGATAAAGATGATAATCCAACTATTGGATTATTACTGTGTAAAGGAAAAGATAACTTTACAGCAGAATATGCTTTAAAAGACATAAATAAACCTATCGGAGTTAGTGAATATAAATTATTAGAAGATATGCCAGAATATTTACAATCTCAATTACCTAGAGCAGAAGATATTAAATTGCACATAAAAGATATTGAGAAAATTGACAATAATAAAGATGAATAGATTAATAATGAAATTGGTCGGATGCGTCTAATCAATTTTATATTAAAAATATAGTAACGTTTCATTGTAAAACAACAAGGTTCACTAAGCACTCACCAACAATCTTTTATTGTGATGATGGGTAGGGGTTACAATTTACAACTAATATTACAAAGTCCGCCAAATCTTGTCGGAGCTTTCATATTTTTTTCTTAAGAAAAAATCAAAATGGCTACGCGGGTAATCCGTGAGCAGCAGGCTGTTTGATTATTTTCTTTCGAAAAAAATATGAAACTCCTGCGTTTGGCTACTTTGTACATATAATTAGCTGTGAATTGTAACGCAAAATGTTACAAATATTACAAATATATTAAATTTATGTTACAAATGCTAAAATTCATTTACAGTCAAATAAAAAAATGTTAAAATAAAAGAAAAGTTAAGAAAAAAGTTTGTAGCAGTAAATAATATTTTAAAATATAAATGTTGTTTTATGCTGTAAATGGGAAAAGTAGGGAGGAAAGAAAAATGGCTAAAACCCTTGTGGCTGTAGAGAGAGAGAGAGTATATCCTTACAAAACAATAGAATTTACATACTTGATTACACACATAAATTAAGTTCAAAAGATAAATTTAATGAAAAAATACAAGAACAAGGCTATAATTTAAAGAATGTAGCTCGTATTTTGTTATGCTCAAAATACGAGTCATGTAAAAGAACAAATAAATTATATATATTATACAAGCAAATAAAAGTTGATGTACTAAAAGTACGAAGAAAAACATTGCAGTTAGAATATGAAAATTGTAATGATACTTCGTAGGCTTTTAGTATGTCAACTTTTTGTTGCATATAAAATTTAATATAAAAATATAGTATTGTTCAGATTAAGTACAATAAAGTCCGCCAAACTCGAAAGGAGCTTTCATATTTTTTTCTCCTGCGTTTGGCTACTTTGGAGAATTAATTGTATTGTAATAAAAAATAAAAAATTTACAAAAACATATTGTAAAACGAAGAGTTATATTGTAAAATAAAATTATAGAACAAAAAGTGATAAAAGTACAAAAGAAAAAGCAAAATAAATGTAACGAGAAAAAGAAGTAGCACAAAATAAAAAATAATCTATTAAATAAATAAAAGATAGGTTATAAAACTAAAAAACAAAAAATAAAGAGAGAAAGAAGGAGATAATATGAGAGGGAAAAAAGAAAGAGGGATAACGTTAATCGCGTTAATAATTACAATAATTGTAATGTTAATACTAGTAGCAGTAACAGTAACCACAGCAATAAATGGAGGCATATTTAAAAAAGCAGGAGAAGCAGTAAGTAAAACAAGAGACAGTATGAAGAATGAGCAGGATGCAGTAAACCAATTATTAGCAGAAATGGAAAAATATCAGTCAGGAGGAGGAAATACAGGTACTCCAACAGACCCAGATGGACCAAGCATAGACGAAATAAAAATAACAGACAAAACAAGTGAAAGTATAGAAATAGAAGTAAAAACAACAAATGCAGAAGGGGGAACATATAAATACTATTTAGATGAAGAAGAAAATGGAAAAGAAGTAGCAGAAAATACTCATACATATGCAGGATTACGAGGAGGAAAAGAATACACATTAAAAGTGGAAGTAACAAACAAAGAAGGAAAAACAGCAACGGATAGTATAAAAGGGATAACAATGGCATCAATCGGCACATATACAGAGGTAACAACGGAATATAAAGATAAAGAAGAAAATACGGCAATAATACCAGCAGGATTTAAGGTATCAACAAATACGGATGAACAAACAATAGATGATGGATTAGTAATACAAGATGATGAAGAAAATGAATTCGTGTGGATACCGGTAGAAAATATAAATGATTTTACGAGAGCACTCTGGAAAAATAATGCGAGAAGTAGAGATTTAACTTCAAGCAGTGATTATACCGAACCATATGCAAGTGGATATCCAACAGAACAAGATGATTATGATGCAATGAAACAAAGTGTACAAACTAATAAAGGATTTTATATAGGAAGATACGAATCAGGAAGCCAAGATAGTAGCGGAAATCCAAAGGCAAGGACGAATACAGCAAATGGAAATTCAGGAAAAGTAGTAGTAAAAAAAGACCAGTACCCATATAATTATGTAGGCTGGGGAAGTGCAATGAATGAAGTAGAAAAAGAAGTAAAAGATGCTGGAAATAATCAAGGACATGGGGCAGTATATTTAAGCAAACATTTCTATGACGGAAAGAAAGTAGGAGTTGAACCAACATTAACATACGGAGTACAATGGGATGCAGTATTAGATTTTATAAAAGATAGCAAACAC
>CANQWH010000064.1 GCA_947627495.1 uncultured Clostridia bacterium
TTGTAGAAGATGTAAGTGGAGCTTATGTAGATAAATATCATTATGAAGTAAATTACATACCAGAAATGATAGTACCTGTAACATTTAAAAGTTCTGATTAGGAGGATAAGAAATGATAATAGTTAGTCAAGATAAAACAGAAATTGTAAATTTTGATAATGTAGATAGTGTATGGATATGTCCTGATGAAGAAGGCAGATTTACAATTGAAGCAACAGCAGATACAAATGCAACTTTGGGGTATTATAAAACAGAAGAAAGAGCAAAAGAAGTATTACAGGAAATAGTAAAAAAATATAGTTCATATTTAGAGTTAAAAGGTGCACCAGCAGTTTTACAAGGACAGATAGATATACAACCGAATATATTTAATATACCAAAAGTATATGAAATGCCAGAAAAATAGGAGAAGTAAAGAATGGAAGGTTTAGAAAATATGGGATATTCTATATTTAGAAAATATCCTAAAAAAGAAATAATATTTTTTTATAATAAAAAATCAAATGAAATAATTAGAGTTAATTTGTATTATGGTAATTATAGAAAATATAATAAAAAAACAAAAAAAACAACACCATTTATATATGACGAATTAAGATGTTTATGCAGATTAACAGAAAAAAGTTTAACAGAAAATTTATTTAAGTAGAATAGGAGAGAAACAATGATATATGAATTTGAGATGTTTGGAAGCATAGTAGGAAAAGCAAGACCAAGAATGAACACCAGAACGGGCAGAGCCTATACTCCGACCAAAACAAAAAATTACGAATATTTTTTGAGACAATGGTTTATAAGAGAGTATCCTGATTTTAAGCCAATAGAATCAAGAGTAAAAGTTACAATTATAGCATATTTTGAAATTCCCAAAAGTACAAGTAAGAAAAAAGAAGCGGAAATGTTAAACGGAAATATAAGTCCAACTAAAAGGCCTGATGCAGATAATATTATAAAAATAGTGCTTGATGGAATGAATAAGTTTGCTTTTAAAGATGATACTCAGGTTACAAAATTAGAAATTGAAAAAAAGTACGATGTTAATCCTAGAATATATGTAAAAATTGAAGAATATTAAGGAGGAATATATGGGAGAGGAAAAAGAGCCGCCTAAAGTATTTGTAGTAAACCAAGATACAGGAGAGAGTTTTGAAATAGGAAGATTAGTAGAGTCATTAGAAATTACTGAAGACGGACTAGAAGGAAGAATAATACCAGGAGACAAGTTATTTAAAGCAAAGGAAATAGAAGCAGAATGTACTATAACTATACCAAGAATTAAGAAAAAAAGATTTATTAAATTATTAATGGCTAAAGGCTATCAAAGAAATGAAGCAATAAAAATGCATGAAGAATTTAGAAAACATGGATATTTAAGAAGTAGATTTTATCTAGAAATATTTGTAAATATGTATGAATTTATAAAAAAAGAAATGAAAGGTCAGGTACAAGGAAAGGTGGTCGGTATATATGGCAAAAACAATAAATAAAGTTAATAATTGTGATGAATGTGAAGAATGTCAATATATTGGTGATGGAGATTTTGCTTGTGTAAAAAATGAAGAACCAGTATTGATAAAATCCAAATGGCTTCCTACACAATATTATAACAATTGTAAAGGATGTCGGACAGGCATTAAGGAAAGAAGCAATTATTGAAATTGGGGAGTATGTAAGAACAAACCAAGGCTATATAGCACAGCTAAAAGAGTTTAATGAATATTTAGAATGGTATTATTTTGATGACATTATTCAAGATAAACTTATGTATGAGGATAGAGAAACAAAAGTATTAAGTTTGGATGAATTACAAGATAAAATAGTAAGTCATTCAAAAGATATAAAAAAAATAATAGAAGAGGGAGATGTTTTAAAATATAGGGTAAATAATCTAAGTGCAGCAAAAATAGGAGAAGTAAAAAAGCACAAAGATCCTAGAAGTAATAAAGAATATTTATCAATTGAATTTTATAGTTTAGAACAAATTGAAATATTGCAGGTTATAACGAAAGAAAGGTTTGAATTAGAAAGTTATAATCTTCAATAAGAAAGGAGAGGCTATGGAAGAAGCGGACTATATTGAATTAAATACACTATTAGCAAAATTAAGAGTAGTGTGTTTTTACAAAATAGGAGATCCTGAAACTAGTACACTAGAAAGAGAAAAGAATTATAAGCTAGTAAGAAATATAGATAATATAAGAAAGCAGATGCCACTAAAAATTGAAAATGAAAAAATGGAGGTGCAAGATGCCAAATAATAAAGATCCATTTGATGAAATATTTGAAGATAAAAAGAAAGATGATGCTAAAATAATTGAAAATATGACACTAGAAGAGGCAAAAAAAATTACTAACAAAATTTCTGAGTATGGAATAGGAAATTATATACCAAAAGGAATGGAAAACAAGATAAAAAGAACATTTGTATATTGGGTAGGAGATGTAGGACATAAAGCTATTAAAATGGTATTAAAAGCATTGGAATATACAGAAAATGAAAGAGATGAATATAAAGGGTATTTTGAAAGCACAGATAAAAGATTTAGACATTTAATAGAATCTAAATTTATAGAAAAATATGATCAATATGATTTTAAGAAGCGGAGATTACAAATACGATATAAAAGAAGTTGATCAACAGGTTTTAGAAAAGCAAAAACTTATTGATAAATTGAAAACAGACATAGAAGAATTTAGAAAAGAAATGAATCTAACAAGTATAAAACTAAATCGATTACATTACATGAAAAGAATAGAATACGCAAAAGAAATTTTAGAAATATTGGAAGGGGGAAAGTTTATGACACCAAAAATTGAACAAATTAAAACTTATACTGAAGAACAAATCAAGAAATTAACACTAGAAGAATTACAAACAAAGTTTTTAGAATTGCAGGAAATAGCAAAAGACGGAAATATAATAATTCAAAAACAACAATATCAAATACATTTAGATCAAAAACAAATAGATGAAATGAAAAAAGCAATAACAATAAAAGACAGAGGAATAAAAGATCTACAAGCAAAAATCCATAAATTATTAGATGAAAAAGAATAGAGGTGGAAAAATGGCAAGTTTAAGTGATATAGAAATAAAACCAGAATTACGACCATGTTTAGTAAAAGATAAAAAAGCATTATTTCATAAATGGGGACACACTAAAAATTTACTAGGACAAGAATTTGATGTAGCAATAGTAGAATACGAAGATGGACAAATAGAAGAAGTAACACCTAACAATTTAAAATTTTGTGATAATAGAATAAATAAATATATGTTTAAGGAGGAGTAAATGTTTAATACAGGTAGAAGAAGCGGAAAAAAAGTAGAATGTGCACTAGATTTATATGACAAAATAAAAGCTATTCCTGAAGGACAAAAAAGAACAATAATGAATTTGAGAGGAGTAACAATAATTTCAAATAATAAAAGTTTAACAAATCAAATTTCATCAGCCGTTAATACTGCAACAGAAACTATAATAAAAGAAGAAAAACTAAGAATTGTTAGTGGATATACCATAGAAGAGTTAATAAATTTATTTTCTGCTGGATTTGAACTAAAAAGGATACAGACAGAAATAAGGCAAGAACATAACGACATGGGGATAGCAGGAGAAACATTTGAGGAATGTGCTAGAAACTGTGCTGTAAATAATTCAAAACAAAAAGTAGAAAAAAATGTACAAACTCATAATGTAACAATAAGTACCGAAAAATTAAAACAATTGATAAAGGAAAATTATAAATATGATGATTACACATTACAAGGAAAAATAGAAATAGTGACAAAATTAGCATATTTTGAAAATGACAAAGACATATTAGAGTTTTTAATATATATGGAGGAATAACAATGAATAAAATAATTGAATTTCCTAAGAAAGATGAAAACACAATAATGTGTAGAGAGTGTAGAATCAGACCAGCAACAAGATTATGTGATTATGAGGATGGACTCATATTTGATGCTTTAGATAAAAAAGGAATAAAAAGAGCAGTACAAAGAACTCAATGTAGTAAGCCATTATGCGATAAATGCACACATAAATTAAACAGAAAAGATTATTGCTTAGAACATTGGAAAATAATAAAAGAAGAGGTACAAAAAGATGGAAAGTAATAAAAGATGTGGAAACTGTGGAAAATATCCATTCTGCAAAAAGACGAATGGTGCAGCAGGATGCTGTGAAGATTGGATAAAACGAAAAGTGGAGGTAAACAAAAAATGAAATTGTATAGTAATGAGATTGTATTTAGAGGTCATCCTGACAAAGTATGTGATCAAATAAGTGATGCAGTATTGGATGAGTGTTTGAAACAAGACAAAAATAGTAGATGTGGAATAGAAACTGTTGGAGGCAAGGGAAAAATATTTATAACAGGAGAAATAACAACAAAAGCTAAAATTGATGTACAAGCTATAACAAAAAGAGTATTAGCAGATGTGGGTTATCCTACTGATTATGAAATCATAGATAATATAGGAAAACAAAGTCCTGATATAGCACTTGGAACAAACAGTACAATAAATGGAGCAGGGGATAATGGTATGATGTTTGGATATGCTTGCAACGACACAGAACAAATGCTACCAACGGCAATGGTAATATTGCAAGAAATATCTAAAAAATATGATGAATTAAGAAAAAAAGATCATAGGTTTTTACCAGATGGAAAAGCACAAATTACAGGAATATATGGCGAAAACATGAAACTGAAAGATATTGAAACACTTACAATTTGTTATCAGAATACAGAAGAGGAAAGAGAAGCGACAGACAGAATAATAATTGGCATTTGTTTAGAAGCATCACTAAAACATCATATACATATAAATAAATTCTTAATAAATCCTACTGGAAGATTTAAAATCGGAGGCTTTGAAGGAGATGCAGGGCTAACAGGAAGAAAGATAGTTGTAGATCAATACCAAAGTTTCGCAAATGTTGGAGGCGGAGCTTTCTCAGGAAAGGATCCAACAAAAGTTGACAGAAGCGGAGCATATAAGGCAAGAGAAATAGCAAAAAGATATTTGAAAAGTCATGATCTAAAATGGTGTGAAGTGCAGTTATCTTATGCAATAGGTTTAGAAGAACCACTCGCAATTTATATTGATAGTGACAATGGAGAAATAGAGCCTAGCGAAGAATTATACGAAGAATGTAAATTAATAAATATAATAAATGATTTGAATTTAAAAAATAAATGCTATGAGGAAACAGCAAGATTCGGTCACTTTGAATAAGGAGGCTCAATATGAAAGGAAATAAAGAAGGTAAAATCATCTTGAATGCTATTCCAATAAAAATAAATGAAAAATATCCATCAAAAGATGAAATATGGACATTTGAAAACGATGGAGTAAAAAAAGGTGCAGATAGAGATTTAGTAATAGATTATATGATGGATGAAATGCGATTCAAATTTCAAGATAGTGACATAATTATAGTTTTGGAAGATAAAAAAGTAATTGAAATTATAGGAGCAGTAAAGAAAATACAAATAGATAAGTTGTTAGGAGAAAAAAACGATGAAAGAAGTTAAGTATGAAAATTTTTTAATATCTGAAGCTGAATTTTTAATCAAAGCAGGTTATGTTACAGAAATAATTTGTGATGCAGATAGTAAAACAATAAAAATATCAGAAGAGGAATTGGAAACTGCAGCAATAGATGTTAAAGAAAAAATTAAAAAAATGGTAGATCCTGTTGCAGATTCAATTATAGAGTTTGGAAAA
>CANQWH010000065.1 GCA_947627495.1 uncultured Clostridia bacterium
CTATTATAAATAATCTAATGAGAAGATATGGTAATGAGTTTTCTCATAGCGGTAGCAATTTCAGAATTCCTAAAATGGAATATAATAATTTATTAAGTTTAGATGAATATAATTCTATTTCTGATACTAAAAAGGATTCTGTTGTTCAAATGTTAGCTATTATGTATTCTGGAAATGATATTACAAATGATGATATTTATAATCTTAATATTATTAATGAAAATTCTCATAAAGCTGAAATTATTGAAGATTCACATATTAGTCAGACTCTTGATAAATTTATTAAAGAGGTTCCTGAAGAGGATTTAACTCCTAATGATGAAATTTATTTAGCTCCAGTTTCTAATACAAATGTTGAAGTTTCTATTGATGATAATATAGATTTAAACTTACAGAGTACTAAAGATGATAATGTGGAATTAGTTGAAGAAAAAGTTCATGAGGACACTCCTAAAAGTTCCAAAAAATCTCAAAAATTTAAAGATACCCTAAAGGTTTCTGTTCCATTAGAAAGAGTTGAATCTAATAATAATTCTGGAAGCTCTGATACTGGTGGTAATTCTGGTGGAAGTTCTTTATCTATTGCTCCAACTCTAGATACAGAATCTCAAGGACTTGAAAGTGATTTAGAAAATGATTTAGAAAACGAAGAAGATAGCACAAAAGATGAAATAGAAGATGGCTTCACAAGAGATTTTTAAATACATAAAGTATAATTTATGGTGTTACAATTCACAGTTTACACTAAAAAGTCCGCCAAACTCGAAAGGAGTTATATATTTATTTTAAATTGAACCCACGAGGGCGATTGCCTTCGATGATTTTCGGGTGTCTTCAATTTTTAATAAATATATAACTCCTGCGTTTGGCTACTTTGTACATATAATTGGCTGTGAATTGTAACATTTAGTTATTTATTATTATTTTTTGATAGTGTAGAAATCATTTATTTTTATCTTATACACTTAATTCTGTACTTACATCTTCAATTAAGTTTCCGTATTTTTCTAATACTCCGTTTACTTCTTGCTCTATAAAGTCTGTTACTTGATTTTTTGCTCTGCCACATAGGTTTTCTGGGTTTAATATATTTAATATTTCTTCTTCTGTTAATCCAAAACTTTTATCATTTGCAATTCTTTGAACTAAATCATTTGGTCTTCCATATTCTTTTACTTGTTTTCCCGCTTCCATTGAATGTATCCTTATTTTTTCATGTAGTTCTTGTCTATCTCCACCTTTTAGTACAGCATTCATAAGTATTTCTTCTGTTCCCATAAATGGTATTTCCCTCATTATATTTGCTCTTACACTATTTTCATATACAACTATATTTTCTGTTATATTTGCATATATTCTTAAAATAGCATCTACCGCTAAAAAGCTTTCTGGAACACATATCCTTTTATTTGCTGAATCATCTAATGTTCTTTCAAGCCATTGTGTACTTGATGTTATCTTTGTATCATTGCTAAGAACTATTACATGTCTTGCTAAAGAATTTATTCTTTCACTTCTCATTGGATTTCTTTTATATGCCATTGCAGATGATCCTATTTGTTTGCTTTCAAATGGTTCTTCAAGCTCTTTTTCATGTTGTAAAAGTCTTACGTCATTTGCAAATTTTGAACAACTTTCAGCTATACCTGCTAAACAATTTAGCACTCTTGAATCTACCTTTCTTGTATAGGTTTGTCCTGAAACTGCAAAAGTTTTTTCAAATCCCATTTTTTCTGCTATTTTTTTGTCTATTTGTTTAACTTTTTCTTCATCTTTAAATAGTTTCATAAAGCTTTCACTAGTTCCTGTTGTTCCTTTACATCCTAGTAATTTTAAATTTTGCTCTACAAATTCTAATTCTTTTAAATCTTCCAATAAATCTTGTATCCATAGTGTTGCTCTTTTGCCTACTGTTGTTAGTTGTGCTGGTTGAAAATGCGTATATCCTAGGCATGGAAGTCCTTTATATTTTTCTGCAAACTTTTTTAGATTATTTATTACAATTACCAATTTCTGCTTTACTAGTTCTAATCCTTGTTTCATAATTATTATGTCTGTGTTATCAGTTACATAGCATGATGTTGCACCCAAATGTATTATTGGTTTTGCTGATGGACATTTTATTCCAAATTCATATACATGGGCCATTACATCATGTCTACATTCTTTTTCTCTTTTTGCAACAATATCATAATCTATATTATTTATATTTTCCTTCATTTCATTAATTTGTTCTTGTGATATTTCTAAACCTAATTCCTTCTCTGTTTCTGCTAATGCTACCCATAATTTTCTCCAGGTTGAATATTTAGTATTATTTGACCATAATTTATTCATCTCTTTACTTGCATATCTTCCACTTAATGGTGTTACATAAATATCATTTTCCATTTTTATCAATCCCTTCATTTTATAATTACTAATACTGTTTCCAATTTTGCAAAGTCTACTGATGGTTCTATTTTAACATACTGTTCTGTTATATTTGGAACTTTTATAATTTCTGTTAACTTTCCTATCTTTAAGCCCTTTGGATATATCCCTCCTAATCCAGATGTTTCTACATCATCATTTAGTATCAAATCTGCATCTGCACTTATATATGTTCCTTTTAGTGTTGTATTATTCCCTAGCTCACCTTTTACTATTATATTATCTCTTGATATATTCATTATTGCACTTACACTACTAGATGGGTCTATTATTGGTAATACCTTTGATGTGTTTTCAGTAGACGATATAACATGTCCTACTACTCCATTCTCTGCAACTACTGGCATATTCTCATGAACTCCTTGACGTGTTCCTACATTTATTACCATAACATTACCTAAGTTACTTAAATCTCTATCTATTATATATGCTGGAACTGTGGAATAAGAAGTATATTGATCTGTTAAATTGGCATACTCCCTTAATGTCTTATTCTCTGCTTTTATTATACCAAGTTCACTTAAATTTTTATTTAGCTCTTCATTTTGCTGTTTCAATTTTTTATTTTCTTCTTTTAAATTATTAATATCCTCAAAAAAAGTACTATTACCTTCAATTTTATTTTTTAAATACGTTAATCCATTTTGAATTGGCATTACTAACTTATTTATAATTCCCTCTGCAATAGAAAACTTAGATACATGAGTATTTGTAATTATTACTAAAATTGTTAATATTAATATAGTTATGAAAATACCTATTGTTCCTGTCTTATTATGTTTCTGCATATGTTCCCTCCTGTTAATTATGTATTTTAATTACAGAATATCTTTTATATTATCACTTCATTCTTTGCATTAGTAATATTATCATTTTTTTCTTGAGTTTGTTAAAACATTTTTTAGTTTTTCTATATCTGCTAGTGTTTTTCCTGTTCCTCTTACTACACATTCTAATGGTTCTTGGGCTACATATACTGGCATTTTTATCCTTTGACTTATTAATTTATCTAAATTTTTTATTAATGCTCCTCCTCCTGCTAGCATTACTCCTTTCTCTACAATATCTGCAGCTAACTCTGGTGGTGTTTTTTCTAATGTAAGTTTTACTACATCAACAATTTCTGATATTGAATTTTCCATAGCTTGGCCAATTTGTGATGATGTTACTATCTCTGTTCTTGGATAACCTGTTTGCAAATCTCTTCCCTTTATTTCCATACTTAATTCTGTCATAAGTGGCATTGCACAACCTATTGAAATTTTTATTTCCTCTGCTGTTGTTAAACCTATTAGTAATCCTAATTCTTTTTTTATATAATTTACTATATCATCATCTATTTCATCCCCTGCTGTTCTTATTGAATTGCTTATTACTATTCCTCCTAATGATATAACTGCAACTTCTGTAGTTCCACCACCTATATCAACTATTATATTCCCTGTAGGTTCTGCTATATCTAAGCCTGCTCCTATAGCTGCTGCCATAGGTTCTTCTATTAGGAATACTTCTTTTGCCCCAGCTCTTATTACAGATTCTTCTACTGCTCTTTCTTCTACCTCTGTTATCCCAGAAGGTACTCCCACTACTACCCTTGGTCTCCCTACACTATATCTTTGGCAAACTTTAGAAACCAAGCTTTTAAGCATTGCCTGTGTTGCTACAAAGTCTGCTATTACTCCATCTTTCAATGGTCTTATTGCTTCTATATCTTTAGGAGTTCTACCGTAACATTTCCTTTGCCTCATGACCTGTTGCAATTAATTCCTTCGTTCTTTTGTCTATTGCAACTACTGATGGTTCTTCTAAGACTATACCTTTTCCCTTTAAAGTTACTAATGTGTTCGCAGTTCCTAAATCTATACCTATATCTTTCCCTCTAAGACCAAATACATTCATTCCTATAACATCCTTTCTAAAAAGCATTAACTATTTTATTTCTTTTGCAGTAGGCTTCTGTAAGTGCCATCACCTATTATTATGTGGTCAAGTAGTTTTACCCCCATTAGTTCTGCCGCTTCAAATACTCTATCTGTAACACCATAATCTCCTTTGCTTGGAGTAGTATCACCACTTGGATGATTATGCACTAAGATTATTTTTGGTGCTTGCATTTTTATTGCTTCTGCTAAAACATCTTTTGGTTCAATGCAAGCAAAATTCGCCCCTCCTAAAGATATGTTTACTATTCTTAAAACTACATTTTTACTGTTTAATATTACCACTTTGGCTATTTCCCTTTTTTCATACCTTAATTCTGGTATTAGTATTTCTGCTATATCTTCTGGACTTTTAATTACTTTTTTCTGGTTGTTTATTGGTCTAGATATTCTTTTAGTTAGCTCACAAATTGCTCTTAATTGAATTGCTTTTACTTTTCCAATCCCTTTTATTTGCATAAATTCTTCTAAAGATATATCTTGTAAAAATCTTAAGTTATCTTTATTTGTATTTTCTCTTAAATTTAAAATCTTTTGTGCTATTAGAACTGATGATTGCTCTTTTGTACCTGTTTTTATTATTATTGCTAATAATTCTGCATTTGATAAATTTTCTGCTCCATATGTTTCTAATTTTTCATATGGTCTTTCTGATGGGGGTAGTTCTTTAATCTTCATATACTTTCCTTCCTTGCCTTCCCCATATATTTTATATCTACACTTTTCTATAAACAAATATTGCTATCGCCATGCCTATTATACTTGCAACATTCATTTTAAATGTTAGCCCAAAGGTTATTGTTATTACATTTAAGTCTAATTCTATTGGTGATGTTAAGCCAAAACTTTCTCCATATGATAACCACCACAAAAAATCCACTCTAGATGCAAGTTCTCCTAATAGCCCTCCAAGTACTAACCCTGCTAATAAAAAAATTAATAATATCCATATATTTTTTTCTCTTGTTGCCATCACTTTTCCTCCCACTTTTGTTTAATTATAATGCTACTTTTATCAAAATTTAATCATATAATAAATATATAACTTTAAATATTATATATGTATTTAGCAATTTTTTCAAGATATATGTTTATTTTTTATTAAATTTATGTTATAATTTTTGAGTAGTATTTCACAAAGCTTTTCGTTTAATAATATATTATATAAAAAGACATTTTTTCCATAATTTTATCATTTAAAATTATGTTATATGGTGGTATAATTATATTATTAATATATTTGGAGGTATTTTTTCATGCGTATTGAAAAGTTAAACGATAATAAAATTAGAATATTTTTAAATTTGGAAGA
>CANQWH010000066.1 GCA_947627495.1 uncultured Clostridia bacterium
TGTGTGTGTGTGTGTACAGCCTCAAGGCTTTCAGACCTTATTATTTTTGTTTTGCTTTCCATCGTTCTTCTTCCCCTCACATTTGCTTTGATATGTTTTCAACATCTATTTTTATTCTACCATTTTTTTGTTTACATGTAAATTACTTTTCTCATTTGTAATACAAATTTCATATTTTTGTAACATTTGTAATATTTTAAGTTACAATTAATTGCAACAAAAAAACACCCTATTCATATAAGGATGTTTTTTTGTTTATTTTGTTTTACATAGAAAAAAATCATATTTGAAAATTAGGGTCATATATAAATGGACTTTCTGAAATTGTTACAAATTTTATTGAATAAATATCACAATATAATAGGTTCCTATCTTGAATTGACCTAAGCACTATATAGCTTGCTCCTACTTCTACTAAAATCCCTGTTCTATCTTCTAAATTACTTGTTCCAAGTAAAAATTCCACTCTAACTAATTTTCCAATATGTTGCCTTAAAAAGGCTGGTGTGTATAAATCATTTGTAACTGTTTCTGGCGTTACCTCCCTATTACTTAAACTTGGTCTTTGGTAATTAGTTCCTTGAAAATTCTCCTCCATATCTTTTTACCTCCTTAAATTTATGTATTAGCATACGCTGGTGTTGGCCTATAAAAACAATGCTCATGAACTCTTGTATGAAATGTACCGTGTGCCATTATATGGAAATGTATTAGGACACGTTGGTCTAAATGGATTCATATACCATAAACAATCTCCTACTTCATTTATTTTATTTCCTGCTATTGCCCAGTCTGCAATTTGATAATGTATTTCTTGTGGAGATAAATTATATATGTTTTGTGGATTGTACTGATTATTTATTGTTTCCCTTGCACAATCAAATTGCCCAGCTTGAAATATTATGTTTCTAATACTTCCACCTTGAGACACTCTTCCATATTCTCCGTTCACTACTATTTACCCTATTCATAATAATTGTGGCTACTGCCTTCATTCCTGTTTCACCTTCACCACCTGCCTCACATAGAACTAATCTTGCTATTAGCTCTCTGTCCGAAAAAGCCATTACATCTTCCTCCTTCTATTATATTTTTTCTCCTAATTCATTATTCAATTTTTTTATTGCTTTCGTTTCTATCCTAGATACATAAGATCGGGATATACCAAGAATTTTAGCTACTTCATTTTGTGTTTTAGGTTTCTTACCACCAATTCCAAATCTTAATTCTATAATTATTTGTTCTCTCTTTTTTAATACTGATTTTATTTTTTCATATATTTGTTTCATTTTTAATTTAAAGTCTATCTCATCTTCTATATTTTTTTCATCATTTTCTAATATATCTATTAATGAAATCTCATTATCATCTTTGTCTTTTCCAATTGGTTCATTCAAATATACCTCTGCTCCAATTTTTTTTGTACTTCTTAAATACATTAATACTTCATTTTCTATGCATCTTGAAGCATATGTTGCAAGTCTAACATTTTTATCTGTATTAAATGTGTTTATACCTTTTATTAGTCCTATTGTACCTATTGAAATTAAGTCATCTAATTCTAAATTGGGTATGTTATATTTTTTACATATGTGTGCTACTAATCTTAAGTTTCTCTCTATTAATACATTTCTTGCTTCCTCATCTCCTTGCATATATCTTTCTAAATATTCCTTTTCTTCTTCTGGAGATAAAGGTTCTGGAAATAAACTATTATTTGATATGTATCCTAAAACGAAAAATGCTACTTTACAGAATTCTATAAAACTTGTTAAATAAAATAACAAAAAATGCACCTCCATTTATCTATAACAAATTATATGTTTTAGATAAATAATTGTGCATGACCTTTGGTAATTTATTTGTAAGCAGTCAAGAGGTTCAATGTACGAAATATTAGTCTTTACAATTTTTCTAATACTACCATTTACAAACTTTGGAGTAACTTTAGAAAATTCTCATATAAACTCTAGTCGTTGCTTTAGACATTCCTCAAATTGTAGTTCTTGCTTAATTATCTTCATTTTAGACACCATCCCTTTATTATAAATTTAGGATGATTTTTTCGTAAACAAAAAATCAACCAGTTTAATTCTGATTGATTCTGTATCTATCTATTCTATATAAAAGTTCGAACAGAAACGTCGTTGGAGCAGGTAGTGGGAATCGAACCCACGTATCCAGCTTGGAAGGCTGGGGTTCTACCATTGAACTACACCTGCATTTCCTGCTCACAGTTTGTAATTATAAACTATTTATTATCATTTGTCAATAGTTTTTTTAAAGTTTTTTAAAAATTTTAGAAAATGCAATGACAGGTTTTTTCCTGTCATTGCTATTTTTTATTGTGAAACAACAAGGTTCCTTTAGTACCCACCCACAATCTTTGACCTAAGTTGGTTGGTAGGGTTCTTATTATTTTCTAGGATTTTTTATTGCTGCTTGTGCTGCTGCAAGTCTTGCAATTGGAACTCTAAATGGTGAACATGATACGTATGTTAATCCTACATTATGGCAGAATTCAACGCTTGATGGTTCTCCACCGTGTTCTCCACATATTCCTAATTTAATATTAGGTCTTGTTGCTTTTCCTTTTTCAACAGCCATTTTTACAAGTTTTCCTACACCATTTTGATCTAGTTTTGCAAATGGATCTGATTCGTAAATTTTTGCTTTATAGTAAGCATCTAAGAATTTACCTGCATCATCTCTTGAGAATCCAAATGTCATTTGTGTTAAGTCGTTTGTACCAAATGAGAAGAATTCTGCTTCTTCAGCTATTTCATCTGCAAGTATTGCTGCTCTTGGTATTTCTATCATTGTACCAATATGGTATTCCATATTTGAACCTTTTTCTTTCTTAACTTGTTCTGCTGTTTCTATAACTATATCTTTTACGTATTTTAATTCTTTCTTTTCTCCTACTAATGGAATCATTATTTCTGGAACTATATCATATCCATCTTCTGCTTTAACTTCTATTGCTGCTTCCATTAATGCTCTTGTTTGCATTTTTGCTATTTCTGGATATGTAACTGCTAAACGGCATCCTCTATGTCCCATCATTGGGTTAAATTCATGTAATTCTGCACATTTTGCCTTTAGATGTTCTACTGTAACTCCCATGTCTTTAGCAAGTGCTACTATGTCTTCTTCCTCTGTTGGTAGGAATTCATGTAGTGGTGGATCCAAGTAACGTACTGTCATTGGTAATCCTTTTAATTCTTTGTACATTGCTTTGAAGTCACCTTTTTGGAATGGTATTAATTCGTTAAGTGCAGCTTCACGAGCTTCTACTGTTTCTGAAAGTATCATCTTTCTTATTTTTGGTATTCTGTCTTCTTCGAAGAACATATGCTCTGTACGGCAAAGTCCTATACCTTCTGCTCCTAAACGAACAGCATTCTTTGTATCTCTTGGGTTATCTGCGTTTGTTCTAACTTTTAATTGTCTAAATTCATCAGCCCATTCCATTATTCTTCCAAAGTTTCCACTTACAGAAGCTTCAACTGTTTTTATATCTCCTTTGTAGATTTTTCCAGTTGTTCCATCTAATGAAATGTAATCTCCTTCATGGAATGTATATCCACCAAGTTCAAATTTCTTAGCTTCTTCATCTATTTTGATATCTCCACATCCTGATACACAGCATGTTCCCATACCACGTGCAACAACTGCTGCGTGTGACGTCATACCACCACGTACTGTTAATATACCTTGTGCTGCTACCATACCTTCGATATCTTCTGGTGTTGTTTCTAGACGTACTAATACTACTCTTTCACCTTTTCCACCTTTTCCTAATTTCTTAGCATCTTCTGCTGAGAATACTACTTTACCTGCAGCTGCTCCTGGTGATGCTGGAAGAGCTTCTCCTATTACTTCTCCTGCTTTTAAGCTATCTTTATCAAATGTTGGGTGTAGTAATTGGTCTAATGATTTTGCTTCTATTCTTAATACTGCTTCTTTTTTATCTATCATTCCTTCATCTACTAAATCACATGCAATTTGAATAGCTGCTGGAGCTGTTCTTTTTCCATTTCTTGTTTGTAAGAAGTATAATTTTCCTTCTTGAATTGTAAATTCCATATCTTGCATATCTTTGTAGTGATTTTCTAGTTTTGTTGCTATTTCCATGAATTGTTTGTAACATTCTGGTAAATCTTCAGCAAGTTTTGTAATTGGTTGTGGTGTTCTAACACCAGCAACAACGTCTTCACCTTGTGCATTGATTAAATATTCACCATATATTCCTTTTTCACCTGTTGATGGGTTACGTGTAAATGCAACACCTGTTCCTGATGTATTTCCCATGTTTCCAAATACCATAGCTTGTACGTTTACAGCTGTTCCCCAGTCTCCTGGTATATCATTCATTCTTCTGTAAACTATTGCTCTTGGGTTATCCCAACTTCTAAATACGGCTTTAACTGCTCCCATTAATTGTTCTGTTGGATCTTGTGGGAATTCTTGTCCATTCATGTTGTCTTTATATACTTTTTTGAATCTTTTTACTAATTCTTTTAAATCTTCTGTTGTTAATTCTGTATCATAATGAACTTTCTTCTCTGCTTTTAATTCATCTATTATTTTTTCAAAGAAAGATTTTGGAACTTCCATAACAACATCTGAATACATTTGAATAAATCTTCTATATGAATCATATGCGAATCTTGGATTTCCTGTTTTTGCTGCAAAGCCCTCAACTGCAACATCGTTTAAACCTAAGTTTAATATTGTATCCATCATACCAGGCATTGATGCTCTAGCACCACTTCTTACTGATACTAATAGTGGGTCTCCATTGTCCCCAAATTTTTTCCCTTGCATTTCTTCTAATTTCTTTAATGCGGCAAATATTTGCTCTTTGATTTCTTCATTTATTGTTTTACCGTCATTGTAGTATTCTGTACATGCTTCTGTTGTAACTGTAAATCCTTGTGGTATTGGTAAACCTAGGTTTGTCATTTCTGCTAAGTTTGCACCTTTTCCACCTAATAATTCACGCATATTTGCATTTCCTTCTTTAAAAAGGTATACATACTTTTTGCTCATAAATTATTCCTTCCTTCCTTTATATAAAATTACGGGTATATTATATATCACATTTTGCCAAAAGTAAAGATGTTTTTGGAATTTTTTTCTACATACAAGTCTATTTAAAAATGTTCTATATCTTTTGCTATTTTTTCTGGTGATAAACCGTATTTATCTTCTAATTGGTCAACATTACCATGTTCTACAAATGTATCATTATATCCATATGTATCTATACTTATATTTTGTAATTTATTTTTATTTGCTAACTCTATTATAGCTGTTCCTAAGCCACCCTTTATTAAATTATCTTCTATTGTTATTACCTTTTTTGTTTTTGTTATTGATTTTAATATGGTTTTCTCATCTAATGGCTTTAAAAATCTTGC
>CANQWH010000067.1 GCA_947627495.1 uncultured Clostridia bacterium
TTTTATTTATGGTTTGTTATTAAACTGTAAATCCCTAAAACAATTATTGTGCCAAGGATGATACCAGACCAATCTAGCAAAACATCTGAGACTTGTCCAGAGCGTCCTGCAATAAATGTTTGGTGAACTTCATCAGATATTGCGTAAAGTAAACCAGAAATGAGGGTTATAGCAGCTCTTGTTGAAATAGACTTTGAATTGTTTGTCTTTGAATTGTCGGGGCTAGTACTGTGCTTCTTTGATTTGTCGATATTTGCGCTTCCAGTTAAATTGTATGTACAGGTTAATCCTACAATAGACATACCAAGCAAAGTGTATATGCTGAAGTGAGCGAATTTTCTTACTGGTTTTTGATATTCTGAAATCAATTCTTGCTTTTCTTCCTCTGTTATGTTTTTATATTTTGGCTGCATTTCTATTAATATTCTAGCTACCTCACCACTTATACTTGAAGATTCTTCTGCATTCTGATTTGAAAAACTAAATATGGTAATTGATATAAATACAATTATGGTTATTAGTATTATTCTTATTAGATTTAATTTCATTTTTTGCTCCTTGTTAAATGATTAAAGAAATAGCATCAATTTCATCAAAAAAATTAATATTTAATGTGATTGTGATATAATTTATTATTAGCACTCTAATAATTTATACAATTTTCTATAAAAAATTTTTCTGAAATTATATCTATTTTGGTGCCCTTTTCCTTTAATTCTTTTGCTCTTTTTACTTTTGTTCCAAAATTTCCATAACTCCATTCTGAACTTCCTTCATTTCCCACAATCAAAACATCAACTGTTTTATTAACTCTTTCAATAACTATTCCTCCTAAATCTTCTATTTTACTTTCCACTTCAGCCTTGGTTCCCATAGAAAAATTTCCCGTTAAACAAACTCTTTTATTTCTAAGATTTATTGTTTTATTATCAACAGTAACTGGATTTAAGAATTTTTTAAACAATGCTAATAACTGTCTTTTTTCATTTTCTGTAATCACATTTTTTTCTAATATTATATTTAACATATTAAAGACAACATCATATGGATAAACTCCTTTGAGCTTTTTGTTTTCTATCATCCACTTTTTTAAAAATTTCAACTCTTTGTTATTTAATTCATTGTCACATGCTATTCCTCGTATTATCCCAAATAACATTTGCATTAATAATGTATTCCTAGAAAATTTTTTGGAATCAATTAGATTGTTTGATATTTCATACAATTCTATTTTTTCATCACTTGTTACAACTCCGTCTTCTACAATTTTTTGTATTCGATTTACTAGTTCTACAAAACTTCCTTCACTTTTATACTTATTGTTTTCATTTATCCATTATTTTAATTCCAATATTTCTTTAGCATTTATCTCCTTATCAGCAACAATTCCATTAATAATACCATACAAATTATTAATATTTTTCTCTATACTCAAGGAAGCTCTCTTATTATCCTTATGAATATAGTCGTATTTTCTTACATAGTCGTCTAAATTAACTCCTTTTTTTATAAGTAGATTAAAAAGATCAAAGCATGCCTTTGTGTCACTTTTTGCATTATGATGATCCTTTAGTTCAATATTAAATATTTCACTCAATTCATTCAATTTGTAAGACATTAGATTAGGAAATTCTTTTCTGTATACTTCTAGTGTATCGATATAATAAATAATTGGTATTTCTATATTATAACTATCTAAAGCTTTACATATAACATTTAAATCAAATCTTGCATTATGTGCTATTATAATACCATAAGAAAAATATTGTTTTATTTTCTGCCAAACCTCTTCAAAATTTTCTTTTCCCTCTACCATTGATGGAGTAATATGATGTATTCGAATATTTATATCATCAAATGGTGCTTCTGGATTTACTAAGTAGTATTCTTCTTTTTTCTTTTTATTTTCTATATTTATTAGAGCAATTGAACATAAAGAATTATTCATTTTATTAGGTGTTTCTACATCCACTACTGTATACTTATCTTCTACTTTCATTAATTATCTCTCCTATATTATATATTTTTGTTTGCACCATAAAAGATTTTTCCTTTATCCAAATTCCTTTTATATTGACAACTAAACCTTGCTCTAACATCTTCAGTAACACAATGTTTGTTATTTGAACATTCTATATATTTAGAACAGCATCCAAATGATTCTTTAGTATTCATATAAGTTAAAAATAAACTTTTAAATATTTTTTGTATTTCATTAGATAAATTGTCTATTTCATCAATATTCTCTATATTTATTCTAATGTATAATTCACCATTTTTATAATTTGCATCAGAAAACTTGCTTTTAATTTCTTTTAACATATCTTCGCTTAGATAACGTATTTCTATGTAGTCTTTTACTTTTGCCATCTTATTATATTTTAATAAAATATTTTGTTTTAATATTTTATACGAAAAGGTCTTACCATTTTTATAATTGTCATCTAATGTTAATTTTTCGTTTTTTTCACATATATTGTATATATTAAATCCTTCAATATATACTTTTTTTATCATATCTTCAATTTTTCTAAATATCGCTTCTTTCATTGTTACAATTAATTCCCTTCTATAAAACCATTTTCTAACTTATGTCTTGTTTAGTTGTAAAACTTTTCCATATAGTTGTTTCAAACTCCAATTAGACATATCTATAATTGGTTCATACATAAAACTATTAATGTGTATACTCTCTGGTGTCATCATATTAACCTCATTTACAACTTCTTTCTGTGCATCATTCAAATAAGATAATGCTTTACGAGACCACTCTCGAGTTTGATTCCTCGTAGCATTCAGATTTATATTATTCCTTACCAATATATCTTTTAGAAATTCTTCAGTCTTTAGTCTTGTTGCTATTGACAACAAAATTTTATTCTCTAATATTATCTCATCGTCATTTGAATTATATATTTCTCCTGCTATTCTATTTAATGCATCAAAATAATTTTCATCTGCAACAGGTGAAAAAGTCCCCATATTACTTCCTACCACTCTAGTTATTATCTGCCATATATCTGATAATTTTATAGTTAATGTATTTATTGGCATTGTCTTTATATGTAATAAGCACGTGAGATTCCTTTCCTCTTGCTCCATTAACATATACTGGCTAATATTTCTATAAAACGGAATAGCAGAAATTAGTTTTTTCTTTTTTTCATCATCATTAATATTTCCACTTTTTATTCCAGATACAATTACATTTGAGAAATAATCTTTTAAATATCCAAACTTTCCCATTTTAAGTATGCTATTTTCATCTTTCTGTACAATATAGCAATTTTCTCTAGTTATATTAATTCTATTAGCAGTAGTTCTATAAAAATCAAAGTTATGTGTAAGTATTAATAAATCTATATTTTCATAAGCCGAAATATCATATAAATACTCTATTATCGCAAATTTATTTTTATAGTCAAAAGAATCAGCTATATCATCAACAATTATTAAATATTTCTTACCATTAATTGCTTTTTCCCTAATTAATTCTATATCAAACAGAATATACAATAAATACATGGCTCTTTGCTCTCCCATGCTTAATGAATCTATTAATTCGTCTTTACCATAGTCTTCTGTTTCCTCAAATTCTTTCCCTTTGCATCTTGTGTAAGTAAAATATAAATTTGGTGCTTCGTCTTTCAATAATAAATTTGCTTTGTTTCCAATTTTTATTTCAAACGGAACTTTGAATCTTAAATTAAATTCTTTAACAACATTTTCCCATCTTTCAGATTGTTTTTCAGCGATTTTATATATACGCTTTATTTCCTTTGTATAAGAATTGACATTTTCAAAACACTTTGCAAAGTCCATATCCATATTGTTTATATATGTAACTATAAATAGATCTGTAAGATTTTCTATGTCAGTTAGATATATTAACAATTCCCTATTTTCTTCAATTATTTTTTTTAAGACTCTCGTTTGCTCATTTTTGTTTAGCGTTTTTTTTATTGCTGTATACTTTTGCCCCAATTCATCGTCTGTATATATCTTTCTTAATTGTTTTTTTACCTCTCTATCCCACTCTACTAACGTAGTTATTTCTGTCCCATCCCTCAATACAATTTTATGTTTGCCACCAAATAAGTTATGTTTTTTTAAATTTTTTCCAAGTTCTTCTGCGTTGTAATCATTAAAATTTTCTGATAAAAGCTCATTATCTTTTATTAAATTTTCTAACGCTAATACATAATTTTCCAACTCTTTTACAAAATCAGTATTTTTCAAGATGTCCTCAGTTTTATTGTTGACTACTTCAGAAAATTTTATTTCTTTGAATTTTTCCACAGGTTGACATTTTTTATTAAGCTCATCTAATTTTATAAAAATATCAGTCCAATCCGATTTATCTTCTAGATTAAATTTATTTTTTAAAAACTTTTCTACTTTTGTTTTTGATATACCTGACAGCGAACTAAATTCTGTTAAAAAACTGTCTGTATAATCTTTAAACTTTTGTACTAAAGAGTCATATTCTTTTCGAGTTGCTTCATCAGCTAGCAAAGTGCTAATTGCTTCGTTAGAAGTTTCAAAACTTTTATCAAACGATTTTACTACATAAAATTCATCGTTTTTATTCAAATTATCGTTTGAATATGTTTTAGAATAATAATCAACTTTATATTTAGATTTATTATTCCTAAATATTCTGTCACAAGTTGGCAGTCCTTCAGCAATATCTATAAATACTTTTGCAAAAGATGACTTCATTACTCCATTTGGAGCATATATAATAGCTTTATTATCTTTTGTAAAATCTATTTTATCTAATTCAAATTCTTTTATACCATAACAATTTTCAAATTTTCCACTTAACATTTTTGCTTCTCCTTTTTTTATTTCCTATTTTATAATAAATTTTGTTAGTTTTATTTTCTATTTTACCTTTGCCACGTTTTAAATTTTGATTACTGTATGAATAATTATAAAACTTTTGTTTGTTGTTGTCAATAGTTTTTTAAAATATATAACTCTTTCATTTTCGTTTGAAGTCATAAATTGTAATCTCAAGTTATATTTATTAACTATTTTAATATAATTTAATCATTTATTCAACTTCTGTATACTTATTACAAATCTTGCATAAAATATTGTATAGCAATATTGACAAAGCTTAATTTATTATGTTAAAATGTATTTAGAATAA
>CANQWH010000068.1 GCA_947627495.1 uncultured Clostridia bacterium
ATTTTTCTTTTTGTAATTTTCAACCTGTAACTGCCACTTTTGAAAAATAAATTTCCTATTTGCTTCTTTCGCTTTCCTCCAATGTCGAAACTCTTTTTCCGTCATATTGCTTTTTGATGTATTGCACGCTTTGCAACTAGGTGCCAAATTGTTTGTGAGAAGCGGACCACCTAAATCCTGTGGGTAAAGATGATCCATTGTTATTGCATTCTCTTTTAAGCACTTTTTACAATAGTAACATTGCTTTCCCTTCAAATGAATTGTCAACTTGCATACTACTTCACGCCAACTTGATGTTGCTGGAATTTTTAATATTCCATCCTCAATACATTCTCTACCACCGTATCTAAAATGTTCGGGTAATTCCATCAACATTTTGAATTACCAGCCTTTCTATAAATTTTATGTGCAATATTATATAACAAATTTACATAATTTTCAATATGAATACCAATTTTATTTGTAAATCTTTATGAAACAAAATATAAAATTTCAAGTTATTGATTTAGTAATAGATACTCAACATTTTGTATTATAGAATTTGTTGCACATTGACAATTGAATATTTGACAAAGTAAAAACAAAAATAGCACATGTAGCACCTCTTTTGCTTTAGTATATATAATATAAATTGTTTCTATTTATTTTATTATTAAATAAGCTGTAAATAGTAACTATGCAGTTGCTGTGTCAATGGGGACCTAAGATATATGACATACTATTTATTTATGTCTAATATCTTAAGTCCCCACTTGCACATTTTCTAATAATTTTATTATTTAACTTCTCCTTCTTTTATCTCACTTGCTTTTTCAGCAGCAACTTTCGCTTTTTCAGCAGCAGCTTTTTTTTCAGCAGCAACTTTTGCTCTTTCTTCTGCTGATATAGCCATTGCAGCAAATACTCTATTTCCTGCGTTTTCTTCTTCTTCAGGACTTAAAGTAAGTTTTTCTTCTACTGGTTGACTAAAAACTATCCTTTTCATAAATTCTTCTCTATTAGGATTAGGTTTTTCTACTCCTGTTCTAGGAGTATTGTTTCTTCTTGCTTCATCAGATGCAACACGTGCAGCAAAAAACTTATGTTCTCCTGAGTTTACTCGTAAACTTTCCTTAAAATTTTCATTCATATTAATCCTCATTCCTTTCTGCCATAAATCTAGGGTGAAAATAAAAATTTATTTTTCATACTAAAATTTCCTAAATTTAACACTTGATTATTATATCACATTATTTATGGAAAGTAAAATCTTTTTCAGTAATTACCGCCTTAAAACCCACATTTTTTTCTTTATATGCTTTATTTTTTTTGTTTTTTGTAATATAATTTAATATAATTTTTATAATATATTAAATAGAAAGGAACCGCGTTTTTATGAAAAAATATAAATTAGCTCTAGTTGGAGCAACTGGTTTAGTTGGTAGAACAGCTATTAAGGTCTTAGAAGAAAAGAAATTACCAATTTCAGATTATGCATTTTTTGCCTCTGAAAATTCAGAAGGAACACATTTAAAAATTTTTGATAAAGATTGTATTGTGCAAAAACTAGATGAACATTCATTTGATTCTGGCTTTGATTTTGCAATATTTTCTGCTGGAAGTGATATTGCAAAAAAGTTTGCACCAATTGCTGTTTCTAATAATTGTATTGTTGTTGATAATAGTAGTGCTTTTAGAATGGATAATGATATTCCTTTAGTTGTTCCAGAAGTTAATTCAGAAGATATTAAGTTAAATACTGGAATAATTGCAAATCCTAATTGTTCTACAATTCAAGCTGTTGTAGCTTTAAAACCTCTTGATAAAAAATATAAAATTAAAAGAATTGTATATTCAACATATCAAGCTGTTTCTGGTGCTGGCAAAAAAGGTATTGATGATTTAAAAAATACTTTAAATGGGTTAGAATCCAAAAAATTTCCATACCCAATTGCTAACAATTGCTTGCCACATATAGATGTTTTTACAGATGATGGATATACTAAAGAAGAGCTTAAAATGATTAATGAAACTAGAAAAATTATGCATAGACCAGATTTAAAAATAACTGCAACAACTGTTAGAGTACCAGTTATTAACTCTCATAGTGAATCTATAAATGTTGAATTTGAAAATGATTTTAATTTAGAAGAGTTAAAAGATATATTGAAAAATAGTCCCGGAATTATTTTGCAAGATGATTACAGAAATAATATTTATCCTTTAGCCACAAATGCTACTGGACATGATGATGTTTTTGTTGGAAGAATAAGACGTGATAAAAGTGTTTCTTTTGGCATTAATATGTGGGTTGTAGCAGATAATATTAGAAAAGGTGCAGCAAGTAATGCTGTACAAATTATTGAAAAAATAATTGAAAATTCATCTTCATCTGTGTTATAATGAGTTTATAATATATAGTTTTAAGAGGGATTTTTTAATGGAATTAAAAGATAATAAAGAATTTAAAATTATTATTAAGGATTTAATAGAAAATACAACAGTCCAACAAATGAAAAATTATAAACAGCATTATAATACCACCTGTTTTGACCATTGCTATTCTGCTTCATATTATTGTTATTGTATCTGTAAAAAATTTAATTTGGATTATAAATCTGCTGCACGTGCTGCTATGCTTCATGATTTTTTCCTATATGATTGGAGAATGAAAAAAAAACCAAATGGTCTTCATGCTTTTACACATGGAAAAACAGCTTGTGCTAATGCTTGCAAATTATTTGATTTAACTGAAAAAGAAAAGGATATAATTATTAAACATATGTGGCCTGTTACACCTGCACTTCCTAAGTCTATTGAAGGATTTGTTTTAACCTTTGTAGATAAGTATTGTGCAATGCATGAGTTTTTTAATTCATGCTTAATTAAAAGGTTTATTATTAGATATGCATATTTATTTATATTATTATATTACGTTTAAATAAATATCAGCCTCATACATAAGATTTATTAAATTGTGATGTTTTTTAAAAAATACACTAAATCCAATTATGTTTAGTGTATTTTTTTATATTTTATTCTACTATTGTTCCTTTACTTTCTTCTTTGAATGTTGATTTAACAACTATTTTTACTTTATTTTCTTTAGCTAATTCTACACATTTATTATGTAATACTTTAGCTCCATTATTTGCCATTACTAACATTTTATCATATGATATCTTATCGTATTTAATAGCATTTTTATTTTTATTTGGGTCATCTGAATACACCCCATCAACATCTGTAAATATTTCACACTTTACAGCCTTTAGAACACCAGCTATAGCTATTGCTGTTGTATCTGAACCTCCTCTGCCAAGTGTTGTAATATTTTTTTCTTTATCTATTCCTTGAAATCCCGCAATTATTACTATATTATCCAAATTTAGTTGTTCAATGATTTTTTCTGTTTTTATTTCTAAAATATTTGCATCACCAAAGTTTGAATCCGTAATTATTGGAATTTGCCATGCTAAAAATGAAATTGCATTATATCCTTGTTTTTGTAAACACATTGCTAATTTTGCTATGGTTATTTGTTCTCCAACTGATACTAACACATCATGTTCTCTTTTATTTGGTGTTTTTGTAATTTCTAACTCTTGTTTTATTAAATCATCTGTAGAATTTCCCTGTGCAGAAACTATTACTACTACCTTCTTACCTTTCTTTTTTTCTTTGATAATATGTTTACACACATTATATAACTTTTCTGTGTCTGCCACAGAACTTCCTCCAAATTTTTGTACAACTATTTCCATTATATTATCATTCCTCTTGTTTTCTACCTCTTAGTATCAATAATGTCTAATTTTAAACATTATATCTTTTTCTTCATATATATTTTATTATAATATACTATATCTTGTTAATAATTTAATTATTTTTATTTATAGCATTATTTTTTAAATAACTCTCTATAAAGCCATTTAACTCCCCATTCATAACTGCTTCCACATTCCCAACTTCATAATTTGTTCTATGGTCTTTTACTAATGTATATGGACAAAATACATAAGAACGTATTTGGCTTCCCCATGCTATTTCTCTTTGAACTCCTTTTAAATCTTCTATTGTGTCTTTTTGCTCCTTTTCTTTCAATTCTAATAACTTAGATTTCAACATTGTCATTGCTATTTCTCTATTTTGTGTTTGCGACCTTTCTGTTTGACATGCAACTACTATACCTGTTGGTATATGTGTTAATCTTACAGCAGATGATGTTTTATTTATTTTTTGTCCTCCCGCTCCTGATGCCCTATATACATCCATCTTTATATCATCTGGATTTATATCTAGTTTTACTTCCTCTGTTATTTCTGGAAGAACCTCAGCAGATGCAAATGATGTATGTCTTCTTCCTCCTGCATCAAATGGTGATATCCTAACTAATCTATGTACTCCCATTTCTCCTTTTAAATATCCATACGCATTTTCACCTTTTACTAGAAATGTCACGCTTTTTATACCTGCTTCATCGCCTTCTAGGTAATCCAACTCTTGAACTTCAAATTCATTTGCAACAGCCCATCTACAATACATTCTATATAACATTTCCACCCAATCTTGTGATTCTGTTCCTCCTGCTCCTGGATGAAGCGTTATTATTGCATTGTTCTTGTCATATTTCCCTGAAAGTAATGTTTCTAACTCAAATCTTTTTATTTCATCTTCAAGTTTTTTTGTGTTTTTTAAAACTTCTTTTCCTAATTCTTCTTCCTCATCTAAAATAAGTAATTCATTTAATTCAACTAAATTTTCGTGTTCTGCTTTTATTTTTTTAAATTTATCTAATTTGTTTTGTAAGCGTTTCATTTTAGTAAGAACCACACTTGAGTTTTGTTTATCATTCCAAAAATTATCCTCTGTTGTTTTAACTTCCAAATCTTTTATTTCTTTTTCTATTTGAACAATATTTAAAGCGTCTGCTATACTGTTGATTCTTTCTTTTAAATTCAAAAGTATGTATTTATTTTCTTCTAACTCAAGCATCTGTTTCCTCCAAATCCATAGAACCTTATTTATTCGTTTCTTCCACAACAATTCTTATACTTTTTGCCACTTCCACAAGTTCGGGTAAAATCAGTATTTATCATATTTATAGTATTTTAAATATTATTGATATTTCAGGCGTT
>CANQWH010000069.1 GCA_947627495.1 uncultured Clostridia bacterium
TTATTTCTTTGCCAAAAATATTACTAATTATATACATATTCTATATAATTTTAAGTCTTCATATTGCTTGGTACTTTTTTATGATACTACTTTTTTTATCCTTTGTCAACACTTTTTTTAAAAATATTTTAAATATTTTCATGGGGCAACATTTTCGTTGCCAATGCAACAATTTTTTCTAATAAATGTTGTTATAATTCACAGCCTCATCATATTTAATAATAATATAAATTATATTATTATTAAATATGCTATGAATTGTAACTTTCTCACTCTATCATTTATTTATCACTTTATATTAATTATTATTTGTTAATTTTAATATGTATATCTTTTAATTGTTGCTCTGTTACTGTACTTGGTGCTCCCATTAATGCGTCTCTTGCCTTTTTATTCTTTGGAAATGCTATTACTTCTCTTATATTTGGTTCATTTGCTATTAACATTACCATTCTATCCAAACCTGGTGCTGCACCTGCATGTGGAGGTGTTCCATATTTGAAGGCATTATATAATGCTCCAAATCTTTTTTCTACTTCTTCTTCTGGATATCCTGCTATTTCAAATGCTTTTACCATTATTTCTGGATTATGATTTCTTACAGCTCCTGATGCCATTTCATAACCATTACATACTACATCGTACTGGTATGCAAGTATTTCTAATGGATCTTTATTTTGTAAACTTTCCATTCCACCCTGTGGCATTGAGAATGGATTATGGTTAAAATCTATTGTTCCTTCATCTGATAATTCATACATTGGAAAATCTACTATTAAGCAGAATTTATATGTATCTTTCTCAATTAAATCTAGTCTATTTGCAAGCTCTGTTCTTATTTGTCCTGATATTTTTTGTGCTGTTTTTAATTCATCAGCTATAAAGAATATACTTGAATTTGCATTTGCTCCCAATTTTTGTAATTCTTTTTTTATATCTTCTGTTATAAATTTTGAGATTCCTCCTGATACATTATTTTCATTATCCATTTTTACCCATGCTAGTCCTTTTGCACCAGCAACTTCTACTGCATATGTTGTCATATTATCGAAGAATTTTCTTCCTTGCTCTGCTCCATTTGGTACAATTATTGCCTTTATTGTTTTATCTTTAAATGCCATAAATTCAGTATTTTCAAAAATTTCTGTTACATCTTGTATAATAAGTGGATTTCTTAAATCTGGTTTATCACTTCCATATATTTCCATTGCTTCTTTATATGGAATTCTTCTAAATGGTCCTTCTGCTATCTTCCATGTAGAAAATTTCTTAAATGTTGATGTTATTAGTTCTTCTAAAACTTTAAAAACATCTTCTTGTGTTGCAAATGACATTTCAAAGTCTATTTGATAGAACTCCCCTGGTGCTCTATCTGCTCTTGGATCTTCATCTCTAAAGCATGGGGCAATTTGATAATATTTATCAAATCCTGATACCATTAATAATTGCTTAAATTGTTGTGGAGCCTGTGGTAATGCGTAAAATTCTCCTGGATGTAATCTACTTGGTACTAAAAAGTCTCTTGCTCCTTCTGGTGATGAGTTTGCAAGTATTGGTGTTTGTATTTCGCTAAATCCCATTTCATCCATTTTATCTCTTACGAATTTCATTATTTTTGAACGAAGTAAAATGTTATTATGTATTTTTTCGTTTCTTAAATCTAAAAATCTATATTCTAGTCTTAATTCTTCCTTTACATTTGATATATCTATTTTTTCTGAATTTACTTCAAAAGGTAGTACATTTTTACATTTTCCTAAAACTTCGATTTTTTCTGCCTGAAGCTCTATATCACCTGTTGGAATTTTATTGTTTTTACTACTTCTTTCTGCTACAACTCCTTCTACTGATATTACACATTCTGTTACTAGTTCTTCTGCTTGTTTTTGCATTTCTTCATTTTCTGCTATTATTATTTGCGTAATTCCATATTGGTCCCTTAAGTCTATAAATCTCATTCCACCTAAATTTCTAATTCTTTGTACCCATCCTGCAATTTTTACTCTTTGTCCTTTATTTTCTATTCTTAATTCTCCACAATTATGAGTTCTATATTCGTTCATAAACTTCCCCATTCCTTTATTTTAAATTATTTTTTAACCATTTAACTCTTTCTTCATGTAATTTTCTTCCAAGTTCTATTCCTGGTTTTATATTATATTTGTTTATTATATATTCTCCATCTATTGCTTTAAGCATCTTTCTTCCTATACTACAAAAATCGTATTGCTTATCTTCTATATCTTCTTTTGTGCAATTTAATTTTCTGCTTCTATCACAATACACTACTATTTGTAAGCCCTTTAATCCTAGCTGTGTTTTATCTATTTTTTCAATAAATCTTACTTTTTTTGCTATTGTCATTTTCGGAAATACTCCACCTTTCATATGCTCTATAACTGCTGTTTTTCCACATTTAAGCCATTCATTTGGACATCCTAAAGTTTTGCATAAGTCTTTTAGTGGCGCAACTCCTCCCTGTTCATGTCCATAATGATGTGGATACATTTCTTTTGGAGTTCTCCCTTTTCCTAAATCATGCACTAATGCACAAAATCTAATTTTAGTATCATCAGTTAATTTGGCGCTATTATCTAATGTAAGCATTGTATGATTATAGCTGTCTCCTTCTGGGTGATACTTTATTGGCTGTATTGCTCCTATTAAATCATATACTTCTTTAAAATGTACATCTAATACATTTGCTTCTTTTAATATATCAAAAAATCTTGATGGTTTATCTGCTGTAAGAGCTTTTCTAAATTCCACAAAAACTCTTTCCTTTGATAAAGTATTTAATTCATTTCTTAATTTATACATCATGTCAATTGTTTCTTTAGATACCTTAAAATCTAAAACCGCTGCTATTCTTGCAACTCTATATACCCTTAATGGGTCTTCACTAAATTTTTCGCTAGTTGCTCTTATTACTCTATCTTTTAAATCCTTTTGCCCTCCAAAAGGATCAATAATTTCCTTTGTTAACACATCTTGAGCTATTGAATTTATTGTTATATCTCTCCTTTTTAAATCTTCCTCTATTGTAATCCTCTCGTTTGTTTCTACTTGAAACTCCTTATGTCCTTTGCCTGTTTTTGTCTCTTTTCTAGCTAATGCGAACTCTTTTTTTTCTAAATCAAATACTTCAAATGATTTTCCTCTTATGTGTGCATTTGGAAAAATTTCAATAAATTTTTCTGCACTTATTCCTGTTACACAATAGTCTTCATCTTTAATGGATTTATTTAGAATAGCATCTCTTACAGCTCCACCTACTAAGTAAGTGTTACCTCCATTTTGTTTAATTATATTTGCTATCTTTTCTATATCCATATTTCCTCCTAAAATACAACACTATTTTATATCTAATATGCCCATATGTCAAGAGAAAACCAAAAAATCCCCCAAGTACACTTTACTTGAGGGAAATTATATTCTAAAATTATTCCATTATTTCAGAAACTATACCAGAACCTACTGTTCTTGCTTAATATTTCTAAATATTTTCAAACATTTTTGAAATGCTTATATTTCAATGTTTTTCAATATTTTCATTTTTAGTCAATAACAAACTATTTTATACTAAAGTGGGAAAAAAGTGGGAAATTACTTCTTTCAATTAAATCCAGCCACAACACATTTTCAACGACAATCAACGACAATTGAGAATAACTTTTTACTCTCGATTATATAATTCTTACTCTTTATCTTTTTTAATTTCTTTTAGTATATCTCTCCAATTTTTTGATTTTATCTTTTTACTTTTTATAAGCTTTACTTCCTTTAATGCTTCCTTAATTGACTCATCTAACATAATTGTCCCCTTTTCTTATTCTCAAAAACGGCTCTAAATCAACAAAAATTCAACGCACGAGAATCGATTTTAAGCCGTTTTTATTTTTATTTAATATAGTTTGTTGTCTATATTAAATACGCTTTTGCCATATATCCAACATTATTGTCGCACACTCTTACTTTTAAATATATATATCCATATTTTGTATATCCTTCTCCAAGATATTCTACTTCTGTTCCTTTTACATATGCTTTTATCTTCTTTCCATTAGCATCTAATAGCCATAATCCACTATTTGCATTTACTTTATATTTTACTACATTATTTACAGAGTCTGCACTTTTAATTTTTAGTACTTGTCCAGGATAAATGATATTAGGATTTGATATATTATTTATTCGTGCTAACTCTTGATATGTTGTTCCATATTTTTGTGCAATACCACTTAATGTGTCTCCTGTTTTAACTATGTATGTTCCTTCTCCTGTGATTGGGATTTGTTCTGTTGTAGTTACTTTTCCTATCGCTGGATTCACAATACATCCTCTAAATGTATAGCCTGCACCTATCCCCCATCTTCCATTATTATTTGTTCTTAACACATTATAAAATGCAGAACCACCATGAGCACTTTCACTTGTATATATTTGATTAGAACTATCAATTCTTTCAACTACTGCTACATGTCCTGCTCCATCTTCATTTGATAAAGTTGCTCCTTTTTGCCATACCATTATACCACCTAGTACTGGTGTATTACTTATTTCAAGCCCTAAATTTTTGGCCTTTTCTATAAAATTTTCAGCATTACAATATAGTGTTGGATATTTCATAGATCCAATGATTTCATTAAATCTTCCGGCAAGCATAGCCTACGCAATTTGCAAGTACGTTTGCATTCGCATCAGTAGGTTTGCCTTGAATACATTGAGAATATCCTCCTTTAGAAGTAGTTATATAAAACTTATTATTACTTGGTTTACTTGTTCTAATATTCATTATTCAGTTACCTCCTCATTTTCAATTTCTGTTTGATTTTCAATCTTTCCATCTTCAATTAAAGAATCAATTGAGTCCTCGTTAAATATTGTTTGTAATTCTTCATTAAGTACATTTTTTTCATTTTCTTCCATGATCACATCATCCTTTCTTAAAAAATAAATACTGGAAGATTTTTTATTTTTCTTCCAGTATTTTTGAAATACACGAACTTCGTTCTTGTATTAAATTATTGATTTTTTGCATCATATAATACAGTTGCTGTACCAATTCCACCTAATGCAGTTATTACTGCAGTAATTATTGCATT
>CANQWH010000070.1 GCA_947627495.1 uncultured Clostridia bacterium
GTTACTGTTGTACTTCTTGATGTTCCCCATTGTGCGTTTCCGTCTGGTGAGAAACTTACTTTTGGTCCCTCATTATCTAAAACAAATAAATTTGAAGTTTTTGGGCTTGATGTGTTGCCTGCTACGTCTCTTAAATTTTGACCTTGTACCCACAAGTAGAATGTTCCTGTTCCATCTTCCTTTTCGATGTTTACTGTGGCTGTTTGATTTCCATCTTGGCTTACATTTATTTTTGTTGTCGTTTGTACTTGCGTCCAATTTGGTTCTGTATTTGTTGTAGCTACCCATTGATATTTGATATCATAGTTTCCCTGTTTCAATTTTGATTCTGTATCTGTAATTGTTACTGTTGCTATTTGTTTTTTAGCAGCTACATTATTTGTTGTTACGCTAATTGTTGGTCCAGTATTTTCAATATTTGATATTGTAACCTGATATCCTGTTGATATATTTCCTGCGCCATCTATTACCCATGCATAGTATGTTCCTTCTGCTCTTGCTGTTGGATCTTTCCAAGAATTACTTGTATTACTTGTAAATGCACTTGCCTCTGGCTTTGTATCATTTGATGTGATAGTGTACCCTGCAATGTTACTTCCTCCTTGGTCACTTGCCGTTACAGTGATTTGTTTGTTTGCATTTGACCAAGCTACTGGTGCTTCTGCTTTGCTTATGACAGGTACTTGTTTATCTATTTTTGTTATCTGTGCTGATGCTACATATTCATTACCCTGTCCTTGATTTGTCGTATCATATTGGCGAGCATACACCGTTCCGTTATTTGGTGCTTCTATTTCGATTGTATTCGAATTTGACGTTTGCCAATCATTGTCTCCTACATTTTTATATTGTTTGGTTAATGTTGTATTTGTACTTTCTGGATAATTAATTCTAACTGTTATCGTTTGGTTTGTCCATTTTGTATCTACTATTGTAATGTTTGGCTTCGTGATATTTGATGTTGTAATTTGATTTATTTGTGATTCTTGGTCTCCATTTCCTACCGTATCATTTACTTTTGTTATCACTTCATATGGTGTATTTAATGTTCTGTTTTCAAAGGTATGTGTTGTATTTGAATCTGTTGTCCATTCCCAATTAGTTTCTCCTTTTTTTCTAATACCATATTGTTTTGTATTTCCATCAATTCCAGAATGCTCATCTCTTTGATTGAATGTAACTGTAACAGAATGCGTTGTTGCTGATACTCCTGGTTGTTGTGTTTGTGGTTTTGTGTTGTCTAACCAAAATACTTCTGTTCTTTTTATCGTTGTATTTTGTAATGCATCTTTTGCAATGACCCATAAATACCAGTTGTTTCCTGAATTATCATCTTTGGTAATTGTGTTCTCATTTTTGAATGTTTGTGTAATTCTATTTTCTGCTGGTTGATTTGTTTCTTGTAGCCATACATATTTTAAGCTACTATCATTTACACCTGCTGGTGTATCTGAAACTGTTACTTTAGTCCCCTGACTTCTTGCCCATTGACTTTTTCCATTGGTTCCAAATTCAATTTTTGGTCCTTCGTTATCTATGTGGAATGTTCCCGTCTTTGTTAGTGTTGGTACTTTGTTACCAGCTCTATCTTCTAAGTTTGTTACTTGTGCATGTAAATAGAAGACTCCCGTAACACTTGCTTTTGTATCTGTAAAGGATTTTTGTGTTTCTCCATCATTTACTGTCAATGTGTGGCTTGTTGTTACTTTATTCCAATCTGGGTCTGATTGTAAATTATCCCAAGTGTATTTTACTACATATGAACCTGCTTTTAATCCTGATTCAGTGTCTTTTATCGTGATGGTTCCTATTTGTGATTTTGCTGCATTCGTATTTGAACTGACTTCTAAGACTGGCATATTTCGTTCTATGTTATCTATCACAATTTGTTTTGAGCCTGAAATATTTCCAACTTTATCTCTTGCCCATGCATAGTATGTTCCTTTTTCATATGCTGTTTCACTTGTCCAAGAAGCATTTGTTGATGGGTTCCAATCTGTTGCATCCAATGCTGGCTGTCTATCCTCACTCGTAATTGCATATGCTACTACTCCACTACCATTAACATCCGTTGTTGTCACTGTTATTTGTTTTCCTTGATTTTTCCATTCCGCTGGTGCTGTCACGTTAGTTATCACAGGAGCTATTTTATCGATATAGAATACGTTTGTTTTTGTAATTGTTGTGTTATCTAAATTATCCTTAGCAACAACCCATAAATACCAGTTATCTCCGGTTACGCCTGTTTTACTTAGTGTGTCTCCAGAATGAAAATCTGTATTTATTGCATTTTCTTGCGTTGATGTGTTTTGGTTCCAAATATATTTTACGGACGACTCTTTGACGCCACTTTTTCCTTCATCTACTACGGTCACTTTTGTGCTTTGTTGTTGTTTCCATTCTTGGCTTCCAGTTGGCTCAAAAGTAACTTTTGGTCCTGTGTTATCTAGTTCAAACTTTCCATGAGCCGTAAGAGAAACTTTGTTTCCTGCTCTATCTGAAAGGTCATCTATTTTAGCATGTAAATATCTGGTTCCGGTACCTTCTGCCAAAGTCTGGTTTGTTTCAACTTTCTGCACTCCATCTGCAGCTGTAACTTGTATTGTCTTTACTGTTGTATCACTCCAATTTGGAGTGACTTCTGATGTTGTCCATACATATTTTATCGTATATGTTCCTCCTTTTAATCCTGATCCATCTTTTTCATCTGCTATGGTGATTATACCTGTATGTGTTTTCTTAGGACTCTCATCTGAACTTACGGTAAGCGTTGGGTTAACTCTTTCTATTTTCTCAACTTTTATTTGCATAGAATCTGAAATATTACCTGCTGCATCTTTTACCCATGCATAGTAAGTATTCATTTCATATTTTTGTGTACTTGTCCATGGTGATTGTGTGTAAGGTACCCATTCCTGTGCAGTAAGTTGTGGCTTGGTAGCGTAAGTGGTTATCGCATAACCTGCGATACCACTTGTTCCACCATCTTGTGCATTTACTGTTATTGTCTTTCCGTCGTTTCTCCAATTTGTATCTGTGGTTACAGATACAATTCTAGGAACATCCTTATCTATATTCTCTATTTTTACACTTGTACTTGTTACATTTTTTGCCTTGTCTATCACATTAAAGTAATAGGTTCCATTGTGTTCAATTGTCTTGGTTTGTGTAATCTCTTGATTTTTTCCATTATTTGCTATGGATGTCCAATCGGTGTCAGTTGCCTGTGCGGCTGTATTTTCAGTAAATTTGAAGCCTTGTAACCCACTATAATCATCATATGCTACTCCTGTTAATGTTACATTTTGGTTGGTTGCAGTTTTAACAGCCCAATCTAATGACTTTATTGTAGGTTCTACTTTATCTATATTCGTTATATCTTGAGATGCTACCCTTGTTTCATCTGTACCTTGTCCTGTACTATCATATTGATGCGCATAAATTGTCTTGTTTTCACCAATATTAAATGTTACTGAGTTACCTTTAACTGGTGTCCATGGTCCTGTTGCATTGAAGGCATATTCTCTTGTTAATGTAGAGTTTGGACTATCTGTGTATGTGATTGTTACTGTTACATCTGTGTTGGTCCATGTTTTTGGATTAAAGTCAATGGTTGGTTTTGTAATATTTTGTGTTTTTACTGATGTTTCTGCTGATTCTGTCCATCCATTTTCTGCTTTGTCTTTTACTCTTGTTTTGACAACATAGTCTTTGTCTAATGTTTTATTCTCAAATACATGTTTCTTTACATCGCCACTCGTTGTCTTTACCCATTCGCCCCAATTTCCATCTTTCTCCTTGATGTTGTATTCAATGGTTGCATCATCAATTCCACTATTTGCATCCTCTTGTTTAAATGTGACTTCAATTGAATTGGTGCTTGCTACTACTGTTGGTGCTTTCTTATTTGGTTCTGTGTTGTCCATGAAGAAGTTTCCTGATGATGTAATGGTTACATTTCCTGCATTATCTTTTGCGATTGCCCATAGTACCCAATCATTTCCTGTTACACTATCTTTCGTAATTGTTTCTGCATTCGTATACGATGTCTTATCCGTAAATGATTGTTCTGTTTGTGTTGCTGTTCCTTGAATCCATACATATTTTAAGCTGTCATTATTAATCTGACTTACACCTTGATCTGTAACATCTATTCTTGTACTATGTGATTTTGCATAAGTTTCATCTTTATTTGGATTGAATGTGATAACTGGTGCAATCTTATCAATATTTTTTACTTCATATGTTGCTGTTATTTCATTTCCTGCAGCATCTTTTGCTTTTGCTGTAATGATGGTATTTTCGTGTGCAGTTACTTTGCTTGGTTGCTCAATCACATAATTTTGTGCACTTCCTGTACATTCTACAGTTTTTTCTCCTACTAGATATTGTCCATAAGAAATTGAAACTTCTACATCTTGATTAATCATTTCTTCGTGGTTTGCACTAAAGGTAATTTGACTTCCTGCTTCTTCATGACCATGTACAACAAATGGTTTTGATGTGACATATTGTGCTGTTAGAATCTCTCTTTTATCGTCTACTTTAATCCATAGATAATAAGTTTCTGCTTTACAATCTGTCTTTTTAATTTGTGCTCCACTTTGTGTCTTCTGCCAAGCACCTGCTTTTGGTCTTTCTGTATTGCTTGTGCTCCAGCTATAGTAGTATACATATGGATCTTCGTTTCCTACACTTGATGTCATAGTACTTTCGATTATTGCATCTCCTCTTGAAGGTAATACATAGTCTCCACCATCTGGTTTTAATACTACATCCATCTTAATCCTTGGATTTTCTTCAATGGTGATAGATTGTTTTGTTGTATTGGATTCCCCGTCTTTTGTCCCTTTAACTTCTATTGTATATTTTTGTTTTTTAGAATCTTCTGTAATACCTGGTACATTTGCTTTCCAATGTCCGTCTTCTGTTTTATGTACTTCTACTTCAGATGTATTTCCATTTTCGTCTGTAACCGTAACTGTAACATCAACGTCATCTAGGGCATCATAGTTTGTAACATCTATATCTAACACTAATTCTTCGCTGTTTTCCCTCTTTTTGTATGGCGT
>CANQWH010000071.1 GCA_947627495.1 uncultured Clostridia bacterium
CCTTGTTGTTTAGTTCATTCCCATTTTGCTTGCCCATTTTCTACATTGTTTCATCATTTTTCTTGTGTTTATCATTCCTTCAGCACACATCATATATGCAGCTGCTGTAACTGCAGACCCTATTATTATACCTTTTACAAGTTTCATATTTTACCAATCCTTCCCGAAGAATAAGTTTAATTTAAATTTATATTAAAATTTTATTATATGTTTTAATAAGCAAAAAAGAATAAAACTAAAAAAGCATATTTAAAAATAAATTTAATATTTTAATTAAACACTCCTCTTAATAAAAATTATTTTTCTTTTATATTATCTGTATTTTTCGACTTTTTATACTCTTTTATTAATGAGTAAATCTCATATACAGCAATTATGCTTAAAAAAATTCCAAAATATCTTTTCAATTTTTTCACTTCTAATGTAGCAGATATATTTGCTCCAAGTATTGCTCCTACTATTCCACTTAATGCTATAATTGTTCCTATTTTCCATTCAATTAATTTTGATTTTATTGAAACTATTATCGCAGATATTGATGTAGGTACAAAAAAGACTAAATTCGTTGCTTGTGCTGTGTGTTGTTCTACACCTAAAAAAATAGAAAGAACAAGTATTAATATTGTTCCTCCTCCCATTCCTGTTCCACTAATAGTTCCAGATATTATTCCCGTTATAGTTTCCCACATAATTTATCCTTTCAAGCACATATCATTTTTATCGATGTATATGCTAAAAAAATTATAAATAATATTCTTAAAGTTTTTGTTGACATTTTTTTTAATAACTTTGCTCCTATTACTCCTCCTATTATTCCACCTATTGCACATTTTATTCCTAAACTCCAATCAACATAGTCATTTTTATAATAAAATATCCCACTTGCAACCACCATTGGTAATATTGCAAATACAGATGTAGCACGTGCCTTTGCATCTTCTAACTTAAATATATGAATTAATGCTGGAACAACTATCATGCCTCCTCCTGCTGCAAATAAACCACTAATTATTCCCGCAATTAGTCCAACTGATATTTTCTTTAACATTTTTTCCCCTGTTCATAATATTCTTGAAATTTTTTTTCAGCTAGTTTTGTTAATTCTTCATCACATTTTAACATTTGAATTACTATCTCTCTTCTTAATTCCTCGTTTTCTACATTATCTAGCTTGTCTAAGAATTTTTGAATTTCATTTAAATATGTTTTACTTTCTGATTTCCAATTTTTTTCTATTTCCATACATATATTATTGCTATATTTCATTAATTTATACCTCGTATTTAGCTATTTCTTGCATATTATTATAACATTATTTTTACTGTTAGGCAACTTTTTATTACGTTTATCGTTATATTCTAATGTTACTGTGTTATTTTTCGACAATAAATGATAAAATACTACATATTTCAGTATGGAAGGAGTATTACGTATGATTAAAATTAAACTCTCTAATTTATTAGGTGAACATAAGATGACACAAAAAGCTTTAGCAGAACTTACTCATATACGACCTGCCACAATTTCTAAAATGTATTATGAAGAAATAAGAAGAATAGATATTAAACAGTTAGATAGCATTTGTAAAGCTTTTGATTGTGAAATTTCTGAACTTTTAGAATTTTTGCCAGATAAAAGATGAAACTAATCCACTGTAACTAAAGATTTTAGAATGATTACAAATGATTTTTTTAAATATATTAAAAACGAGGACATGTTTCCTCGTTTATTGTTTGTGCTGAACACCATTGTTATCTATAGTATAATTTTCTTTATATATTAATTCTGATACTGGTACAATACTATATCCCTTATTTTTTATATTTGAAATTATTAGACCTAAACTATTAGCAGTATTTTCTGTACCATTATGCATTAATATTATACTTCCATTTTCTAATTTTGGTTCTACTCTTTCCCACATTTGCTCACCTGTTAATGCTTTATAATCTAATGTATCTATAGACCATTGTATAGTCAAATGGTTTGTGCTTTTTGCTGATTCAATTACTGTATCATTATACTCTCCGTATGGACCTCTATATAGTGTACTTGCTTTTCCGGTTATTTTTTTAATTAGCTCAGAACATTTATTTATTTGTTCTACATTTTGGTCATAACTTAAATTATTAACATGAGGATGATTGTATGAATGATTTGCTAATTCGTGACCTGCTTCACTTATTTTTTTTGCTGCTTCTTGATTTTTTTCTATCCAATCTCCAACCATGAAAAATGTTACCTTTACTTTTTCCTGTTCTAATGTTTCTAATATTTTATCTATATCATCTGCATTCCATGCACAATTTATTGTTAAGGAAACTTTTTTCTCTTCAGTATCTACACTATATATTGGAAGCTTTTTCCCGAGTTGCTACTGTTTCTATTGTACTTTCTGGTACTTTTGTAAATAATGATGTCATTAAGAATAATGCAAATACTGTACAGCATGCAACGGCAAATGCCATTATTTTATCTTTCTTAAATACTAAAAACATAAAACCTCCTATTCCTATAATATTATGCAGATTAATCCTCCGCTTCCTTCGTTTACTATTCTTTCTAATGTTTCTTGTAGTTTTCCTTGTGCGTCTTCTGGCATTCTATAAAGTTTATTTTGTAAACCTTCATTTACTAGTTCATGCAAATTTTTTCCAAATATATTTGATTCCCATATTTTTATTGGATCATTTTCAAATTCTGATAATAAGTAATTTACTAATTCTTCTGACTGTTTTTCACTTCCAACTATTGGTGATACTTCCGTTTCTATATCTGCTCTTATCATATGTATTGAAGGTGCTCTTGCTTTTAGTTTTACACCAAACCTTGAACCTTGTTTTACTATTTCTGGTTCATCTAATATTAGTTCTTCCATTCCTGGCATAACAATTCCATAACCCTTTTGTTTAACCTCTTGTATTGCCATTGCAAATTTATCATATTCTTTCTTTACTTTTGATAAATTATTTATGCTTGAAAATAAGTCTGCTTCATTTTTCATCTCTATTCCTGTTAATTCAGTTAGTATTTGATAGAATAAATTATTATTTAACTGTATTTCTATCGTTACAGCACCAGTACCTAATTCTATTTTATCTATCATTGTTTTTACAATTATTTCTGTTTTCTTTATTCTTTCTACTCCACTATTTATATTTTTGATTGTTTTTATATCTTTAAATGCTTCTTTTACTTCTTTAAATAATTCTTGTTTTAAACTATGTTCATAATCTAAACCATCTACCCAACCTGGGAAGTTTATGTTTATTCTTTCTACTGGAAATTCATATAATATTCTTCCAAATATGTTATTTATATCTTCTGTACTTAAATTGGTACAATCTGTTGGTATTACAGATACTCCATATTTTTCTTCTAGCTCTTTTGCAAGTAAAGTAGTTTCTTCTCCATATGGATTATTAGTGTTTAAAACTATTACAAATGGTTTATTTAAGGCTTTTAGTTCTGCTACAACTCTACTTTCTGCTTCAACATAATCTTCCCTTGGGATTTCTGTTATACTTCCATCTGTTGTAACTAATATTCCTATTGTAGAATGTTCTGTAATAACTTTTCTTGTACCTATTTCTGCTGCTTCTTCAAATGGAATTTCTGTTTCTGACCATGGTGTTTTTACCATTCTTGGTACATCTTCTTCCATATAGCCCAAAGCATTATTTACCAAGTATCCTACACAATCTACTAATCTTGTTTTTAATTTTAAATTGTCTCCTATTGTTATTTCAATAGCTTCATTTGGTACAAATTTTGGCTCTGTTGTCATTATTGTTCTTCCAGCAGCACTTTGTGGAAGTTCATCTCTTGCTCTTTCTTTTTTATAGGTGTTTTCAATGTTTGGTATAACAAGTAAATCCATGAAGTTTTTTATGAATGTTGATTTTCCTGTTCTTACTGGACCTACTACACCAACATATATATCACCATCTGTCCTTGCCTTAATATCCTCATATATTTCCAAATTCTCCATAAAAATAATTACCTCCCATAATTAACGTTTGTACTATAAACTTTAATTAATGTATATTAGTGAAAGGTAATTATTATGACTTTTTTATGAAATTTTTATTTGGAATTTTTAATATTATTTTCATATACTAATTGGTAGATTTAAAATTAAAATTCTTTAGCTTGTTTGTCTAACTCCGGTTCGCAGAATTTTAATTTTAAATCTACCTTTCTTTATTTCTAGCCTTCAATTAAAATGTCTCTTGTGTTTTTCTTTCTTATTTCATCTGCTCTATATGAAATTATTTTATACTCGTTTCTTCCATCGAATTTTACCATTATGCATTTTGTATAATCTTCATCATCTGGTTTATATTCTTCAATTACTAGACTTGCTTTGCATTCTTTTAGTGTTTCAAATGTTGTTATAAATCCTATTCCACTACCACCAGAACTTTTATGTGTTGTTACTTGCTCTGTTCCAAGTTTTAATAATGTGTCTATATCAAATTCTATACCAGTATCATATATTCTAATTTCATATGTTTCATTTACTCTATCAAATGCAATTTTTATTTTACTTTTCTTGCTATCACTGTATTTTATTGCAATTATTGCATCATTTATATGGTCTGATAATAATGTTTCTAATCTGTTTAGTTTTATAACATTATCTACCATATCTTTTACTCTGCAATTTACTTTTAGGTCAAATATTATTTTGTCTTTCTTCATTTCTGCGTTCATATATTCTAATAAATTATCTAGGCTAAAGATTTCTGTTTTAGGTAAACCTCTCTTTTCTTCGATTGTAGCTAATTCATCTTTATATTCTTTGGATAAATTTTGCACTAACTCTATAATGTCTGCATTTTCAATTGCAAATTCTTCATTGAATTGTAGCTTGCTTACTGCCTTCTCCATTGCAGATATTCTACGATTGTATTTATGATTTAGTTTTAGAACATCTGATAACTCTTCTCTTAATTCACTTATTTC
>CANQWH010000072.1 GCA_947627495.1 uncultured Clostridia bacterium
GTTTTTATTTTATTGATTTTTTTATTTGATAATATTGGGCAATTTTTGTATAAATTAAAGTGTAAATCTACAACTATATACCACAAGACTTACAATTTTCTCAAGAAGCTAATGAAGGATGGACTTTAACTGGCAATCAATTAAACTATGAGGGACTTGGAAATGAGGAAATACAGCTAGGCGAAGAAAAAATAATAGACTTAGTTTTAACCAAAAAGATGACAGAGGACAATGTCGGCACAATAATAAACACAGCTGAAATATTAGAAGACTATAATGAAAAGGATATAAAAGATGTCGATTCTACTGCTGGCAATAAAAAAGCAAACGAAGATGATATATCAACAGTTAGCTTAATTGTGTCTATAAGTACAGGCGCAGTTTATGTGTATATAGCATTAGCAATTATTGTTGTAGCAATATTATTTGTAGGTGTATATATAATCAAAAAGAAAGTATTAACAAATAATTAAAGAATGGAGGTGAGAAAATTGACAAAAACAAAAATAATAATACGGAAGTATATTATTTATGATATTAATATTATGCCATTGTAATGTAGTACAAGCTGGAACAAAAACATTGGGTGGAGGTAATAGTCAAATAAAAAGAAGTTGGGTAGGTGTTAATGATTATGCATTTACTAGAAAAACGAAAAAATGCGACAACAAAGATCATCCTGATAGCTGTAAACAGTATTCATTTTCTAATAATGATGGAACTGCAAAGTGGGTACATGTATCAAGTAAGAAATTAAGTTCATCTCCACAAGTAGAAGAATTAAATGTTTATTGTCTGTTTCACAATGTTGAGGCAGATGGAAGCGAAAATGCTAATAAAAGTGTTCGTTATAAAATTGCTATAGATAGAAATGAGATTACAACTGATGGAAAATGGGGAAATTTACTCAAAGATGGAAGTTTAGAAAGTACGCATGCTGGTTCAATTGCATTTGTGATTTCTTGTTATAAAAACACAGATTCTACCTATTATAGAGATGATGGTAATCCAAAGGGATTTCCAGGATTATGGCAGACACCTTCACAATGGTGTATATGGGATCGAATTGATGATTTAATGAGTGCCTGTAAAGACATATGGGAATCAGATTTTGCTCGTAGTCGTGCAAGTATAGAAAGTCTTTATAAAGATGGCTGGGAAGGATTTGAGAATAGAGTTGAATGGTTAAGAGCACATTACGATGAAGTAAAGAAATTAAGAGATATGGCAAAAGCTTATGGAGACAGTATAAATAAATATGAAGATCCTGTAAACAAAAAAGATAGTACAATAAAAGGAAAGCAAATTAATACTAATAAAGTATATGGACCATTTGAAATTAGTTTCACATCAACGAAAAGTGGAGGCAAATGGATTGGAGGGTTATATCAGGTAAAAGTAGACGGAGCAAGTGAATTTTATGTTTGTAATGCAAATGGTGTAATTAAAGGTGACGTAAATACAATAAAACCAAATACAGAATTTTATATAGCAGTTCCAAAATCTAGTAATCCAAGTAAAATAACATTTACTTTTAGACATTTAAATTGTAAGGCAACTTTTTTAGATATATCAGGAGGGACTGGAGGTAAACAACAACAAATGGCTGTTACAGAATATAGTAGGAAATGGATTACAAAGAACGTAGAGATTAATCTAGAATGTGAAACTATACCGAATGAAACAGTATTAAAATATGCAAAAGATACAAACAGAACATATAAAATAGGAGGAATAAAACTAGGATATAAAAATTGGAAACCAGATGTAAGTAAGTACAAAACCAAACCACAAAAACCAAAAAAAGAAGATTTTTATGAGGGAGAAGTACTTAATCAAGCAAAATATGATGCAGCTTGTGCAGAATATGAAGATTGGTTAGATAATTACAATTATTATAAAAAATCGCAAAGTAATTATGTAGCAACAGGTACAACAAATAATCAAGGCAAAGCTACAATAACAGGAGATATTAGAGCAGGAACGTATGATATATATGAAATATCTAGTACGAATCTATACTTTAGAGTTCCTACTCCCAAAAAAGTAAAATCTGGACATAGGCCTGGAACAACTGAAAAAATTGACAACCCAAGAACACATGTTGACGTAGAAGGATGGATATGGGAAGAACCGTCCCAAGGAGCTGATAATTTAATGTCTAATAGCGATAGAAAAGTAAGAGGTGTACTAGTAGAATTAAAACTAAATGGAAGTAGAGTAAATTCTGTAGCTGTACAAAGTGATGGACATTATAAATTTCAATATCTAGAAGTAGACAAGCTCGATAAATACACAATAGAAGTCACATACAATGGAATGTTATACAAATCTATTCCACTAAAATTGTCATCTGCTAAAGGCTCAAAAATGAGTGATATACAGAGTGTAAGAGATAGCCTAAATAACCAGTATTCTACCATAACAAAAAACACTGGAGGAATAAAATATAGTCAAAGTGACTATAAGAGTGTACCTGTATTTGAAAGCCAATATAGTGGAATACAAGACAAAGCAAGTGTACAAAAATGTACAGGATACAATGTTCGAGCTAGCACAGAAAATGCAGGATATAACATAAAAAATGGTTACAAAGCAGAGAAAGATTGCATAACTAATGTAAATTTAGGTTTAGTAGCAATAGATCAACCAGACATAGAACTAGTAAAAGATGTAGAAAAAATAAAAGTAAGTATTAATGGTCAAAATCATGTTTATCAATATGGTAGTAGATTAAATGATGAAGTATTTAAGCAGGAAATTGCTGAACAAGGAGAAAAAAATGCATTTGAAGTAGAACCTAAAAACAAATACAAATCTGGAAGTAAATATGGCAACATGACATATACAAGATCATTATATGCAGCAGACATTGCATATGGTAACATAGGAGAAAACCAGCAAAACAAATTAAAAGTAGCAGTTACATATAAAATAGGAATTAAAAATCAGCAAAGCAAATTAAGAGCCAAAATAAATAGCATAATAGACTATTATGATAGCAAATACGAAGATACCATAGAAGCTGGAATGAAAATAAATGATGATGGTACAATAAATGGAACAAAACTTAGTACAGATATTAACACAAGTAATAAAACACTAACAATAAAAGATATGAATTTAACAATAAATGAAGGAAAAGCAGAATATCTTTATGTAAGACTACAAGTAAAAGAGCAAGAAGTAGTAAAACTTTTAAATGGTGGTAGCTTAGAACTAAACAACACAGCAGAAATTACATCTTATACTACTTTAGATTTACAAGGTAAAAAGCGAGCAGGTATAGATACAGACTCACAACCAGAAAATACAGTTTTAAATAACCAAAAAACCTATGAAGATGATACAGATAAAGCACCAAAAGTTCAGTTATTGTTATTAAGCGGTAATGATAAAAATGGGGATGATGAAAGATTAATTTCAGGTACTGTATTTGAAGATGAAACTACTGTAGATGATTCTGGAATAAGGCAAGGAAATGGTATTTTTGATAATAATTTTACCAATAAAGAAAAGACAATAAAAGATGTAGAAGTATCTGTTTACGAATATAAACAAAAAAATGGAAAAAAAGAAAGAACACTAGCAAATTATTATGATAGCAAAAATAAGCAATGGATACCTGCAAAATATACAACACGGATCAGATGGTAATTATAGTATGAGTGGATTTATTCCAGGTGAGTACGAAGTTGTTTATACTTGGGGAAATGAAGAATATCCTGTACAAAAATACAAGTCAACAATTGTATATAAAGACTCTTATGATACAAAGGCAGGAATTAACGGAAAAACAAAAGATGACAAGTGGTATGAAGACAAATTTAAGCAAAAATATATAGGACAAGAATGGGATCAAACTAAAAAACAAGAAATAAGAACCTCCGATGCAGTGGATAATTATGAAGAAAGAGAATCAATAGATGGTGAGAAAACTATTATAACAAATGCTACATCAAAAAATGATGAAAGTATAAAGATAAATTCAACAACACCAACATTTAAAATAGATATAGAATCCTATGAAGGAAGTCTTAAAACAGAAGAAGAATTCTCTAAAAAATGGAATGGAACAATTGATTTCACAAAAAGAAAAGATGAATATAAAAATAAAGTAAAAAGTATCGATTTTGGAATTGCATTAAGACCACAGCAAAGATTGGCATTAGAAAAACAAATAAAAAGAGCAAGAATATTATTAGCTAATGGATTTGAATTAGCAAAAGTAGAAAGAGATGCAGAAGGAAATATCACTGATTCGCCATATGTAGTATATCTTGATGAAAATAGTAGTGGAGGACGAGGACAAATAAAATTCGAAGTAGATAGTGAAATCATACAAGGTGCTAGATTGGATATTGTTTATCAATTTGTTGTATCAAATTTAAGCGAAAAAGATTATCGAAATAAACAATTCTATAATTATGGAAAAGGATATGGAGATAAAAAAAGTGATGAAATCACAATGCCAACATTAGATGCTAAACAAGTAATAGATTATTTAGACAATAATATTTTACTTTCAGAAAAAGATGAAAAATGGAGTGTGATTGATAAAAACAAATTACAAAAAATGAGGACAGAAGAGGGACTTTTAGAAAACAACAATGACATGAAAACATTTTTGGAAAAATGTAATAGTGTAATAACTACAGGTGAATTATCTAAAAAATTAAAGCCAGGTGACACAAATGCTATAGAACTAAATTGTGTGTGTCACGAGAAAGTTGATTATAATGTATGAAATACATTATAATCAACTTTCAAAACTGTATAAACGATGGTAGT
>CANQWH010000073.1 GCA_947627495.1 uncultured Clostridia bacterium
TCCTGCAGTATACTTTTAGAAATTATCTTGTTATACTTCTTTTATAATACTTATTGGAGGTTCACTATGAATAATAACTATTATAAATCTATGTTTAAAAAATATCCTGATATTGTAAATGTTAAAGAATTGCGAATAATGCTAGGTGGTATCAGTAAAAAATTAGCTTATCATTTACTGCAAAATAACATTATTAAATCCATCAAAATTGGTAGGCAATATAAAAAATCTTTTAACTTACAAGAACGTATTAAAACACAATTACTATCTGCTGAAGCTATATCTTCTGCTAAACTATCTATCCTTACAGTAAGAATGATTTCAAAACTATTTAAGTTTAAGAACTGCCACACACTCCACATGATGAGTAAATGGGAACATATCTACAGGCTGTACCGAATTAATTGTATAGGTTTCTTGTAGTTCTTTTAAATCTCTTACAAGTGTTGCAGGGTTACAACTTATGTAGATTATTTTTTCTGGTTTTAATGATTTTAAAAGTTCTACAGTTTTATTATCTAATCCCTTTCTTGGTGGATCTACAAAAACTATTTTTGGTTTTTCATCTATTTTATCCAAAATTTGAGGTAGAACTTTTTCTACATCTCCTGCGTAGAATTCTATATTTCCCACATTATTAATTTTAGCGTTTTCTTTTGCATCTTCTATCGCTTGTTCAACAATTTCTATTCCATATACTTTCTTAAAATACTTTGATGCAAATATCCCTATTGTTCCTATACCACAATATAAGTCAAGAGCAATACTATTTTTTATATCAGGGCTTGACTTTATTTCATTTAGTGCAGTATTATATAGAATTTCAGTTTGAATTGGGTTTACTTGATAAAATGATAATGGTGATATTTTAAATTTATACTCTCCTAAAATATCATATATGTATCCTCTTCCAAACATTATTTCATTTTTATTTCCCAATATCACATTTGTATTTTTAGTATTATAATTTTTTACAATACTCTTTATATTTGGATATTTTTCTGTAATATATTTTACAAATTCTTTGTCCATTTTAAATTTATTATCATTTACTACTATTGTAACTAAAACCTCATTAGTTTTTACACCAATTCTAATAACAATATGTCTTACAGTTCCTTTAAGAGTAGTTTCGTTATACACAGAAACGTTATTTTCTTTAATAAATGCAAATATATCATTTGCATTTTTATTACATAGTTCATTTTGAATATAACAATTTGAAACTGGAACTATATTATGCGTTCTACTCGAATATACTCCCATAACAGCATTTCCATCTTTATCTATTCCAACAGGATATTGAAGTTTATTTCTATAAAATAAAGGATTTTCCATGCCTATAACATCATGAACTTCTATATTCTTGTTTAAAGCTTTGTATAAACAATTTTCAACTATTGCTTTCTTTATTTTTAGAGTATAATCATAAGAAATATGTCTTAAATTACATCCACCACATTTTTTATACTCCTCACACTCCGCGTCTACTCTATTAGAAGATTCTTTTATAATTTGAATTATCTTACCATATGCAAAGTTTGTTTGAACTTTTAATATCTTAATTTTTATCCTTTCACCTTTTATGGCTTCTTGGATAAAAATAGGAAAATTATCTATTTTTGCAATACCTTCACCTTGGTATCCATCATCTATAATATCTACTTCATATTCTTGATTTTTTTCTAACATATTCTTCACCTATTTAAAAATTATATGTTAAAATCGCTCAAAAATCAAGACTTAAGTAAATATACTTTTTATTATTCCATTTTCAATACTTACACTAAAAATGTTCTTTAAAATTATTAAAACAATAGGTCCAATAAATAACCCAAGTACACCTGTTATTCTAAAACCAGTATACATTGCAATTAGTGTAAATATTGGATGGATTCCTATTTTATCACTTACTATTTTAGGTTCTACTAATTGTCTTACTATTAGAATAATTGCATATATAATAATGATTGCAATACCTAATTTTAAATCTCCATTTAATGCTGAAATTATTGCCCAAGGCACCATAACAGTTCCAGAACCGAAGTATTGGTAAAGCATCTACAAATCCTATTGCAAGTGCACTTAGAAGCGGATATGGAACATTAAAGCCAAATATCTTTATAGCATATAAACCAATTAAAACTATAAAGAATGAAATTAGAATAAGTATAACTTCAGCCTTCAAATAATTTCCTAAAGCTTTTATAATATCATTAGAGTGTACTCCTATTTTTCTTGCCCATCTATGAGGTAATTGATGTTCTATTGTATCTATTAGATACATTTTATCTGTACATATAAAATATGTTGCTAAAAGAGTTATAAAAACATATATTGCTATAACTGGAATTTGAGAAATTATTTGTGTAACTTTTGTTAAAAAATTTGAAACATAATCTGTAATAAATGCAACTACTCTATCTGTTGAATTTTCAACTATTGAAATTATTTCTGAAGGGAATTTTGTATGTCCATCTCTTATACTACCTACAAAGTCCTTTACTTTATCATACATCATCTCTATATAAGTATTAAAACCTTGTAATAAATTAGAACTTTCTGTAATTAAACTAAAAATTCCCCATGCAAGTAAACCTAATAATATTCCAAATATTAATACTAAAGCTATAATTGCACTCTTTTTTCTTTCTAATTTGGTTTTATTTACAATGAACTTTATCAATGGTTCTACTAATAAAGATATTATAAATCCTATTAAAAATGGCATGTAAAATATTGCTAATTTAAATGCCAAAAAAATAAATACTAATGAAATAATAAGGACTAATATATTCTTAAATATTCTTGTCCAATATCCAACATCAATTATCATATTTCTATCGTATGATATTAAATAATCATACACTCCTTCCTTATGTATATTTTATGGGTCTGTTTTAAACAGACCCATTGTGGAATTTTTTTAGCTATTGATCATTTTGAGTATTATTTCCACATCTGCAGATTCCTTCTACTGTTTGGTATACTTGTTGTCCCTTTACGTCTTGATTATTTGCTAAGTCTCCTAAAGTAATCATTCCAACTATTGCATTATTTTCAATTACAGGAACTCTTTTTACTTGGCAATCACACATTATTTGACTTGCCTCTGTCACTTCTGCATCAGGTGCTATTGTATATACCTGTGTTGTCATTATTTCACTAACTGGTGTTGTATTAGTATCTTTACTACATGCTACTCCTCTTAAAACTATATCTCTATCTGTAATTAAACCTACTATATTTTTATTTGTATCACAAACTGGTATACAACCAACATGTTGTTGTTGCATTACTTTTGCAGCATCACTTAATGTTGTTTGAGGATTAACACAAGATACTTGATTACACATACATTCTTTAACTTTCATATATACATTCCCCTTTCTCTATTATTATTTTTTAAAAGGAGAAAAATATACATTAAAATTTAATATAATCTCCATTGTGGTCTAGGATTATATGGTGGAGGTGGCATTGGCCTTCCAGGTCTTGGTGGACGTACAGGAGGTGGTGGCATTGGATTTGGTCCGAGGTCTATTTGGTCTTCCAAGTTCTCTCAAAATTAGTATTTTTATTAAGTCTCTTAACGTAAAGTTTCTTTGTCTTGTTTCACTTCTTACTTCTGGTTCTTTTGCATTTGGATTTCTAACATCACCATTTTTTAAAGGTGTTCTTACAGGTGCATTATTTGGATTTATTCTATCATCTGGTTCCACATTTGAATAAATCTCTTCTGTCATTTCCTCAACTAAATCATTAGTTATTTGTCTTTGACTATTTTGTGTGCATGCTTTACATACCATTGGATATACTATTCTATATATTTCTGGATACATACTATCTAATACATCATTATTTACATTGTTTTGATTATTTAAATTTTGATTGTTTAAATATTGCATATCATAATAGTAATCATTGTATGTATTATTATACAAATTATTAGGTGTTTGATTATAACCTAAAACACTTCGCATATATTCTTCATAATCCATATTTATTCATTCCTTTCTCTTTAAGTTATATTTGAAAATTTTTTTATTTTAACATATTAAATTTAATAAAATCATTTTCAAACTTTTCTTCTTTATTATATGCAAATATTTTAAAAAAAGCACCTAAATTGTGCTTTTTTATTGCAAAACAAAAAGGTTCCTGGGTACTCACCCACAATCTTAGATTGTGATGGTGGGTAGTGTTCTTATTTTTTAAAATTCATTATTTTATATTACTCAAAATCAATTTAATAAATTTTTATATTAGCAATAAATAAAGAGAGGCATTTGCCTCTCTATTTATCTAGTATTCCACATTACCTCCACATTATCCAATTTGATAGTTGGAATGTTTGCAATATTATTGTTACTTGCAAACATTAAAACAAGAAAACCATCGAGCAGATAATTATTTCTGTCCACAATAATTGGATACGGTAAGTGACCATATTTTTTATAAAAATATGATATCTTATCATACCGCTTTCCCAAATATTTCTCATTCTGCCGAAACGGTACTAGGATTGTGCCAACTTTCCGAAGCCTTACCCACTCCCTTGGCATAAAATATCCATTTTT
>CANQWH010000074.1 GCA_947627495.1 uncultured Clostridia bacterium
TCCAAAGTAACAAAACCTTGTTCTAGCAATTTTTCTTGTCCAGCTTTTTCTCTTAATACATACTCGCCTACTGGCAATCTTTCTGTATAATAGTTACTCTCTGTTGTGGTAAATTCCTTTACTTTCTTTCCTGCCTGTTTGCTTCCATCTTCTGCTGTTATCGCTTCATAAATTTCAAATTCTACTCCCTCTATTTTTGCTTTTGTTTCTTTATCTACTACTTCTATTTCTAGTTTCGTATAGTCTTGTTGCATGGTTATCTTTTGTACATTATTTGTTTCTTCTATTACAAATAGCAAATCTTCTTCTGTAGCATATCCTCTTTCTAATAAACTTGCTTGTTCTGCCACTTCTCTTAAAAAGTACTCTCCTACTGGTAGTCTTTCTGTATCATAATTTTCTTCTGCTGTGGTAAACTCTCCTACTTTTCTTCCTGCTTGTTTGCTTCCATCTTCTGCTATTATCGCTTCATAGATTTCAAATTCTACTCCTTGTACTTTTTCTTTTGTCTCTTTGTCTACTACCTCTATTTCTAGTTTCGTATAATCTTGCTCTACTGTCATTTTTTGTACTTGTTTACTATCGATAAAGCTAAATACTATGTCTTCCAAAGTAACAAAACCTTGTTCTAGCAATTTTTCTTGTCCAGCTTTTTCTCTTAATACATACTCGCCTACTGGCAACCTTTCTGTATAATAGTTACTCTCTGCTGTGGTAAATTCCTTTACTTTCTTTCCTGCCTGTTTGCTTCCATCTTTTGCTGTTATCGCTTCATAAATTTCAAATTCTACTCCTTCTATTTTTTCTTTTGTTTCTTTATCTACTACTTCTATTTCTAGTTTCGTATAGTCTTGCTGCATGGTTACCTTTTGTACATTATTCGTTTCTTCTATTACAAATAGCAAATCTTCTTCTGTAGCATATCCTCTTTCTAATAAACTTGCTTGTTCTGCTGGCTCTCTTAAAATGTACTCTCCTACTGGTAGTCTTTCTGTATCATAATTTTCTTCTGCTGTGATAAACTCTCTTACTTTTCTTCCTGCTTGTTTACTTCCATCTTCTGCTATTATCACTTCATAAATTTCTAAATTTGCCTCTTGTACTTTTTGTTTTGTCTGTTTATCTAATAGTTCTACTTCTAATTTTGTATCATCTTGCTCTAACAATATTTTTTGTACGTCTTTTGTATCTTTTATCGTAAAATACGTATCTTCTAATGTAACATAACCGTGATGTAATAATACTTCTTGTCCTGATAATTCTCTTAAGACATACTCTCCTATTGGTAATCCTTCTGTATAGTAATTATCTTGTGAAGTAGTAAATTCTTTTACTTTTTCTCCTATTTCTTTTGTTCCATCTTCCTTCGTTTTTACTTCATAAATTTCAAAGTTTACTCCTTCTAATTTTTCTTTTGTTTGTCGATCCACTAATTGAATTTCTAATTTTGTTTTTTCATCTACCATGTGAATCTCATTCTTTATGCTTCCTTCTATTTTGCCCTCTTCCGTTAATCTAAATGTTACTTCTTCTGCTGTTACATATCCTTTGGCTGGTGTTTTTTCTACTATTTTATAATTCTTTAAGATTTGTAGTTTTTCTACTTCCTGTTGTTCTTGCTTTGTGTTCCATTCTTTTATTACGTTTCCTTCTTCATCTTGTATTTGTAAAATAGCACCTTCTATTAGATTTCCCTCTATGTCTTCTTTGCTAACATAGATATGAGTTTTATTATTGGTATATTCTTCTCTTATCGTAATCTGATTTCTTTGATCTTGTCGATACCTACCATCAATTTCTATTTGCTCCTTATTTACTATATATCCTTCTGGACTTTTTTCTTCTTTTATATAATAGTTTCCTAATGGTATTTCTTTATTAAATATGACTTTTCCTTCTGCATTACTCCTTACTTTTTCAATTAATGAATCTTTTCCTATTATAACATGATTGTCTTGTCCTAAAATATCTTCCTTTGCATAGATTCCAAAAATAGCTCCTTCTAATTTTTCTTTTGTTTCTGCGTCTACTTTTTCTACTTCAATGTCTAGCTTTTGTCTTGAATTGATAAAATTCATTTCATAGAATACTACTGGTGTTTTTTGTGCTTCTTCCTCTTCTGTATTAGCTTTATATTTTACTTCCAGTTCTTGATCTTCTTTATTGGCGATAAAACCATTTCCTGTTATCGTTTGTCTTACCACATATTTTCCAAGTGGTAAGTTCTCTGCATAGCCTATTCCTTCTTCATTCATTACGACTGTTTCTACCACTGTTCCTTGTGCATATAATAATGTTTGTCCATCTTGAGAAACAATATTTTCTTTTGCTATAATTTGGTACTGTGCTCCTTGTATTGCCCTGCTTTCATATTCAATCTCTACTTGTCCTTCTTGTGTTGTTGTGATTTGCTTTAAATATTCCCCTGAAGTCTCTATTTTTAAACTTCCTACTTGTGCTTTATTTTCTTGTTTTTGCACAATCACCATTTCATCCAAATATTGGTCTGTATAATAAGCTGTATTTCCTATTACTTCAAACTGAATTCTTCCCTCTCGATTCCATATTGTATTACCTTGCTTACTACTTCCTTCATAACCACTTAAGGTATATCCATCTGGGGCTTGAATTTCTTCTATTTCATAATTTCCTACTGGTAAAGCTACCTCTGTAACTAAAAATCCTTCCTTTCCTGTTTCATAAGGATGTTCATATGTTCCTTTTTCAACATATCCATCTAATGTTGTCCATACTTTTTTTGTCATTAATTGTTTTGTATCCAAATTTTTTATTACATATTTCGCTTGTTTGTTTAATACAACTTCATGAGTTTCACTGTCTAGCTTATAAATTTTTACCTTTGTTTCAAAATTATGGTCTACAACATATCCTAAAGATTGTGGACTTCTACTATCTTTGTCTACGCTAATCACGAAAGGTCTAGCAGCAGAATAATTTAGTGGTACACTTGTCTCTATTGCAATATATTCTCCATAAGCAAGTTCTGGCGTAAGGATGATACCTTCCTCATTCGAAACTAATTCTTTTATCTCTTCGCCTTGTGAATTATGACTATAATCTTTTACAAGAGTTTCATTTTCTAAATGATATGGATAATATACTTTTTCATTACTTGGTAATGGTTGTTCTTCTCCCTCTTGATAAGTAATTTTATAATAATAATCAATTAAGTCTGCTAGTTTATATGTTCCATCTTCTTGTACTTTTTGTGTTATTGTTTCATCTTGTAAAGCAACCGAATCTATTAGTTGATAACGTTCTTGTGTAACTCTTTTAATTTTACCTTGCTTTACAATACTTAGTTGCTTTATTTCATAAATGGTAAATCCAGCATCTTTTAATTTTTCATACTCTTCTTCCTTTGTTACTGCAACTTTTGTCATACTAAAAGCTTGTTTTTTTACTTTTTCTTCTAATGTTTTTTGTATTGTTATTTGTAAATTTTCTTCTGTTTGATAAGTAAAATCTACATCATATTCTGTGGTATCTAAATTATAACCTTCTCCTGCTTGTTTTTCTTTAATATAGTATTTTCCACATTCTAGGTTATCAAAAACTAATTTTCCTTCTGCATTAATTGTTTGGGTATCTACCAATTGATTTGCTTTATATAATAAACCTTCCTCTCCTTCATAATGGGAAGTATAACCATCCGCATGATAAATATTTTCTCTTGCGTATAATTCATAAACAGCTCCTTGTATAACAGCATTTCCTTGTGGAGTAGTTGTTTTTGTTTCACTATCTATTTTGGTTACTTCTATTCTATTTTTTACCCTTTTGTTTTCAAATTTCTCTCCTTTATTTCCTATGTTTATTGTGCTTCCATTTACTACTGTTTGATTTTCATATCTTCCTGCTTGTAGTATTTCTACTATGTTTATGTCATATGTATTTTTTTCTTTTGTTTCTTCTTTATAATCTCCATAATAGCCACTTGGTGCTTTTGTTTCTATTATTCTGTATTTTCCTTCATTCTTTTGCGTATAGTATAGCCACTGGCTACTTTCATATGTTCCATCTTCTTGTCTTGTCATTGTTACTTTTTGGCTATTTACTTTGCTTGTGTATTCTTCGTATTGACCTTTGTCTTTGTTCCATTCATATATTGTGAATGTTGCTTCTCCTTTTATTTGTTGCTTTGTTTCTGAGTCTATTTTGTCTATTTTTACTTTTACTTTATTTGGTTCGTTTTCTACTACTCCTTCTTCTCTATCAAAGTCATCTGGTGTCCTTGTTCTATATTCCATTCTGTATACTCCATTTGTATACTCTGGTTGTATTGTGTAGTCTGTTTCTTTTAATTCGTTTATTGTATATTCCATTCCTACATTTAGGTTTGTATGGTTTGCTGGTATCCCTGTTTCTTCTATTTTGTATTTTCCTTGACTTGTTTTGTTCCATTCATAGTATTTGCTTTCATATATTCCATCTTGGTTGTCATCTCTTATTGTTTCTTTTTCTACATATTTTTTTCCATCCCATTCGTATAATGTGAATGTTGCATTTGTTATTTTTTCTTCTGTTATACTGTCTCTTTTT
>CANQWH010000075.1 GCA_947627495.1 uncultured Clostridia bacterium
ATTTACATTTGCTTATCTAAAGTTTTAAAAAAATTGATGCATTAAAATTTACGAAGTATTATTGCATGGATATTCCTTAAACTGCTTACTTCGCAAAATTTTTGCATCAATTTTTTTACATACATATATATTATGTAGCAATTTTTCTACTTTATTTATTACATTGTTTGAGTATGATAAATAAGCTATATCTTTTAAATTATAGCTCTCTCTCTCTCTCTCTCTCTACAGTATCAAGGGTTTCACAGTTTCTCATATTTTTTCTCCTTTTGTTTTCTTTTCATTTGTTTTTATTTTACCATTTTTTTATTTCTATGTAAATACTTTTTTTATATAATTTTCTTTTTTTCACATTTTCTGCACATTTTTTACGTTCCCAATGTACATTATTAAACTAATATTGGCTGTATCTGTTCACCTTCTAAAGCTTTTATGATAGTATCTTTTATGTATTTACTACTAAATACTAAAGAACACGGTTTGGTTATAGGGTTATCTTGCCTAAATGGAATAAAAAATATATTTTTTTGCTTTAATAGTTTTCCTATATTCTCCGCTTCTATTGATAATCCATCATTTGTAGAAATCCCTATTACAATATTATTTCCACTCTTCAAATTGGTTTTAGCAGCCACTAAAACAGGTGTATCTATTATTCCATTTGCTAATTTACCTATTGTGTTTCCTGAACAAGGTACAATAGCCATTATATCTGATAATGCCTTATATCCCGTTTTTTCAACCTCATGTATAGTATGTATAATTTCCTTTCCTGTAATTCTTTCTATTTCATCAATATATGTTTTAGATTTATCTTTAAAATTATACGCATTATACGTCATAATTGGAATTATATCTGCTCCCTCTTGAATTAAATCTTTTATATGGGGAATTGTTTTTTCTATAGAATAAAATGAGCCTGTTATACCAAATGCAATTCTTTTGTTTTCTAGTAACATACAATTCCTCCTTAGATTTTAGCTTATATATTATTATATGTTTTATGTATACAAAAGTGATATTTTACATTTGGTTTTAAAAATATATTAACTAAATAATTTTTCTACATTTCATAATCTTTAAATTCATTTTTTGTATATTTTAATTACATCACTTTTTATCTCTTCTGGTATTAAATTTGTTATATCTTCTCCATTTTCTATTTTTTCTCTAATAAAACTTGCACTTAAATCTATCTGTTCTATTCCTTTTAATTCTATAAATGAATCTTTATGTTTTTGTAAAATAGAATTATTTTTAATAATATCTTCTATTACATCATTATCCCTTTTTAGAACTAAAATTCTAAAGTTAGTTATTAAATCTTCTACTTCATGCCATGTTTCTAACTCTTTTAAATTATCTGTTCCGAATTATAAAACATATCTCATAATTGGGATTTTGATTTTGTATTATTCTTAAAGTTTCTATTGTATATAATTGTCTTGGACTATCTAATTCTATTGAAGATATTTCTATGTTTTTTTCACCTTCACAAGCTTTTTTTAGCATATTAAATCTTACTTCATCTGGAGCTAATCCATTTTTATTGTATTTTGTACTAACTGGAACAAATATAACTTTTTCTATATTATTATAATTTACTAACATTTGCTTTGCTAAATTTATATGTGCAATAGTGGGTGGATTAAATGATCCTCCAAATACTGCAATAATTTTCTTTTCCATATTTTCCTCCAAATATAGGGCAAGCCAATCCTGCTTGCCCTATAAATTTTACTAACATATTGTATTTTTAAGTATTTGCTATCTGCAATTTATTTTCTAACTAATACATTCCTTCCATTCCTTGTGGCATTCCTGCATGTTCTCCACCACAATGACAGTCTTTCTCCTTTTTATCTGTTACAACACTCTCTGTTGTTAAAATCATTGATGCAATACTTGCAGCATTTTGAAGTGCACTTCTTGTAACTTTTGTTGGGTCTACAATTCCGGCTTTTTTCATATCAACATATTCTTCTTTACTGCTATCAAAACCTACACCTGGTACTGATGATTTTACTTTTTGTAAGATAACAGCTCCTTCTAATCCAGCATTTGCAGCAATTTGTCTGATTGGTTCCTCTAGTGCTCTTAATACAATTCTTCCACCAATTTTCTCATCTTCACTCAAATTAGATATTGCTTTTTCAACTTCTGGCATTACATTTACAAGTGCTGTTCCACCACCTGCAACTATTCCTTCTTCAACTGCAGCTTTTGTTGCAGATAAAGCATCTTCTATTCTAAGTTTCTTTTCTTTCATTTCAACTTCTGTTGCAGCACCAACTTCTATTACAGCTACTCCACCTGCAATTTTTGCAAGTCTTTCTTGTAATTTTTCTTTATCATATTCACTTTTGGTATCTTCTAATTGATTTCTTATTTGTTTTACTCTTGATGCAATTTTTTCTTTATCTCCAGCACCATCAACTATTATTGTATTTTCTTTTTGTACTTTTACTTGTTTTGCTTTACCTAATTGTTCTATTGTTGTATCTTTTAATTCTAAACCTAAATCAGATGTTATAACTTCTCCTCCTGTTAAAACTGCAATATCCTCTAACATCTCTTTTCTTCTATCACCAAATCCTGGAGCTTTTACAGCAACTATATTTAAAACCCCTCTTAGTTTATTTAATACAAGTGTTGATAATGCTTCTCCTTCTATATCATCTGCAATTATTACTAATTTTCCACTTTCTTGCATTAAACTTTCTAATAATGGTAATACTTCTTGGATATTGCTAATTTTTTTGTCTGTTATTAATATATATGGATTTTCCATAACTGTTTCCATTTTATCTGTATCTGTAACAAAATATGGAGAAATGTATCCTTTATCAAATTGCATTCCTTCAACAACATTTAATCCTGTTGTCGCTGTTTTAGATTCTTCTATTGTTATTACTCCATCTTTTGAAACCTTTTCCATGGCATCAGCAATTAAATTTCCTATTTCTTGGTTATTTGCAGATATACTTGCAACCCTTGCAATATCTTCTTTACCATTTATTTCTGAACTTATTTTCTTTAATTCTTTTACTGCTGAATCAACTGCTTTATCTATACCTCTTTTTATTGCCATTGGATCTCCACCAGCTGCAACATTCTTTACTCCTTCTTTTATAATTGCTTGAGCTAAAACCGTAGCTGTTGTTGTTCCATCTCCTGCTATATCATTTGTTTTTGTTGCAACTTCTTTTACAAGTCTTGCTCCAATATTTTCATATGGATCATCTAATTCTATTTCTTTTGCTATTGTAACACCATCATTTGTAATTAAAGGTGCTCCAAAACTTTTATCTAATACAACATTTCTACCTTTAGGACCTAATGTTACTTTTACCGTATCTGCTAAAATATTAACTCCTTCTAGCATTTTTTTTCTGGCTTCTTCGCCAAATTTAATTTCTTTTGACATATAAAAAATCATTCCTTTCTAGCTTTGCTTAGAAGATATAATATATATACAATTTCTAAGCCATCACTTTCAAATTAATTTCTTTTCAAAGATTACTCTACTATTGCTAATATATCATCTTGTTTAACTATTATATAATCTTCGCCACCATATTTTACTTCTGTTCCAGCATATTTGCTTACTATAACTCTATCGCCTTTTTTTACATACATTTTTACATGTTTTCCGTCTATTTCGCCTCCTGCTCCTACTTCAATTATCTCTGCTATTTGTGGTTTTTCTTTTGCTCCACTAGATAGAATGATTCCGCTTTGTGTTGTTTCCTCATTTTCTACCATTTTTACAACTACTCTGTCTTGTAATGGTTTTATCATTTTCCATTCCTCCTTATAAAATTATTAGCAGTCTTCTTAATTGACTGCTAATAATTTATACCTTTTTTTATAAAATGTCAATAGTTTTATCAAAAATTTTAACTATTTTTTTAAGTTTACTCCTATTATTCCCCCTAAACCACCTATTAAAATACTTGTTATTATCATTATTATAGAATAATGTCCCAAAGCAAAATTATTTGTTACAAAACTTGAAATTAAATATAAACATAATATATATATAATTCCTACTAATGCTCCATTTACAATCCCATTTTTCTTTATCTTTCGTGTTGTTATCTGACTTCCTAATAATATACTAAATGCAGTTATTATAATTATTACGGTTGGCATTGTGCTCTCATTAACATTTGTATATGTAAGAATTGCCGAAAAAGCCATTAACAATATCATAGTAAGTAAAATTGAAATTACACTCCCTTTAAATATTCCTACTATATTATTTGTACTATTTTCATTAACTTTAACCATATTCTTCCTCCCTTTTTAAGTATATGATTAATCTTATGAAAGTATACTTACAGATTAAGTATTATAGGTTTATTTCTCTTGCTCCCCAAGTTGGACTTGAACCAACGACACCCCATTTAAAACTAGGTATTTCAGCTCTTGCTTTCGCAAGAGTCTGAAACACCAGTTTTGGCATCTTAAAAGGTTTTGTTATTGCTTCCACCGGAAGCACAAAACCTTTTAAGCAGTTAACGGCCTC
>CANQWH010000076.1 GCA_947627495.1 uncultured Clostridia bacterium
AATATATGTTGCAAGCTGGAAAGCTATGTTTCTCAATTGTTACATAATTTTATTGCATACTTTTACTGCATACTTTGATGAATAGATAAGCTGTAATTTACTATGCTGATATGTTTTGGGCTTCATACCTTCTCCAAGTAAAAAGGGAGGAGATAAAAAAATGGTCAAAAAGAATTTTTTAAAAAGCAGTTTAATAATCGCTATTGCAGTAGCAATGATGTTACCAGTAATACCTACAATGTCATTCGCTGCAAGCAAACCAATTATAACATATAGTGCACATATGCAGACATATGGTTGGGATTCAACAAATAAAGCTCCAAACAGCGAATTAACAGCAAAAGATGCTGCTAAGAATTATGCTGGAAAAATAGGCGAAAGCAAAAGAATGGAAGCTTTAGAAGTTAACCTTTCAACATTACCAGGAGTAACACTTAAATATCGTGCACACGTTCAAACATATGGATGGCAAGATTGGGTAACAGCTGATACTACAGCAGGACATACAGCAATAGCTGGAACAACAGGAGAAAGCAAAAGAGTTGAAGCTTTACAAATATCTGTAGAGGGATTAAAAGAACAAGGATATAAATTATTATATCGTGCACATGTTCAAACATATGGATGGCTTGATTGGGTAGACGCAGATGATCCAAATGCATTTGCTGGAACATCTGGAGAATCTAAGAGAATGGAAGCATTCGAAATAGTAGTTGTACCTGCATCAGAATATACTTATGTTGATAATGGAAATGGAACACATTCAATTTCATACAAGGGTGTATTGCAAGGAACAGCTGATTGCTCATATAAAGAATGGGAACCTACATCTACAGCTTCAACAGAATATGAACAAGCTTGCGCTTTATGCGGACATAAGAGTGGAAAAACAACAACATTACAAGATGTTGTAACAAAAGCACTTACAAATGGTACTAAGGAAGTAGCAGTAGAATCAGTTACTTTAAAAAATGCCGAGACACTAACAGTACCTGCGGGAGTGACTTTATCAGTATCAGAAGAATTAAATGTAGATAATAATGGAAAATTAGTAGTTGACGGCAAGGTCATAACTAAATATCTTGGTAGCCAAATGACAACAACAAATAAAAATGTAACAGTAAGCAAGAATGGTTCATTTACTGTTTCAGGAAAATACGATGGAAAAGATTCTGAAGGTAATGCAACTAAGCAAGCTGAAGACGAAGCAATCTTAGCAAAAGCTGCTAATTTACCATATGTAACAAATATTTTATTAGAAGAAGGATCATTAGAACAAAAAGTTAAAACAAATTCAATAAAAGTTAGCAAAGATTCAAATTTAACAATGGATCTAAATGGAACAAAAGTTACAGCAGATACTATTACAGATACAGAAGATAGTGGTACTCATAAATATATGATTGTATCAAATGGAAACTTAACAATTAATAATGGTAAATTTACATCTACAGATGAAGGTATAAAAGTTGTTGACGGTACTTTAAAAGTTAATGGTGGATCAATTGATGTTAAAGACAGAGCAGTAGCTCTTGTAGGAGACACATCAAAAGATGTATCTGAGCGTGATTTATCTAAATCACCAGTTACTCTAAATGGAGTAGAAATTAAAGCAACAGGAGAATATGCAATTAGTGCCTTAGGTAATAATGGTACAGTAACATTAACTAATGTAAATTTAACTGAAACAGGATCAAATATTTTTGCTCTTGTAACAAATGGTAAAACAAAAAATACTTCATTCAAAGTTACAGGTGGAAAATACACTGTAGCAAATGGTATGATAGCTTATCTACCAGCTACTGGTGATAATGTATTTACAAATGCAACTCTTGAAGGTAAAGACGGAATTGAAGTTGCTGGTGGAAGTTTAACAGTTGCTGGTTCTACAATTACTGCTACTAATTCACAACCTACATTAGCTGTTACGAAAAATGACCAAGGTAAAGCTTTAAATGGAAATGGATCAGATAGTACTGGAGCTGCCATACTATTAAAAATAAAAAACGGTTATGGCAAAGAAACAGAAAAATTTGATTTAAATGTAACAAATTCTACGTTAAAGAGTGATAAAGCTGCAGCAATTTTAGTTGTAGAAAATAATAGCGACGCAGAAGGTAGTTGTTCTTCAATAAAGACTGTAAATACAAATTATTCAGGATCAACAATTCAAGGATTTATAAAAGATACTGTTCCTGCCGATCAAAAAGATGCTGCAATTTATGCATTAAGAAATCAATCAAATGTTGTTATTAAATAAATATGCAACATAAATAATATAAAAAAGGCATTCGTTAAGAATGCCTTTTTTATATTATTTCACAAAATTATTTTAATTTAATTAATTAAGACCTAATGATTTTATCATATTTTCACAAGCAGTAACTAAATCTTTTGCTGTTAAGTCGTTGCTAGATAACACTTTATTTATTTTTGTTATTTCAGCGTCACTTAAAACTTTTTCTGTTCCATTTAATCCACTTAAGTCATTTCTTAATTTAGTAACAAATCTTACTAATCCTGCTAATGCATTATCTTTAGTGTTTTTAAATATTGTCTCTAATTGTGGAGCATTCATAGCTGTGTCCATATCATCTATACCGTCTTGAATAGCATCTTTTACCCAAGAAACATCATAATAGTGTGCTACTCCTTCTTCTAATAGACCTGCTGGTTGAAGTTTTTCATTTTTACTGATTACTTGATTATAGTGTTTTACGTCGTTATCACTACCAAGACCGCTATCTGTAACAGCTAGATGTCCTTGATATGACTTCCTTAATGTAGTTATTTCTATATCTCTAACTAATTTAGTATTGAAGAAAGTTTTTAACTTAGCCATTGTCACTTTTGTATGTAAGTCATCATCACTTATCTTATCTATTTCATCTAAATTAACTGATAAACCGTTTGTTGTTCCAACTTTAGCTTTGTTGTAGCTACCTTTTGTTAATACTTTATTATCGTGAGCTTCATCAGCTTCTGCATTGTATAAAGTCTCCAATGATTCTGCCGCATAATTCAATACTGCTTTTTTAGCTGCATTGTATACTTCAGTAAAATATTTTCCAGATCTATCTGCAAAGTCAGCTGCTTTATATTCTTCTTTGTTATATAACTCTGCTTTAGCATCTGCTATAGCTTGTTTAATACTTGGAACTTCAAGTAGCTTAACTCCTTTTAGTTCTCCAGCTATTAAAGCTTGATCTAATTGATCTTGTTTAATAAAGTAGTCTTCATCTAATGTTTTGCATAAATCAGCTATTGCAGCTCTAACTTGTCTGTCATTTAATACTCCTTTAGTATCTGTTGCTCCTACACCATCAGTATCTTCTATATCTGCTTTAGCTGTATTTAAAGCTACATTTATTGCTGATTTATCAGCAGCGCCTTCTATAGCTGTTATTCCATCTTCAAGTGCTTTTGCTAATAGTTTTGCATTCATAGTAAATTCTGTTGGGTTAGCATAAGCTTTTAATTCTTTTATTGCTTGTTGTCTTAAATCGAATACTGTTGCTTGTGTATCATTTAATATTAATATTTGTAATGATTCGATTCTCTTGCTTTCTCCTTCTGTTCCAACTATTTTAGCTAAACTTTCTGATTCATCTGCTGTTACCCAGTCCATCCAGCCATAAGTTTGAACATGTGCACGATATTTGATTTGGAATCCTTCTAATCCTGTTACAGCAAATTTAATTGCTTCTAATCTCTTTGATTGTCCTTGTGTTCCAATTATTTGATTGTCTTCTGTTATTGCTTTCCATCCTGTCCATCCAATACCTTGGATATGTGCATTATATTTAAGTGTTACACCTGTTGGAGCATCGAAAGAAACTCTTAAAGCTTCAACTCTTTTAGATTGTCCTTCTGTTCCAGCTATTGTGTTTGAATCATTTACACTTGTTCCTGCACTTTTTCTACCCATCCATCCAAGTCCTTGCACATGTGCACTATATGCTAAGGTTGGAACATCTCTATTATCAATAGCTGCGTTTACGCTAGCTGTTGGTATTAATGCTACAGCTAAAACTGCTAGCACTATTAAACTGCTTTTTAAAAAATTCTTTTTGACCATTTTTTTATCTCCTCCCTTTTTACTTGGAGA
>CANQWH010000077.1 GCA_947627495.1 uncultured Clostridia bacterium
CAGTACACAAAGATGTAAGTGAAAGACTAATACATATAAACCAGGCACTAGCATTAGAGGTAAGGCAGGTATTAGATGAAAATAAAGCAGAAAGACACATAAGAGGAGGTCTTGCAACAAAGTTAAAATATGAAAGAGAACATAATAAAAGATAAATTAGAAAATTTAAGCTCACTAAAAACTAAAAAATTTTTCAAGTAAAACTTTCTATGTTATAACAATAACGTAGAAAGTTTTTTTGATAAAATAAGAATATTCACAATTTTAAAGTTAAAACAATTGTGGATTAAAATCCAAAAATAAATTATTAAGAAAAACCACATTAGTTAAGTAAAATAGCAATAATCACAACCTCACAAAATTCGACATAAAATATATTAGCACGAGGTGATTAACTTGATAAGAATAAACTTAATCCAAAGAAAAGAACAGAAAAGTTTAAACTTAAAGAAGGACGAGAAGAAAAATAATGTATCATTAATAAAAAAAGGTGATATAGTTGCTAGAAAATCATATAATAAAGATATTATATTTATTGTAAATAGAATTATAAAATTAAAAAATGGGCAAAGTTATGTTATTTTAAAAGGCGTAACTGTTAGAATAGAGGCAGATGCACCATTAGAAGATATCGAAAAGGTAGATTCAAGTAGGGTTGCAGATGCAGAAAAGAAGATTGATGAATTATTAAAAAGAAGAATAAATAATAATAGAGGAAATTACAGAGTTTATCCAATAAAACCAGGGAAAATATTGCATTTAGATGGTGATAGAAAGTATAGTGAGAAATCTGCAAGATATTATAAAAAATTAGGGTTAGAGGCAATAGTAAAAAATATTCCAGAAAGCAAACAAGCTATGATGGTAAGACCATTACTTGAAAAATATAATCCAGATATTCTTATAATAACTCGGACATGATGCAATGTTAAAAACAGGAATGAATTATTCAAACATATACAATTATAGAAACTCAAGACATTTTGTAAGTACCGTTAAAGAAGCAAGAAAATGGGCAATGTCTTCAAACAAACTTGTAATTTTTGCAGGAGCCTGCCAGAGTTTTTTTGAGGCAATAATTGAAGCTGGAGCAGATTTTGCATCATCACCTGGAAGAATTTTAATTGATTTTGTTGATCCATTGATAGTTGCAGAAAAAATAGCTGTAACTGATAGAAATAGATTTGTAAGTAGTGTAGAAATTGCAAGAGAAATAAAAGAGGGAGAGAGGGGAATTAGTGGTATTGGAGCAATGGGAAAAAGAAGAGTAATATTTATGTAATGAAAATGTAACACAATTGTAATACTGACGTAACAAGACACAAAGCCTTACAGCCATAACAGATACAAAGATTGACAATAAAAAACATTTTTTGACATTTATCAACATTGATGATATAATCTGGAAAAATTAATGAAGAGGATGTGGGTCTCAAATGATTTGTAAGGACGATATCTCAAACATTAAAACAGAAATTAACGAAAACATAGGACAAAAAATAATTATAAGAGGAGCAATGGGACGAAAAAAGTTTTTTGAAGAAGAAGCAGTAATAGAAAAAACTTATTCAAACATCTTCATCGTAAAAAATAAAGATAAAGAAACAAATGCAAGTTACAGATATACTGATATATTAACAAACGAATTACAAATTTCAATTTTTAATGGAAAAGAATATTTTCCACTAACGCCAGCAATATTAAGAACAAAATTTTAAAATCAAAAAAAATTCCTATTTTAGGAATTTTTTTTTGACTTTCTAATATAATGTAATAATTAATTCAAACGAAATTATATTAGAAAGGGATGTGAATAATTATGGTAGTAGAAACAGACAAAAATCAAATGACATTAAATCAAATAGTAGGACAAAAAAGGGAGAGTCGTTTAATTGAAAATGATATAATTGTTAATGATGTTAAACCAGATGTTTTAAACATCATAAGTACAAATGGAATAGTAAGTATTTATAAAAAAGAAATAATGGAGGGGAAAATTAGACTAGATGGAACAATAAATACTTATGTAATATACTTAGCAGATGACGAAAATAGTAGTGTAAGAAGCCTAAATACAAATTTAGATTTTACACAAATAATAGATATGGAGAATTGCAATGAAAACATGCAATTTGATGAAAATGTTGTTATAAAGAGCTTCGATACAAAAATTATAAATGGCAGAAAATTAAGTGTTAAAGCTAATATAGAAACAACAATAAGTGTATATTCAAATGAAACATTTGACGTAATTACAGGTGTAAAATCAATAGAAAATGTTCAACTTTTAAATAATACACAGAAAATAACTTCATTAATAGGAAGTGGAAAAAATAAAGTTTCAGTTAAAGATACTATTGCAATAGATGCAGCAGATGACTTGGCAGAAATAATGAAAGTAAGTTTCAAAATAATTGATGAAGAAACAAAAATCAGTTACAATAAAGTGCTTTCAAAAGCTGATGCAGCTGTTGAGATAATGTACTTAACAGAGGATAATAGAATAAATGTTGCATCAACGAAAATACCAGTAATGGGATTTGTAGATATTCAAAATATAAATGAATCTTGTGAATGTATGCTAAAAAATAGTTTAGTAAATATTGTTGTAAAACCTAATAGTACGGCAGAACATTCAATATATGTTGAAGCAGAAATAGAAGTTAGCTGTAGTGCTTATGAAACAAAAGATATAAATATAATAGAAGATTTATACAGCATTACAGATGATATAGAATTTACGAAAAAAGATATAAATGTTATTACAGAAAGAAATGAACTTAGCGATTTATATACTGCAAAAGAGAATATTAGAATACCAGAGCTTAGTGGAAAAGTATTTGATGTGCAGGTAAATCCTAATATTAACAATACTCAAACAAGACGAGGGAAAGTAATATATGAAGGAAATTTAGGACTAGAAATATTGCTAGAAACAAGCAGTGGAATGACAATGAAAACAGTAGATTTACCATTCAACTTTGAGGTAACATCAGATGCAATAGATGAAAATTCAATTATAAATACAGATATAAAAATTAGACAAAATGATTTCGTAATAAAAGACGGAACAATAGAAATGACAATAATTTTAGAGTTTAAAACTTCTGAGCAAAAAAATAGAGTATTAAACTTGATAGAACAAATTAAAATGGAGGAAAGCAAGGATTGCAATATGTATAGTATGGTAATATATTTTGTAAAACCTGGTGATACATTATGGAAAATTGCAAAAATGTTTAAAAGCACGGTCGAAGATATTGCAAAGATAAACGATATAGAGGATGTTAATAAAATAAGTGTAGGTCAGCAATTGTATATTCCAAGATTTTGCAAAAATAAGATAGCTGTATAGAAAAATGGATAAGATATATTCAAGATATAGAATAAAAATACCAAAGATGAAAATAGGTAAAATAAAGAATGTTAAAAAAGCATATTTTACTGTAATATTACTAAGTATTACAATATTTACGAGCAGTTATATATTAAAATCAATAGATCCAATTTTTGAAGGACTATGCAAATCAAAAGCTTTAAGTATTGCAACAGATATAACAAACAGAAAAGCTACAGAAGTATTAGCAAAATATGATTATAAAAAAACAGTAGAAATTCAAAAGAGTGAAGATGGAAAAAACAATATACTTGCAACAGATGTGGTATTATTAAACGAAATAATATCAGACATGGCAGTAGCAATTCAAGAAGAATTAGAAAAAAATTCAACACAATATATAGAAATGCCAATAGGAGCACTTACGGGAAATCAATATTTTGCAGGTTTTGGACCAAGAATAAAAATAAGAATAATTCCTGCAGGAGATATTATAACAGATATAAGAACAGAATTTAAAGCAGCAGGAATAAACCAAACAGTATATAGAATATATGTAAACATAGAATGTAATGTAAACATTTTAACTCCATATAAAACAATAAACAATAAAATAAATAATCAAATAATGTTGATAGAAACAGTAATAGTTGGTGATGTGCCAGAAACATATCTTAATTTAGAAAAATAGTGTCAATGGGTTTTCATTGACATTATTTAATTTTTTAG
>CANQWH010000078.1 GCA_947627495.1 uncultured Clostridia bacterium
AGTTTTGTTTACTCTTGTCTACTGTTCTTTTACTTTTTTTTGATTTTTTTGTTGCATTTCAAATGCTAATTAAGGTTTCTTATTCTTTACGAGATGTGTATCATATAGTTTGCTTTTGAATTAACACACTTAGGAGATTGCAGTACTGTAATCTCCCCTAAACTCGATACCGAATTACGTGGCTACCCGCATTTTCAAGTAGGATTTCCACCTACTACACTATGCAACCTACACAGTCGCACCACATTTATCTAGACACAATCTTTGTTCTTCTAGTTTCGCATTTTGTCAGCTTACTGTGTTACGTAAAGCTGGAGCTGAGAACCGAACCCAAACGTACGGATTCTGAGGATAAATGCTCGAACGATAACTAGCTGATTTTTCAGTATCGAATGTTCCTCCGGCGCCACACTCTGAACGTATCGGATCCTATCTCAATCTTCACCGCCTCTGTAGTCCAGGTCCTTACATTTCCTTCTAAGTCATATATGTTCTTTGAATAATCTTTGTATTCAACAGAAGTAGTACTTGGATAATTTAAGCCACATGTTTGATATACTGAAGCGAAATCATGTCCTACATTTATTGCTTTCTTAACATTGTATTTTTCTTCTACATTTACAAATTTCATCTCTTGATCATATGCTGCTCCCTGTATCATACTACTTCCTACACTTGTCAACTTATTATTTTTTGCATAATTAACCTGCTCTGCATACATCCTATACCATGTTACAGTATTTATTCCATTTGTCGTTCCTGCTACTACTTTTACTGTAGGATTTGTACTATCATCTTTCATATTGCTCGTCTCGTATCTTCCTACATAGAACCCTTTGTATGTATATACACTAGCCACTATTTTATTATATTCTCTTTGTAAATATGTTTTAAAGTCATTTGCATTTTGAAAACTTGTTTCCAATATCTCATTCATTTGAGTTAAATATTCTGCATTTCCATCATACCTAGATACCGTGTCTGGCTCCCTTAGTCCACTTCCTTCTGTGTAAACTTTTGTGTTGCCATTTTCAAAATATTCTCCTACTTTAGACGCGTATAGCCTTCCTGCCATTAATTCGTTTTTATTTGTTCCATCTTCTGTTTCTGTACTATGTGCTACAGTTTTACATACCGCCTTCCCATCTTCTACTGTTATTTGACATTCACCATTATTTTCAGTTTTTCCTTGACATATGTACATATCGTTTATATCTTGTTCATTGGGGTCTGTTGTCTGTTTTATTGGTATCCATACAAATTGGTCATATGTCTTTTTTGCCTTTTCTACCCATTCTTTATTCTTCCAATCTACTTCATCCTCATCATCTTTTGGTATTAAATATATTACTAATCCATCTTCTATCTTATTTTCTTCTTCTAATCCTGATACCGTAAATTCTCTTGGTATTGTCGCTGTCCCTCCTTCTCCATCATTATATGGCAATGTTTTTTCTGCCCTTTCCCCTGCTTTTACCTCATCTTGGTTGCTTGGTTCATCTTGATTATATTCATCATCTGGGTCTATTGGAGTATCTGGTTTTCCTTCTCCTGAATTTTCTTTATCCCATTCTGCTAGTAATTCGTCTACCTTTTCTTTTTCATTTGTAATACTTTCATCTGTCTTACTTACTGCTTCTCCTGCTTTTTTAAATATGCCTCCATTTATTGCTGTGGTTACTGTTACTGCTACTAGTATTAACATTACAATTATTGTAATTATTAACGCGATTAAAGTTATGCCCTTTTCTTTTTTTCCTCTCATATTATCTCCTTCTTTCTCTCTTTATTTTTTTTAGTTTTATAACCTATCTATTATTCTCTAATAGATTATTTTTATATTGTGCTACTTCTTTTGTACTTTGTTATTTTGCTTTTTCTTTTGTACTTTTATCACTCTTCGTTCTATAATTATATTTTACATTATAACTCTTCATTTTACAATATATTTCTTGTAAATTTTTTATTACAATACAATTAATTCTCGAAAGTAGCCAAACGCAGGAGTTTGGCAGACTTTATAGTACAAGCTGTGAATTGTAACTTTTAAGTTACTATTTGTACTTTTTCAATATTAATTAATAAAAATGTCCGTTGGAACAAAGAATATTAACAAAATGTATATTAATATTCTTAAGTCCAGCTGACAGAAAATATTTTTATTCCTTACTTAGTTTCTCTATTTCTTCTATACTTAATCCTGTTATAACGTCTAGTTCATTAAAAAGTCTATTATATTTATTACTTCAATTCCTTCAATTTGTTTGTTTTTTACTCTGTCCATTGTTAAAATTACTTTTTTATAGTTATCTTTAATAGATAATAATGACTTTTTTTCTCTTTCTTCAACTTTCTCATCTAACATACTTCTAGTTACTTGATAATAAACTCTTTCATCTGGCTTTATAGCAACAAAATCTATTTCTATATCATTATACTTTCCAACATATACCTCATAACCTCTACGCAATAATTCAATATATATTAAATTTTCATAGCTACTTCCTGTATCATACGAAGAAAAACCACTAATAATATTTTTTAAGCCATTATCTACAAAATAATATTTCCCCTGTGTTTTTAATAATTGTTTTCCTTTTAATTCATATCTAGGAACTCTATATATAAAATAAGCATTTTCTATCATTTTTAAATAAGAATCTACGGTTTCATTCGTTATAGAACTTCCATTTTTCCTCATAAAATCAGCAATAGCATTAGGTGTAGTTAAATTTCCTATGCAAGAAGATAAATATTTTATTAGGTTATCTAAAAATACAACATCTTTTATACTATTTCTATTAATAACATCTTTTTTCAAAACAACCTCTCTAATATCATTTAAATAATTAATCATTAGCTCATTATTATCATTCATATTTACAAGCATAGGCATACCACCATACTTTAAATATTTATCAAATTTATCATATTTATCTTCATCATTTTTGAATGGATATTCTTTTAAAAATTCTTTAAATGAAAATGGGTAAATTTTTATTGTAAGTACTCTACCAGCTAATAAAGTTGTTAATTCACTAGATAACAAATAAGCATTAGAACCTGTAATATAAATGTCACAATCTACATCTACTAGTAATGAATTAACAGCTTTTTCCCATTTATCTACATTTTGTACTTCATCTAGTAAAATATAATTTTTCCCTTTATTAATATTTCCTTTTATATAGTTATATAAATCTTGATAATCTTTTATATCATACCAATCTGCACTTTCAAAATTCATATATATAATATTTTTTTCTGGTATTTTTTCCTTAATTAAATAATCTTTATATTGTAAAAGAAGTGTGCTTTTTCCACTTCTTCTAACACCTGTTATTACTTTTATCAAATTTAAATCCTTACTGTTTATTAATTGGTTTAAATATTGTTCTCTTGTTAGCATAAAATTCACCTCATATTAATTTTACAACATAAAAAAGATACTGTCAAGTTTTACGGATAAAATCGTAAAACTTTTTAAAATATATTTTTTTACGTTTGTATGTTATATGATAACTATTTTTCAATTACTATTTGCTTCAATATTAATTAATAAAAATATCAGTTGAAACAAAGAATATTAACAAAATGTATATCGATATTCTCAAGTCCAGCTAACAGAAAATATTTTTATTCCTTACTTAGTTTCTCTATTTCTTCTATACTTAATCCTGTTACTTTACTTATAAATTGCCTATCTGCATTTTCTTTTAGCATATTTTTTGCAATTTCTATTTTTTCTTCATTTTTCCCCATGTTTTTTCCCTGTTCAATTCCTAAATTTTTTCCAGCTTCAATTCCAGCTTCAACTCCATTTTTATATCCATCTTTTCTTGCATATTGTAATGCTGCCTTCTCATCTCTTATTGCTTTTTCTCTTAGTTCCGCTATTCTTCTTATTTTTTCATCTCCACTTACTTGCTCTAGCTCACTTAATGCTTTTTTTATTGTCTTATTTTCTTT
>CANQWH010000079.1 GCA_947627495.1 uncultured Clostridia bacterium
TTATTGCTATTGTTGTTATTGCTTCCATTATTGTTGTTATTATTGCTATTGTTGTTATTGCTTCCATTATTGTTGTTATTATTGCTATTGTTGTTATTGCTTCCATTATTGTTGTTGTTATTACTATTGTTGTTATTGCTTCCGCTGTTGTTTTGAATTAAATCAAACACTAAGTCATAAATATTGCTTTCATTATCATGTTTTCTTCTTAATACATGAACAATAAACGCAGTTATAAGTGCAATCAATGTATAGGCAAGTGTTGCTATTAAAAATGTTTCATCAAATGCAGCAAAAGTTACTATTAAAAATATTGCAAATATTAAACTTGCTACTGCAATAGGATTCTTAAGTAATATTTCAAGTATTGCTGATATAATAATTACAGCTATGGGTAATGCAAAGAAAATTAATAAAGTATCCATACTATACCTCCACTATATAGTATGAATACTTTATTAATTTTGTGTACTAATTATACCAATCAAATTCCCAATCATTAAATCTAACAGTATCTCCATCTTTTGCTCCTGCTTTTCTTAAAGCGTCTTCTATTCCTAAATTTGCTAGCATTTTTTGGAAATAATACATAGATTCATTATCTGCAAGGTTTACTCTATTCATCAATCTATCTACATCTGGTCCTTCAACAATATATTCTCCGTCTTCTTTTCTAACTTCAAATCCTTGTTTTTCTTCTTTTAATGTATAAACTATTTTTTTGTCTGCTTCTATTATATCTTCTTTAGGTAATTTTTTTAGTTCTTCTGATACATCTTTAAATAGTTCCTTTAAGCCTTGTCCTGTTGCAGCAGATATCTTATATATTTCAATATTTAATTTCTTTGCCATTTCCTCTAACTTCTTGTATCCAGTTTCATCCTGCATACTATCTATTTTGTTTGCAACTATTATTTGTTTTCTGTTACTCAATTTTTCACTATATTTTTTTAATTCTTTGTTTATTATCTTAAAGTCTTCTACTGGATTTCTGCCCTCTGTTCCTGAAACATCTATTACATGTAGCAATAGTCTTGTTCTTTCTATATGACGTAAGAATTGCAATCCTAGTCCTATGCCTTCACTTGCTCCTTCAATAATACCAGGTATATCTGCTATTACAAAGCTTTCTCCATATTCTGTTTTAACTACTCCTAAATTTGGTTCTAATGTTGTAAAATGATAATCTGCAATTTTAGGTCTAGCAGAAGTAACCATTGAAAGAATTGTTGATTTTCCTACATTTGGAAATCCTACAAGTCCTACATCTGCTAATAACTTCAATTCTAGTATTAACTCTTTTTCTATTCCTTTTTCTCCACCTTGAGCAAAGTGTGGTGCTTGCCTTGTTGCAGTTGCAAAATGTGAATTTCCCTTTCCGCCTCTACCTCCTGGTAAAACTAATTCCTTTTGTCCTGGTGTTGAAAGGTCAGCTATTATCTTGCCTGTTTCATTATCTTTTATAACTGTTCCTAATGGTACTTTTATATATAAGTCTTCTCCTTTTTTTCCATAACAGTTATTGCCACTACCATTTTCTCCATTTTGAGCCTTATATTTCTTGTTATACCTAAAATTTATTAAAGTATTTGAATCTGGGTCAACAACGAAATATACGTCTCCACCTTTTCCTCCGTCTCCTCCGTCAGGTCCACCTGCTGCTACATATTTTTCTCTTCTAAATGTGATAGCTCCATTTCCGCCATCCCCGGATTTTACGAATATCTTTGTATAATCTGTAAGCATTTTTTCACCATCCATTCTATTTATAATGCTAATAAAAAGTACACAAATGTCAACTAATAACAATAAGAATCTATTAGTTTAAAAAAATCTTACTTTTTACCAGTAAACTAAAATAAAATTTTTAAATTATAATTCCAATTTTTTCTTTAACTGTATCTAATGTTTTAGATGCTAATTTTCTTGCATTCTCAGCACCTTTTTTATATATTTTCTCCAAATATTCTGGATTATTCAAAATTTCTTTATATTTTTTTTGAATTGGTTCTAATTTTTCAATTACTGCCTCTGCTACTTTTGCTTTAAAATTTCCATAACCCGAATTTTCAAATTCTTTTTCAATTTCTTCCATTGTTTTAGATGTACAAGAACTATATATTTGCATTAAATTACTTACTCCTGGTTTATTTTCAGGTTCAAATTTAACTATATTTTCTGAATCTGTTACTGCCTTTTTAAATTTCCTTAAAATTATATCTGGTTCATCTTCTAAGAAAATTACATCATTTAAGTTAGTAGCACTTTTACTCATTTTACTTGTTGGATCTTGCAATCCCATTATTCTACTACTTGTCTTTGCTATATAGCCCTCTGGTATTACAAATGTTTCACCATATATTTTATTAAATCTTTCTGCAATGTCTCTTGCAATCTCTAAGTGTTGCATTTGATCTGCTCCAACTGGCACTAAATTTGCTTGATATAGTAATATATCTGCTGCCATAAGAACTGGATATGTAAATAAACCTGCATTTATATTATCTGCATGTTTTGCAGATTTATCTTTGAATTGTGTCATTCTTGAAAGTTCTCCCATATAAGTATAGCAATTTAAAATCCATCCAAGTTCTGCGTGTTCCTTTACTTGTGATTGAATAAATATATTGTTTCTTTCTGGATCTAATCCTGCTGCAACATATATAGCAATTATCTTTAATGTATTGTTTTTTAAAGTTTCTGGGTCATTTCTAACTGTTAAAGAATGTAAATTTGCTATCATATAATAACATTCATATTCTTCTTGCATTTTTACCCAATTATCTATTGCTCCTAAATAATTTCCTAATGTTAATTTCCCTGTTGCTTGGATTCCACTTAAAATAATTTTTTTACTCATACTTATATCCTTCCTTTCAAATAATTTATAATATACACCAATGCACTAAAAAATTGTGGGTGTACTTAATGAACATTGTTATTTTACAATAAAATTAGCAAAAAGCCATCAAATTCAAGTTTTAAATTTGATGACTTATGTTTTACTTAGATTCAACTGGGTAAACACTTACTTGTTTTTTGTCTTTACCTTTTCTTTCATATTTTACAGTTCCATCTACTAACGCAAATAATGTATCGTCACTACCGATATCTACATTATTGCCTGGATACATTTTTGTTCCTCTTTGTCTTACTAATATATTTCCTGCAAGAACAAATTGTCCGTCTGTTCTTTTTATACCTAAACGTTTTGATTCACTATCACGTCCATTTTTTACACTACCTTGACCTTTTTTGTGTGCCATCTATCTCAACTCCCTCTTACTTAAATTTTATCTCAACATTATATTAAGCTTCTACTTTTTTTGTTGTAGCTTTTTTAGTTGTTGTTGTTTTCTTTTCTGCACTTTCTTTTTTCTCAGCTGATGATGCAGTCTTTATGGCTGTTATTTCAACTTTAGTATAAGGTTGTCTATGTCCTTGTTTTGTTCTTTCATTCTTTTTAGCTTTCATTTTGAAAACTATTATTTTTTTACCTTTTCCGTGTGATACAACTTTTCCTTCAACTTTCACACCTTTTATATAAGGATTTCCAACTTGTACATCTTTTTCATCAGATACTAAAATTACTTTATCAAAACTAACTTTTTTTCCTTCTTCAGCATCTAATTTCTCAAAGAATACTGTATCTCCTTCTACTACTTTGTATTGCTTTCCACAAGCTTCTATTATTGCATACATTATAGAAAAGCACCTCTTCTTTCTTTTTATACTCGCTAAGTTCCAATTTTAGGTAGCCTTATAGCTTTTTTTACCTAACTTAAGCGGCTTACGAATTAATATTTTACCATAATATTCTATGATTGTCAACTTAAATTTAATTTTTTGTAACTATTTTTTATCGTA
>CANQWH010000080.1 GCA_947627495.1 uncultured Clostridia bacterium
TTTTCATGTCTTTATCCCGAATTTTTTTATAAAATACTTGACTTTTATAAAAAAATAATGTATAATGTTGAATATACCTTATATGGTATGAATAAATTAGATTACAATAATGTCATAGTTAATATGGCATTTTGTAATGAAGAAGATAGCTGACTTTACAAACAAAAATTGGAGGTTTACTATGAAGAAATTTTTTAATCGGTTGTTGGCTTTGGGTATAAGTATGTTAATGCTGCTTGGTTGCAGTGTTATCTGCTTTGCCGCCGAGACCAATGATGTTTCTATGCCTGACGTTCAATCTTCTGAAGATTATGTCGATGTCGATTTTGATATCTGCGAGGAGTGGATTTCCGACAATGGTATCGTTGAATTGACCATCGACAAGGAAGGCACAGTCAATTTGGTCGAGTCACGTGAAACCGAGTTACTCTCAGCTTCTGGTTCAAACGAGAGCAGTTCTACGGTGTGGTCTAACGATTTCTATACGGACCGGAGTGGGACGCTTCATGTTTGGCTGTCTGTTACTGGCTCTTTGCACATTAACGTGAAAGTGAAGCTGAAAGGAAGTGTTCTCACGACTAACTGGGTTGACGAGACCCTTTCAAGCGGAAGTGGAGAATTTTATTCTTCCGACACCATTCCTGGTGGGAGTTATGTAAAAGTGACTCTCAGTTCGTTTAAGAATGGTACAAATTGGTCAATCCGTGCATGGGTTGATTAAACTCAGATTTTAACTTTTCAACTGTTCCTATTTAACCAACTAGTCAGCTAATCTTCCAAAAACGGATGCAGAATTTGCATCCGTTTTTTTAATTGTCATATATTTATTCTATCATTTTTATATGTTTTTTCATTTTACCATATATATTGTTGTATTACTGTAATAGGCATACAAAAAAGGTATTTACTATATATTTATATATAAAGTAAACACCTTTTTAGATAAATAATATTTTCAGATTTTAATAAAACCTATTGATATAGATTTATTCTGTTAAAACACCCTGATTTTTATCCCAAATTTTCAACTTATTATCTTTATCATCAATTAGATAAACACATTCCGTATCGTCATTAATTTCCACTCTGCAAAAAGACCTAGCGTTCCCAGTTCTAATTCCAGTAAACACCCCTGTCACTTTCATATAAATAATTTTATTATCTGTGTCTCTATCAATATCATAATCACAACAAAACGGTTGTAAAAAAGTAGCATTGCTAGTCATTTCATATAATAAAACCTTATTATCTTTCTTTTCGTCTTCTCCTATATAACATATTTTTACATCTTTTATGTTCATATAGAAATTATGGTTAAGAAGAATTTTAATTCCAAATAAGAACATATTCAATATAACAAGTGTGGTTATTATAATAGCCATAATAATTGAAAGTATTTTCTTTTTTCTGTACCCCTTTAAATAGGCTATATCTTCATCTTGATTATAAACTTTTTCACTATTTTCTTCTCCATTCATATTTCTCATTACCTTTCTACATTCACTACATATTTTCACATGTTCTTCAATCAAATTATTCGAATCTTTGCTCAATAACTCAGTACCATAACTTGGAAGTAAATCTCTAATGATGTTACAATTTACTGATTTCATAATAATTCCTCCTTACTTAATTTTTGCTTTCCTCTACAAAAAGTAACTCTTGCCCAGTTTTCATTTTTATGTAATATCTTACCGATTTCTTTAAATGTCAAATCTCCTGTCAATCTTAAGTACATTACTTCTCTAGTATCAGCATCTATTTTTTGAAGGGCTTCATATAGTTTCAATTTATCATTCTTACTAATACATTCTTCCTCAATATCTTTACTATCTGCTATGTTTAGATTGTCAAAAGGTACAGTTTTCATTGAAATATTTCTTTTTGTTTTTTTATATAAAACTTTTTTTGCAATTGAGCGAAGCCATACGGAAATTTCACAATCGCCACGGAATTTATTTATTTGGTCTATTGCTATAACAAATGTTTCTTGCATAATTTCTTCCGCCAATTCCATATTTCCACTAATCACAAAAACATAGTTCTTTATTAAATTAGCATAGTTTTTATAAATTTCTTCAATAGTTTTCATTGATTTTTTCCCTTCTATAAATAGAGTGTTATTTTTTAGTAAATTTGTTACAAAAATTTTATAATTTTTTCAAAATATATTTAATTTTGATTTAATAAATAATAATTAAAGTGAAACAAAATAAAAAGTTAGATAGTAATATTGTTTAGACTTATCTTTTGTTGATTCTCCATTTTCGTCAATTGCTCCGTCAAGCCATGCCATAATACCAAATTTACAAAAAAGACATATAATAGCTTCATGATTATACCATATATATTTACAAAAATCCAAACAATAACTCACTATTTTCTCATATATTATCATAAAATATAAAAAATAAAGCCAGAAGAATAAACTCTCCTGACTTTTTGTCTTTTGTATATTTATATATTTTATCTTTAGTTAGCATTATTTATAGATAAAAATCCTATATCAATATAGTCTTTATCTAGCAAATTATAAGTTTTTTTTACATACACTACTAGCTTTAAATTTAGTTCATTTAATTTTTCAATTTCTTCTGATTCTAATTCATTATTGAGTTTAATATTTAGTTCCTTATCATCTTCTAGTTTATATAAACTTATACAAATATTATCTCTCAATTCATCTTTAACTTTAAATTTTATTTTATATATACCTTCATCATTTACATCTGGTTTGAAAGTATATTCTGCAAGTCTTCCATCAAATTCTAATGAATTAAGATATAGTCTATTATAATTGATTTTTTCTTGATTACTAAAAATGGCTATTCCTACTATAATTCCAATTATTGCTAGTAATATAAAACCTATTAAAATAACTTTTTTTCTCATTGTGTCCTCCTTAGATCCTCCTTAGATAAGTATGCAGATTAAGAATATTTAATTTTAGGGGATTAACAAATATCATTGAAAGGAGCAAGAATAATATTTTTATTTTAAAAATATCGCTTAACTCTACATACTTATCTAAAAAAGTCTATTTACTTCTTAGCTTGTACCTATATTTTAGCACCCTTATTCTTAAAAGTATACTGCAGGTTTTTGCAATGTTTTTGCAGAAAATTATGTCAAGAAATTAAATCCATTAAGTATTTGTAATAGATTATCTCTTAAACCTGGATTGATTAAAACTGTCGTACCTATTGTCAATAAAACTAAAATTATTAAAATAATTATCAATTTTATTATCTTTACTATTAAATCGGAAATAAAATTTAATATTTTTATTCCTGTATTTTGTTTTTTTTCAAAAACAATAGTATTCTTTTCTTTATCTAAATTTAGATTTTTATATAATCTTTCTTTTTCTATATTTTCTTTCTTTTTAGCAACTGCTTTATCATACAATGATTGGGTTTTATTTTTTCTTAACATTTTCCTTCTTCCTTTTCTTTTTAAAAAAATCTAATAATCCTTTTTTATCTTTTACTTCCTCAATTGTAGTATTAAATAAATAATCTTTTAGGACTTTTTCATAGAAGCTTTTATTCCCTACAATAAATGGTTCTGGAACATTTTCACTAAATGACACTCTTTCTTTCCAAAACTTGCCTAAGCTCTCTTTAAACTTTTCTCTATTCTCATTCCTAACAAAATTAAACATTAAATATGAATTACTATCTTCTCCAATAATCATAAATGTTTCAATTAATTTTTTTATTTCCCATGCTTTATTTCCAGAAACAATTATTTTTAAATCTCTTGTTAAAAATGATGATATTTCTTCTTTACTCATTTCTTCAAAATTACCAAAATCAAATACATAAAATTCATATTCAAATTTTAA
>CANQWH010000081.1 GCA_947627495.1 uncultured Clostridia bacterium
ATTCTTTGCCTGCTGTATTATTCCATCTTCTCCTATTACCATTGTTATTGTTATTCCTGCCAATATTAAAAGCACTATTATTGTTACAACAAGAGCAATTAAAGTTATTCCGTTTTTCTTCTAAAGAATTGTTTTTTGTTTTCATTTTATCTTTTTCCTCCTTGTATTTTTTTATTTTTATATTATTTTCTATTCTTTTTTTATAAGAATAAAATATTAAAATCTTTTTTAGTTTTAAATTTTGATTTTCTTTTTAGCATTTAAAAACAACAAAAAGACAGGCTATTTTATTTTTTTAAATAGTCTGCCTAACGTATTACAAATAAAGGCTTTTTTGCCTTCTTTTACTTCTATAAACTTACTTGTTTTTGTAATATTGCTTAATAATGCTGTACTTCTTTGGTTTAAAGTATAGCTCTCTCTCTCTCTCTCTCTCTCTCTCTCTACTTACGCAAGCATTTGCTGTCATTTTGTTTTTCTCCTTTTTCTTTTGTTTTATCTTGTTATATAATTAAATTTAAACATACTTTTTGGCTTTTGTAAAGTTTTTTTATGCAATTGTAATATTTGTAATATAAATGTAATATTGGATGTTACTATTCAGTTACAATTCACAGCCATTTTTAAAATAAAAAAATACCCTTTTAGGGTATTAATGGTAGCGACGGCTTGTAACAATGCTCATATTTCGCCACTTTTGGTGTTTTTGTTTAGTAAATTGTTTATAAAGGCTGAAAATTTTTTAAAAATTTTTTAAAATTTTCATAAATATTTACAGATAAATTAGTCACTTTCTACTTTGCCTATCTTTAGTAAGTATTATAATATGATTTAAAATATTATAATACTGATTATAAATAAAAAATAAAATTATGGTTTGATGCAAATTATCAAGCGCTAATATTGAAAATTATAAGGAAAAGTAATATAATTAGTAGAAATATAAATATCAAGGAGATAAAATTGAATTATATAGATATAACAAGTCAAATGTATGCTAATGCTAAAGCCAACAAAGGAATTGTAAGAAAGCAAAAATATTTTGAATATAATGGAAACAAATATATGATAGATGGACACAATGTAGTATACAAGCATAATGAAAGAGAACTTGAAGTTGCGAAATTGTTAAATAAGATTTTTGGTGGTAGCGTGAAAATTTTACCTAATGTCAATTTTCCACAAGGAATACAGAGTCCTGACTATCTTTATAAAGGTGAAAAAATAGACTTAAAAGTAATAACAAGTAAGAGAGCAAATGATTGTATAAAAACATTATTAAGAAATAAGGAAAAACAAGCAACTAATTTTATTATAGACATTACAGCACAAACGGTAAGTTATGAAGATATAATAAGACAAATAGATGAGATATATAATTCAAAAGGCTTTTTTTGGATAGATAAAATATATTTACTAAAAGAAAAAACTTTTATAAAAGTTTTTGAAAGAAATAAATACAAATAAAAGCGAAACTGCTCTGCACCCACAAGGGGTACAAAACAGCTTCTAATAATATATTATTAACTTAATTATACAATAAACTAAGCTAATAATCAATAGTGTATTCAAAAATATTTTAAATTATTCAATTTTATATAAATATTTGCAAATATTGTAAAATTACAATTAACAAAATTAAATTAGCAGAAATTAAAACTAACAAAACACTTGCTTATACTTTCTCCATAGTAGCTTTTGTAACTTTTGCAATAGCAAAAGTTAACAAATGCTACTTGAATAAGCTAAAACAAAAACACATATTTACTCATACAAAAATATTACAAATTAAAATAAAATTCTGGGGAATTTTATTTTAATTTGTAATCGCGCAAGCGCTGGGGTTTATTAAGGGGCGGGCCCCTTAATCACAGAGAAAATCAATTTATTTGAGTTTCTACTGTGATAGTAGCCGACAGAAAGCTTGCTATTAGAAAGCCCAAAGTAAAAATTTTTACACACTTATTTTACAGTGTAGTATTATTTACTTTTTCGTGATCCTCGCACGACTCAGGTTTCAGCCTTCGCACGTCGGCGAAAGTTTTTTTTCCAAATTAGTTCTATGCCTCTACTTTCCATGTGCCATTTTCTTGTTTTGATTTAAGATATTTTACTACTAATTATAAATAAAAAATAAAGTATATTACTAAATCTTTAATTTTCCTATTGATAGGCTTAAAAGGTTAGTTGATAATTTTGTAAAAAGCTTGAATAAATAATTCAAACGCTAGGCATAAACTAATAATTTATGCTTAGCGTTTTTTATACCCTAATTTAACCCACCATTCTTATTATTTCTATTTTAAGCGTTTTTCCCATTTTCCCCTCCAAGAGGCCTAAGGCCTCTTGGGGAGGCTCTTCATTGTTAATTATAGGCTGTAATCGTGTGTGGATTCCCATCTACTCTTGATGCGGAATCGCTCTCCGTGATTTTGACTTTAGATCCTAGATGAACTACAGGACGCAAGCTGTAGACGTTGTAGTAGGCCGGGTCACTATTGGAACAGATCAAAGTGCCACCGCCGATCTCCGCGCTTGCAAAGCGCAGTCCAAATACTCCTTTCCAAGAAGAGCAAAGAACAAAGCGTGAAGCTAGCCAATAAGAACTACTACTACCACTATTTAAAACGTTCGATGCGTCTCCATAATTATTATCATTTATTTCAAGCTGATAAAAAGTATATTTTGTTGTTAAATTTTCTGCTTTTCTTCGTGCGTTATCTCCTGTACTTGTATCTAATTCTGCTTCAGCTGACTCTTCTATTCCGTCATTTTTTATTATTCCATTACCTGTTGTTCCTGAGCCGTTTTCTTCTGCATATAAATTTGGATACCATGACCAATAGTTTTTATATGTTACTGTTTTATTGGCTTTATTTACTGACTGAATATATGAATTAGAACTTAATTTTCCTAATTCAGTATTTATATAATTCTCCCTTGCTGTTATCCCATCATTCGTAATCGCTCTTTCAAAATCTTCAATATTTACACTTCTTGCATTAATTCCATCTTCTTTTCTACTATATAAAGTTTTGCATATATCATTTAATATAGTTACTCCATTATTATATCCTGTTGCTCCTTTAAAATATACATTTTGACTTGTTGGTGTTCCTATTATATCAATACTTCCATCTTCATATTTCTTTAATACTTGCCATTTCATATTAGAATCTCGTGTTATTTCAGTATTATTATTACTAGATCCTGTATAACTTTCTCCTAATTTATCTTCTTTATATGTTTCGGGTCCTTCTGGCTGATAGTCTATATAATCTCCTATTTTTATTCCTGCCTCTATTGGCACTAATTCAAATTTTATTCCTGGATATACTGCTATTAATTCGCCACCATCTACTGTTGTTGTATTATGATAGTCTAGGTTATCTAAATTCTCAAAACTTTTTTCTATCGTTATTTTACATGTGTCTCCTTTACAGCTTGTTGTTATGCTTTTTATTGTTAGTTGGTTTCCTTTTAAAGAATGTGCATATAGTTGATCTGCATCTGCCACTGCCCCTTTTCCTGGTTTGCCTCCTTCTAACCACATATTACCTTTTTCCCTTTGTTTCATATAATTTTCGAAATCTTCTAATGTACTCATTACTGCTTCGTTTTGCACTTTTAAAGAATACTTCGTAAAGTCTATCTTTGTATTAGTTAGATTTATTGTACATGTTGATCCTTGTATTCCATT
>CANQWH010000082.1 GCA_947627495.1 uncultured Clostridia bacterium
ATTATATTATTTTTTCTCTAAGGGGTCAATTTTCAATTATATTAGGGGGTCAATTTTAGTTTATCATATACATATTTTTTCATTTTTTCTGTAAAATCTTCTATTATTTTACAAGTAGAAAAATTATTTACTAAGTCTAAAACAACTGGTACCTTATTACCTCCTACCGTTAATGCTCTTCCTAATTGTTGTGTAAATATAGTTGGTGAAAAAGTTGGTCTCATCATAACAATGCCATCTAAATCTTTTATGTGATATCCTTCATTAAGCATATCTACTGCATATAACAGCTTAAGTGATTGCTCATCATTGTCATTTTCAAAATCACTTAAAATTTTATCATTTTCTTTTATTTGTGATGAAACTCCTCGAATTGTTATATTAGAATTAACTTTACCAAACATCTTACTTGCTTGTTTCATTTTTTCTTGCATATCTTGTATGTTTCTACAAAAAATAATATATTTACCATTTTTATTTTTCATATGTTCTGCAAATAATTCAGGTAAATTTCTTGTATTTTCATCTAATTTTTTATTTAAACTATCAAATAAAGCTTGTGCTTGTTCTCTTTTTTCTTTATCTTCTATTTTATTTATATCCTCTTGCATGCTTTGTAATTCACTATCATAATCATATAGAGTACTAACATAAGTCGCCTCAGGAAGTATCCCATTTTCTATCGCTTCTTCTAAAGACATTTCAGATGCAACATTATTATCAAATAACTCGTCTGACATGTCTCTTAACCCATCAAAATATCTTAACGGAGTAGCAGATAACCCTAATATATTAGCATTCGGATTTTCCTGTAATAATCTTTCTACACCTTTTCCCCATTCTGGTGCTCCACAGTGATGGAATTCATCTAAAACAATAATATCAAAATCCAAATTTTGAATTTCCTCGTCTGATAATTGTGCTAATTTTTGGTAAGTAATTCTTTTTAGATTTGGAAAATCAGACATATTCATTCCTTCTGCAAATATGTTCTTTTTTACATCATGTAATATAGCATTAGAAGGCGCAATATAAATTGCCTTTCTTTCCTTATTATCTTCTAACATTTTTAAAGCTATATACATCTTTCCTGTTCCAGTTGGATGAATAACAGCAACTCTATTGCTTATCTTAAATTTTTCTTTAACTTTTCCATATGCTTCTTCATTATGAGGTTTTAGTTCGATTGACATATAACATCTCCTCCATTATTTTACAAAAACTCTATTTTTATTTTATCAAATAATCTCTATATATGCAACAGATGTAATATATAAGACCACAAAAATAGCAAAAAAATAGAGAGACTTTGGACTTCCAATTTTCCCTATTTTTTTTCATTATTTTCTCTATTTAAAAAATATCTATCTGTAAATAAAATTCCTTTGGTTTTTTCTAATAATTCCATTTCATCATATTCTTTTATATTTAATTCTTTCATTATTTTTTCAATATTTGTATCACTTTTGGATGGAATTCTTCTTTTAAAGAAATCAAATAATTCTTCACTTTCATGGTGTTTGTATAAAAGGTTTAATTCGCCTATTCCGAAACATCCTTTATGTGTTGCTTCTTTTAACTTCTCTTCATTTATCTCAAAATGATATTTTCCATCACTTTTATATAACTTACCTAATAAATATTCGTTTTGTTTATTATCTTTCCAATACAAATTTAGAACCATTATCTATCATCTCTTTCATTTTCTATTAGTTTTGATAAAGTTTGCTTTGCTATTTCTATATTTTTATTTACGAATTCAGCAAATATAGTCATTGGTCTATAATCAACATACCTTCCAAATTCTTCAATTCCTGTATCTTCGTATATTTGTTTAAATATTTTTTTTATGTCTAAATTTTCTATACTACTTTGTACAAATTCTTTAAATCCAGGATAATCTATATACTGTTCTATTAATGAGCCTATATCTGTTTCTCCATTATCACATGCTCTTACTATCATATAGTCAAAATCTTTTGCAATTTGAAAACTGTAGTCCAAATCGAACATAGGTGCCATTCTTACATGTTTATGTTCATCTTCATCTGTGCTTATAATTAATGGTGAATTATCTGCTGTTTGATCTTTTAATCCGATTAATTTTGCTATAAATTCTTGTTTTAAAAACTCAAATTTAGCTTTTTCTATTTCACCTTCATCAAATTTTCTAAGTTTTAAAGCTTCATTCATATTTTTTAAATACTTAGAAATAAATTCACTATTTCTCATGTATGTAACAATTTCTTCATTTTCATTTAAAAAATTTTTACTTATTATTCTATATCCATTATGTGATTTTGCTAGAGAAATATCCGCACACTTTACTCCTAAAGTTTTAGCTATATATGAAGCTATTAGAGGTGTGTATAAACAATATCTATTTGTCACCCCTGAATTTCCTTTGTAGTGTAATGGTAGTTTAGAAATATATATGTTTCCATCTGTCATCATAATATAATTATCCAAAAAGTTACCTGCATTTCCAGAAAACATAGCTGGTTGAACTAAATATAAAGTATTAGCTAAATCTACATAACCATCTTCTTGCACAGGAATTTTAGCAGGTTTATTACCCATGTATTGTTGTAAGAATTTCATAAAATAGTCATAATCTGGCTTAAAAAATTCTTTTATATTACGTATTGGATGATATACACTTACATAGTGCTCAATATTTTCATACATATTTTTATTTGCTTTAATACGTGTCATTCTTGTAAAATCATCTAACTTTTTGAATTTTTCACTATCTTTAATTGTATCTATGTATTTTTTTACTTCGCTAAATTCCATATAACCTCTCCTATACACATAATATTATTATGTCTACTTATAAATTATATCATTCTCGTATTTATACTGTCAAATTTGCACATTGATAAATGTAACATAAATGTAATATATTAAGACTACATTAATTATTTTTTAGATTTTCTGCTTTATACACATTATATCCTTCATATCTATAACTTGCATCAATACCTTTCATATAAACTTCTCTATCATTTGTTTTCTCAGTTAATGCCCCTTTTAACAAAAACTTTATTTCTGTATTTTTAATTGGACTTCTTTCCATTGCAAGTAAATAATCTTCTTTATCTATTTTGCTCCAATCAATAACTTTACCTAGTTCTTTTTTTAAAATCATATCAAGCCAAATTCTTGTACTTCTCCCATTCCCCTCTCTAAATGGATGAGCAATATTCATTTCAACATATTTTTCAACAATTTCATCAAAATTTGATTGTGGCATTTTATCTATTTTTTTTAAAGCCTCTTTCAAATACATTGCTGAAGCAAATCTAAAGTTACTTTTAGAAATGTTTTCGGTCCTTATCTTCCCCGCAAATTCATATATATCTTCAAATAAACATTTGTGAATTTGAGATAAACCTTGAAAAGTTCCAACTTCAAACTCTTCTAATTTCCCAGTTTCAAATAATTCTATTGCTTTTAATTTTGTTATTCTTTCTTCCTCTTTAGCAAACTCTAATTCATCATCTAGTCCTAATTTATTTTTTAATAACATATATTTTCCTCCTTTAATTTTAAATATGATATATCTTCCTTTATATATATCTTTCCTCCTCTGAAAAATACACTTAAACCCACACTAATTATAAGTTCACTTTCCAATATCCATTTTTTCTTGCTCCAATTCTTTCTATATATCCGCGGTCTTTTAGTTCTT
>CANQWH010000083.1 GCA_947627495.1 uncultured Clostridia bacterium
GTGCATGTAGTTGCATTCTCAGTTTTCCATTCTGACCATTTACCTGTTGCTCCTTCTTTCCACCTAAATTGATTTTTGGCTTGGTTGATTCCAGATTGATTGTTATCTCCTTGTTTCATGGTTATAGTTATACTATGGGTTGTTGCTGATGCACCTGGGCTCACTGCATTTGGTGACTGGTTATCTACATAGAAGACTTTTGAGCATGTTTTTGTTGTGTTTGCCAATCCATCTTTTGCTATTACCCATAAATACCAGTTATTTCCTGTTTGATTCGTTAATTGTATTTTGTCTCCTGAAGTAAATTTATTTGTAATATCTGTTTCTGCTACTTTAGAAGTATCATTTGTCTGCTTCCATACATATTTTACAGTTGATGCATCTAATCCTTTATCTCCTACATCTGCTACCGTTACCGTTGTTTCTTGTGTTTTTAGCCATGAAGTTGAAGTCTCTGGATTAAATTTGATACTTGGTCCTGCATTGTCAAACAGAAATTCTGCTGAAGCTGTTAGGGTTTTGGTATTTCCAGCTAGGTCTGTTAACGTTGCTCTTACATGTAGATACTTGCGTCCTGTCCAGTCTACATTCCCACTGTTCACGGTTCCTGTTAGATCTTTTCCACCTGCTGAAGCATTTATGTTAATTGTTGTATTGATACCATTCCAATCTGCATCTGTTAGCCCTCCTGAATTGTCTCTCCATGTATATTTTATAACATAATTTTCTGCTTTTAATCCTGATGTTGCATCTGTTATGGTGACTGTTGCTGTATGTGTTTTTTGCGCCGTATTGTTTGGTGTTACTTTGATAGTTGGCATATCTGTATCTATATTACTGATTGTGATAGGTCCTTGTCTTACTTTATGTCCTACACCATCTTTTACCCATGCATAGTAGGTATTTCCATTACCATATGCACTACTTGTCCATTCTCCTGAGGTCGTACCACTCCATGCAGTGTCAGCAGGTTCATTTGCATTTGTTGTTATCGCATACCCTGCAATTCCACTTCCATTGTCTGTTGCTTTTACTGTTATTTTCTTATTTTCTTTGCTCCACCCATCTGGTGCAGCTGCTGATGTAATAGTTGGTTCAGCATTATCAAACAAAAATACTCCTGATTTATCTATTTTGGTATTTCCTGCATTATCTTTTGCTACTACCCATAGATACCAATTATTTCCGGTTACTTCTTCACTTTTTATTGCGCTCCTATTATTAAAAGTTTTCGTAATTTCACTTTCTGTTGCGTCTTTATCTTTTTGTAACCATGCATATTTTAAGGTATCTGCCTTTAAATTACTTCCTCCTGAATCGCTCACTGATACTGTAACATCTTGACTTGTCACCCATGTATTTTTTCCATTGGGATCAAACGTAATGGTTGGTTGGGCATTATCAAATTTGAATACATTTGAATGTTCTATCTTTACATTTCCTAAACTATCTTTGGCTAACACCCATAAATACCAATCTCCATTTCCTGTCTCTCTACTAATTTTTTCTCCTGTTGTGAATCCAGTTGCACTATTAAATGAATTTTCCGTTAATGCATTTGTACTTTGATTCCATAAATATTTTAAACTACTTGCATTAACTTGGACTAATACATCACTTACATTTACTACTGTCTCTTGTTTTTTACTATATGTGTTATTTCCATTTGTTACAAATTGTATATTTGGTCCTTCATTGTCAAGTACAAAGCTTCCTTTGTTTGTTGGTGAACCTGTATTGCCTGCTCTATCTGTTAAGTCTACTCCTTGTACATGTAACCAATATGTTCCGGTTACTCCATTTTTCTTTACAGTTTCTTGTGCACTAGCTGCTCCTGCTGAATCTACTTTTATCGTTATTTTTTCTGTTATCTTTGTCCAGTCTATTGATGTTGCGTTAGAGTCTGTCCATGTATATTTTATTGTATAAGTACCTGCTGCTAGTCCTGAATTTGCATCTCTAATTGTTACTGTTGCTGTTTGTTCTTTAGCTGGTATTGCAATTGAATTTACTTCAATTGTTGGTGCTGTTGTTTCAATATTTCCTACTGTTACTTTATATCCTGTTTCTGAAATATTTCCTGCTCCATCGATTACCCATGCCCAGTAATCTTTAGCTGCATACGTATTTGTACTGGCCCATGGACTTTCTTTACTTGCTATAAATGCGTCTGCTCCTGGTTTTGTATTTGCTTCTGTAATAGCATACCCTGCTATTTGGCTTCCTCCGTCATCACTTGCTTCTAATGTTATTTGCTTATTATTCTTTGACCAATCTGTTGATGCTGTTGCTTTTGTTATCGTTGGTAAATCTTTGTCTATGTTGTTAACTTGCACAGATACTACATTGGATTTTCCTTGGTCTGTGGAGTCATATTGACGTGCATACACGGTTCCATTTGAAGTTAACGTTAGTGTGATTTCTGTTCCTGTTGTTAATGGCGTCCATGTTATATTATCTTGACTATATTCTTTTGTGACTGTTGCATTTTCCGTTGCTGGGAATTCGACTTTTACCCTTACGCTTGTATTTGTCCAAGCTGTATCTAATGGTGTTACTTTTGGACTTGCTATATCTGCTGTTTTTACTTGTTTTACATTTGATTCTTGATACTCATTCCCTGCCACGTCTTGGATTCTTGTTTTTACTTCATATGTTGTGTTTTTGGTCAATTTTTCAAATGTATGTGATGTTCCTGCATCTGTTACCCAGTCTTGCCATGTTCCATTTAATTCACGATACGTATATTGTCTAGTTTTTGCATCTATTCCTGAATGGCTATCAGTTTGTGCTGACGATACTGTGATTGAGTTAGATGTATATGTTACTCCTGGCGTTTCTTGATTTGCTTTTGTATTGTCTAGCCAGAATGCTTTTGAGCCTTTGATGCTTGTATTTCCTAAGTTATCTTTTGCTACTATCCATAAGTAGAAGTTATTTCCTGTTCCTGTACTGGTACTTAACTCATCTCCTGATGTAAATTTAGTTGTGATATTTCCTTCTGCTTCATTAGTTGCTGTATGATTCCAAACATATTTTACAGTATCTGTATTTACGCCACTTTTTCCTATGTCTACGACATTGACAACAGATTTTTGTGTTTTTTGGTAAACTGGATTTCCATCTGTGACAATGGTAATGTCTGGCCCTGTATTATCTAGTTCGAATTCTCCTCGATTTGACAAAGAAATTACATTTCCAGCCCAGTCTGATAAGTTATCCACATGAGCATGTAAATATCGTGTTCCCGTTTGACTATCTAAACTCTGTTTCGTAGACGCAGAGTGGTCTCCATCGTTTACAGATAAGTTTACGGTAGTATTCATCGTAGCTCAAATTTCTTTACAGTATAAACAAAAAATGCCTTGAACAAATCTATCATTCAAAACATTTTCCATTTTTTTACAATACATTAATCATTTATCTAGAATATTTCCATTTTTACTTCTTTTCCTTTGAATGCATATACCATTTTGGTAATATTTGTAAATCCTCTCTCCCTTAAGTTTTCTTCATATTTCTTTTCTTCTATTTGTTTCTTTGCATTTTCTATTGTTTCTTCCATTGTTTTTTCATTATTTTCTTTATATACTTTAAATTCCATGATAAAACTATTTTG
>CANQWH010000084.1 GCA_947627495.1 uncultured Clostridia bacterium
AAAGTATGCATGCAAAAAGAAACGGATATAGCTTTAGCTATAGGGAGGTCAACTTTTTTCGTAGTTCAATGGATTTATTGTTTAAGAAAGTACAAGAAGGCATTGGACAAGGAACAACAATAGCCATTTTATGTGGTTCACAAAGTAATGTGAGAAAAACTAAAGGATTGCTAGCAGAGAAGATAACAAATCCAAATCATTTGGAAAAAATAATAATAACAGAAGGCTCTTTAACAGAAGGATTTGAATGTTATGATTTTAATTTGCTAGTAATATCAATAGAAGAATTATTTAACATACCTAAAAAAAGAAGGAAAACTCCAGAGCAATTTAAACAAGGAGAAACAATAATATTTTCAGACTTAAAGGTAGGAGATTATATAGTTCATAGAAGCAACGGAATAGGGCAATTTATAGGAATAAACACAATTACAACAGATGGAGTTACAAAGGATTATATTAAAATTAGATATAAAGATGATGGAATATTATATGTTCCAACTAGTAGCTTAGATAACGTAAAAAAATATATTAATACAGGTGATAATCCACCAAGATTAAATAAACTTGGAACCAAGGAATGGGCGAAAGCAAAAGCAAAAGTAAAATCAAACTTGCAAGAAGTTGCAAAAGATTTAATTGAACTATATGCTAAAAGAGAAAAAGCAAAAGGATTTATGTTTTCAAAAGACACAGAATGGCAAAAAGAATTTGAAGAAAAGTTCCCATATCAAGAAACAGAGGATCAATTACGTAGCATAGAAGAAATGAAAAAGGATATGGAAAGTGAAAAACCTATGGATAGACTACTTTGTGGAGATGTAGGTTATGGAAAAACAGAAGTGGCAATAAGAGGGGCATTTAAAGCTTGTATGGATCAAAAGCAAGTAGCTTATTTAGCTCCAACAACAATACTTGCTAATCAACAATACGAAACATTTAGAGAAAGAATGAAGGATTATCCAATAAAGGTAGAATTATTAAATAGGTTTGTTAGTGCAGCAAAGCAAAGAGAAGTAATAGAAGGTTTGAAATTAGGAGAAGTAGATATTGTAATTGGAACACATAAATTACTAAATGAAAAAATAGAATATAAAAATTTAGGACTATTAATAATAGATGAAGAACACAGATTTGGAGTAAAGCATAAAGAAAAAATAAAAAAAATGAAAAATAGTATAGATGTATTAACAATGACAGCAACTCCAATTCCTAGAACTTTGCATATGTCAATTGTTGGAATAAGGGATATGTCATGTTTATATGAACCACCACAAAACAGAAGACCAGTACAGACATATGTTTTAGAATATGATGATGAAGTAATAAGAGAAGCTATAACAAAAGAATTGGAAAGAGATGGGCAAGTATTCTATTTATATAATAGTGTAGAAAATATAGATAGAAAAGCAAAACAAATTGAGGACTTGGTACCAAACGCAAAAATTGCTTATGCACATGGAAGAATGACAGGTAGAGAGATAGAAGATATAATGGAAGAATTCATAGAGAAAAAGATAAATGTATTAGTTTGCACAACAATACTAGAATCTGGCATAGATATACCAAATGCAAACACAATTATAGTAGAAAATGCAGATAGATTAGGTCTAGCACAGTTATATCAAATAAGAGGAAGAGTTGGTAGAGAAGACAAACAAGCATATGCATATATAACATATAAAAGAGATAAAATGATTTCAGAAGTTGCAGAAAAAAGGTTAAAGGCAATAAAAGAGTTTACAGAATTTGGCTCTGGATTTAAAATAGCAATGAGAGACTTAGAGATAAGAGGAGCAGGAAGTTTACTTGGTGAAGTTCAACACGGACATATTGATGAAGTAGGATATGATACTTATTGCAAAATTTTAGATGAAGTAATAAAAGAACAAAAAGGAATGGAAGTAGAAGAAGAAATAGACCCAATTATTGATATATCAATATCAAGTTTTATACCAGACTCATATATTGAAAACCAAGACCAAAAAATGGAGAGTTACAGAAATATTGCTTTATGCAGAACAGATGAAGATTTAAAAAATATTGCAGAAGATTTAACAGATAGATTTGGAAAAATGCCTGACGAAGTTATAAATTTAATAAGTATTGCAAAAATAAGAGAAATTTGCAAAAATAAGGGAATAATAAAGATAATGCAGAAGCAAAATAATATAGTAATATATATAGAATCTGAAAAATGCACATTAGATATGGTAAAAATATTACAAAAATATAAAGATAAAGTTAAATTTTCTACAGGAATGAACCCATATATAACATACAAAATACAAAATGCAGACAATATAATTTCTGAGATAGAGGAAATTTTGAGTAATTATTAGTAATTTCACAATTTTCGGATTATACTATAAAGTCCGACAAATCTTATCGAAGCTTTCATATTTTTTCTTAAGAAAAAATTAATAAATGACTGTGAATTCTAATAAAAAAGCTCTTTTTAGAAAGGAATGTTAAAAAATGGTAATAACAAGCAAAGATAATGAAACAATAAAGCATATACGAAAATTAAAGGAAAAAAAATATCGTGATGAATTTGGAGAATATGTAGTAGAAGGCATAAAACTAATAAATGAAGCAATATCAGAAAACTTAGATATACGAACAATAATAGTATGTGATAATTGCAATAAAATGGAAGATATAAATCAAAATTCAATGTATGAAGTCGCAAAATATAATTGCATATATGCAGATGAAAAGGTTTTTAATACAATAACAGAAGTTCAAAATCCACAAGGAATGCTTGCAGTAATTGGGAAAAACAACAAAGAAGCGGAAATAAACTATAAAGAAGATTTAATTGTTGTATTAGATGATATACAAGACCCAGGAAATATAGGAACAATATTAAGAACCGTAGATAGTGTAGGTTTAAGCCAAATAATAGTATCTAAAAAAAGTGGAGATGTATATAATTCAAAAGTAATACGTTCTAGCATGGGAGGAATTTTCAGAGTTAATGTAATAGAAAGTGATGATATAGTTGAAACTTTAAAAACAATAAAAAAGCACAAATACAATGTAGTATCAACTTCATTAGATACAGACAAAAGTTTATATAATTTAGAATTAAAGAAACTAGCAATAGTAATAGGAAATGAGGCAAATGGTGTATCAAAAGAAGTACAAGAAATATCAGATATAAAAATAAAAATTCCAATGCTTGGCAAAACAGAAAGCTTAAATGCTTCTGTTGCAACAGGTGTAATTTTATATGAGTATGTAAGGCAAAAGTTAAAAAGTTCATTGTTATAATTCAAAGACAGTTGTATGTACAGAGTAGCCAAACGCAGGAGTTATATATTTATTAAAAATTGAAGACCCCCGAAAAGCATCGAAGGCAATCGCCGACGTGGGTTCAATTTAGAATAAATATATAACTCCTTTCGAGTTTGGCGGACTTTTTAGTATAAGATGTGAATTGTAACAATAATATAAAAGCTTAATAAAAAAACGAAAAAAAATAATTGCCAAAAATGGATATATATGCTATAATAAAAATGAAAATTGCAAATGAGAAAAAAGAAGGTGTGC
>CANQWH010000085.1 GCA_947627495.1 uncultured Clostridia bacterium
GTATTATATTATTTTTTCTCTAAGGGGTCAATTTTCAATTATATTAGGGGGTCAATTTTAGTTTATCATATACATATATTTTATGTTAAAGTCTTTATCTATTAAAAATACGTCTTTTGTTGTTCCCTTTCCATATCCTTTCATGCTTGAATATGCTCCTTCTTTTAAGGCATAATATAAATAATATGTATCTGTTCCTTCTTCTTCTATGGTTCTTTTTATCTTCCCTTCTGCTAATAATTGCTCTACTGTTATTGGATTTCCATCTATCATTTCTGTCATTTTATCTATTCCTATTTCTTCTTTTACCATTGAAACCACTGTTAATATTGTTGCTTTATGTGCATTTTCAAATAGTCCACTATTTATTACTAATTTTATACTTACTCCCACCAGTATTAACATTACTATTATGGTAATTATTAACGCTATCAACGTTATTCCCTTATTTTCTTTCTTTTTTTCTCTCATATGTTTTCCTTCTTTCCTTTTATTTTTAATTTACATTTGCTTATCTAAAGTTTTAACATTTTTAAAGTTTAATTTTTCATCTTCCAAACTTTGCTTTAAAGTAAAAAAAATTGATGCATTAAAACTTACGAAGTATTATTGCAAGGATATTCCTTAAACTCCTTACTTCGCAAAATTTTTGCATCAATTTTTTTACATACATATATATTATGTAGCAATTTTTCTACTTTATTTATTACATTGTTTGAGTATGATAAATAAGCTATATCTTTTAAATTATAGCTCTCTCTCTCTCTCTCTCTCTACAGTACCAAGGGTTTCACAGTTTTTCATATTTTTCTCCTTTTGTTTTTTAATTTCTCATTTGTTTTTATTTTACCATTTTTTTATTTCTATGTAAATATGTTTTTGTTATTTTTTTTTACATTATCCAATTGTTATTTTTATATTCTAAAAACTTACATTTTTTCCAAAATGTTCTCTTAATCTTGTTTTAAATTCTTCTGATATATTTACATTCCCTCCTAAAAGTATTTTAAATTTTGAAGGTAATTCTAATAATATTTCTGGATCTAATAATGCATTGCTTCTTAAATCTATTTCTAAATTTTCATTATTTTTTAATCCTATTAAGCCTTCTAAATCACTTGTCCATAAACTACAACCATTTAAATTAAGATAAGTTAAATTGTTTAGTTTAGAAAAGTCCTTTATCATTTTTTCATGTAAGTCCATTTTGCCAAAGTTTATATTTGTTAAACTAGTCACATTAGATAATACATCCAGATTACTTGTACCATTACCCCACGAAAAGTTTAAGGTAGAAAGCGATGTTAGTTTTGATAAATTATTTGGTAATTTTCCTTTATATCCATATAAGTTAATTTTTTTAATTTTACTTGGTGTGCAATTTACTATTGTTTGAAAACTTGTTTCATTTATAGAAAACGTATTTAAGTTAGATATAATGTCTTCTATTTCTGTTAAATCTACATTGTTATTATCTCCACTAAGATATAAGCTAGTTAAATTAGATAAACTATTTATTGCACTTATATTTGTTATTCTATTATTATCTAAGTTCAAATCTGTTAAATTAGATAAATTATTAATTGCACTTATATTGGTTATATTATTGTTTTTTAAGTCTAATATTGTTAATTTCTTCATTTCTTTCAAAATATTTTGTGATTTTTCATCTTCTAATGTAATATTATTGTTACCTAAATATAATTTTGTTAAATCTGTTTGTCCTTCTAATAAGCTCAAGTCTGTTAAATTTTGATAACTTAAATCTAAACTTGTATAACCTTTAAATAAACTTAGTTTATTTATATCTAATGCAATTGTTCCTTTTCGTTCTTTTATTATTTTGCTTATTTCTAATAACTGTTGTTTTTCTTCTTCTGTATAATTTTCTGTTCTTATTGTTGCATTTCGTTTTAAATTTAAATATGTTAATTGATTACATTCTGCTAAAGGTAGTACCTCTACTATTTGGTTGTTGTTTAAGTATAATGTTTTTAAATTAATTAAATTGGATAATGCACTAATGTCTGTTATTTTATTGGAATTTAATCTTAATGTTTTTAGTTTAGTTAAACTGGATAATTCGCCAATATCCGCTATTTGATTATCACATAAATCAAGACTTTCTAAATTAGCTAATTTATTTAAGCCCTGTATGTTAACCAAAGATCCTCCACTTAGCGTTAAGCTTGTTAATTGTATTAAATTATCAATTCCTTTTATCTCTGTAAGTATACTAAGACTTATAGAAAGTGTTTTTAAATTGGTTAAGCCTTTAACATCTTCTACTGTTGATAATCTATAAGCCTTTCTAAAAGTTAAGGTTTGTAAATTTTTCAGTTTACTTATTCCCTTTACGCTACTAATTGTTAATCCATTCTCTCCACCGCAAGGAAAGCGAATTTAATGTTTCTGCTGATTGTAAACCCTCAATAAAATTGTTCCAATTACCATCCCCAATATAGCTACCACAAATTGAAATAGATTGTAAAGCTGGCAATTTACCAATTGCTTTGAAATCTTTTATTCTTGCTTCTTCGCTACTGCCGAGCATTATCATTAATAATTAAGCGATTTATTTTTTTACAATTTTCTATTCCATTTAAATTATTTAAACTATTAGATGTTTTAATGATTGTTAAAGATTCTAAATTTGGAAAAAATACTAAATCTTCTAAGCTATCTAAGGTTTCATCATCAATAGTTAATGATGTTTGTGTTTTCATCCATTTAAACTTCATTTCTTCTTCTTTTGCCCCTGATATTTTTGATACATACTCACTAAATGCTTTATTTGCAAATCTTATTACTGTTTCATCTTCTAATTTTGTTCCCTCTACTTTATCTCCATATTCTTTTCCATTTTTATCTATATATTTTATATTAAAATCTTTATCTATTAAAAATACATCTTTTGTTGTTCCCTTTCCATATCCTTTCATACTTGAATATGCTCCTTCTTTTAAGGCATAATATAAATAACATGTATCTGTTCCTTCTTCTTCTATGGTTCTTTTTATCTTCCCTTCTGCTAATAATTGCTCTACTGTTACTGGCTTTCCATCTATCATTTCTGTCATTTTATCTATTCCTATTTCTTCTTTTACCATTGAAACTACTGTTAATATTGTCGCTTTATGGGCATTTTCAAATAAACCACTATTTATTACTAATTTTATACTTACTCCCACCAGTATTAACATTACTATTATGGTAATTACTAACGCTATCAACGTTATTCCTTTATTTTCTTTCATATGTTTTCCTTCCTTCCTTTTATTTTTAATTTACATTTGCTTATCTAAAATTCTAACATTTTTAAAGTTTGTTTTTTAATCTGCAAAACTTTTCTCAAAATTATAAAAAAATTGATGCATTAAAATTTACGAAGTATTATTGCAAGGATATTCCTTGAACTCCTTACTTCGCAAAATTTTTGCATCAATTTTTTTACATACATATATATTATGTAGTAATTTTTCTACTTTATT
>CANQWH010000086.1 GCA_947627495.1 uncultured Clostridia bacterium
GTATCAAGTTTTTGTTCATCGAGCCACGATTTTGATACACACTTCCTTCACTTCCACCTCACGATGGATAGCTTGTGCTTCTCTATGTGGTTGGCGATATGTACCTCCACTTCGGACTTTCACCGATTAGCTAAACGACATGCCTGTCGTACATTGTTAAAACTCCTAGTGAATACTTACTAGGAGTTTTATATGTGTTTGAAATAATTTAATATTGCTGAAATTAGTACTGAATTTTATTTAAGCCCTTGCACGTTTATCTGACTTGTTCCACTATTTTCAATGGTTACTTTTGTTCCATCTGAGGAATTCACTGTTACTTTAACGCCTTCAGCATTTACTCCAAATTTTGCTAACCATGCATTTACTTCATTAACAGTTGCTTCTGTTACATTTGTTCCACTTCCTGAACTACTTCCGTTTAATGCAGTTTTTAAAGTTTCGATTGTATAGTCTTTTATCTCAATAGTTTTTCCCTTTAATACCTCTGGTGCTACGGCTTCTGTTATTGCTGTTATCTTTGCTGTTTTATTACTATCAGTTGTTGCAGATAAAGTTACTGTTTTTCCTCCTGTTAAGTTTCCTTCAGACACATCAACTTCGCCTTTTTCTACTTTTACTTCTATGTCACTTCCTACTGCTACATTTTCTTGTGTTACTGTTACCTTTCCGCCATTTCCTTTTATGGTTATACTTCCTTGTTGTGTTGTACTTGAAGTATTAGAACTTACGAATTTTATTGTTACATTTCCATCTGTTTGTGTTCCATCAACTTTATCATTTTGATTTTCAAATACTAAGTTATTTGATTCTTCTCCATTTGCTACTACCGTCAACTCAACTCCATTTGTTTCTACTGTCTTAGTTTTTATTACGGTTTGTAAGTCTGTTTTCATTTTTACATCATTTACAGTCACTTCAGCTCCAGCTACTACTATTAAATCTCCTAGGTCTTCTGTTCCTGTTTTGATTTTTACACCATTACCTAATGTTACTACTTCATCACTTTCTTTTTTGAATTTTGTTAAGTCAAATTGTCCTGATTTTAAATTTACTTCTGCGGGATATTTTTCATTATTTGGTTTACCAATTTTTCTTTCATAATTATTTCCAGTAATATTTAATACTTTTCCATCTAAAAACTCATTGTACATAAATGATGCTTCTTCTGAATCATTAGCTGTACTATTTAGAACTAAGTCAACTGTATCACCTGTTATTGTTACTTCATCTCCAGCTTTTAGTTTTGATAAAAATGATTTTAATCCTTTAAATTCTTCTTGTAAGTTGGTATCTGTAAAGTCGCTTCCTTTATATTCTTTTCCATCAATTATAATTTTACCACTACTACTTGAATCAAAGAAAAATGTATTAGAATTATCTTTACAATCTTCTGCCTTGTCTTCACATGTTAAATTATCAATTCTTGGCATTGTATGCCCATTGGCTATTATTTCACTCCATCCTTCAAATTCTCCACATTTTGTGATTAGTCTAAATTGATATTCTGTATATGCATCTAATCCTTCTACTGTAAAGTATGTTGCAGATATATTTGTTTTTTCCTCATCACTATATTCATAAGCTGTTTTTACCTCTTTTGTTCCCATATCTTTGAATTCATTATCTATTTTTTTGTATACCCTTAATGCATATGTTAAATCTTGTTCTTCTTCTCCGTATACACATGTTTCTCCGTAATAAGGTGCTTTTTTATAATCAGTATTTTCAGTAAGTCCTTCTAATTTAAATGTCATTGAACTATCTGATGCACTTGTAATTTGTGCTTCTCTATATGGAGCACAGAAGTAATAATATTCTGGCTGTGAATTTACATAGATTGTTTTTCCTTCTTTGTTCTTTTCAACTTCTGCTGTTGTTTTTTCTTCATCTACATTTGCAACTACTTCTGCATAATATCCATAGTTACGATCTAATTTTCTGCTATTTCCACTCCAGCCTTCTGGTGTAGTAGTATCCTCTTTCGTAGAATAATCTATCCATTTATTGTCTGATTTAGTCGTTGTAGATGTTATTCTCGCAGTTTTTCCAAACACACCGGTATCTTTATCTTCTAAATATAATTTTACACTATATCCTCCGCAATTTTCATCATTTTCATCCCATGATAATTTCGGATATCCATTACTTTCATTTGTTGTTAATTTTATATTGCTTACAGGGTTTATTGCTTTTACTGTTACTTTTTCAGATATTACTTCTTCTGAATTTACTGTAGCTTTAGTACTATCTTTAATACTTCCTTTTGTTACTACTCCTATATAATATTCTCCTGCTTCTAATGCTGCAGTTGGATTTTTATAGTTTATTAATTGAAAGCCAGTCTCTGGTGAACTTACTTCTGCTTCATAATATATATTTCCATCTTTATATAATGTTACTATATATCCATGTTCTGTATTTGAACCATTACTGCTATGAGGTTTTTGCCATTTAAATGCATTCGTATCTGTTATTGTTCCCGTTGGTAAAGTTATTTTGTCTTTATCTACCTTTTCTTCCTTTGTAGTGTTTACGTCATTTCCGATATCTATTTGTGGTAAAGATATTCCTCCTCCAGCTAGTTCTGTTTGACTTCCATATGAATTTTCTACTACGTAGTATATTCTATATGCTTTACTATTATCTAATCCATTAATTACTTCGTCTATTGAATCACTCTTAACTTCTATTTTCCTAGTTACTGGAGTATAGTCACCTTCTACACCATCTTCTGACTTCGAAAATATTTTTGTTTTTGCATTCCATGATACAGCATCTTTATTAGGTGGGGAGTCTTTTATTGCATCATTTGGAACAGCACAGTAATAAATAGTTGTTATATCACTTGTTCCATATCTTGTTGCTTTTACTGTTGCGTTATTTGTGTCATTACGTTCTGCACTAACTTTAGCTATTGTTGGTTCTACAGTATTTTTGATTACTTTTGTTTCTCCTAATGGTGTTTCATATTTTGTGTCTTTTTCATCAAATAGTCTGAAGTATATTGTTCCATCTGGTACGTGTTTATATCCACCTACAACATCTACTAAAGTTTTTGTTTCATCTTTTGTTGCATTTATTTTACCATCTTCTCCAGTTGTAGTACTTGCTTCAACTTTCATTTCTTTTCCATCAGTAGTTGCTTCTTGAGCTTTTACATCTGCTGGTAATCCTGATATACTTAATCTTTTTCCACTTTCATCAAATGCTACTAATTTTAATTTTGTGTCTTTAGGTACTTCTTCATCAAAAGCTATTTCTATTTTTAAATCGTCTTGATTTACATTGTTTATAATATTGTTTTCATTAACTGTTATTGTATAATTAGATGCAACTGGCTCCTGAACTTCTTGGTCAGGGGGGATTAGGAAAAATACTCATAATATTTTTGAATACATTATATAAAATTCATATAT
>CANQWH010000087.1 GCA_947627495.1 uncultured Clostridia bacterium
GCAGAATTATATAACAAAGAAGAATATTCAACAACTGACTTTACTAAAACAACAGGAAAATATTTCAAAGAAGCATATAACACAGTTAAAAAAGCTGTATTAGATTATGCAGTAGAATCATTAGAGACTTTATACAATGCAGAAGCTGATAAAGCTCATAGTAACAAAGTATTGTCAATAGGTAAATATAAACAAGCTAAAAAAGATACAAATACATTAGCAAAATTAGATGAAGAAGGAAATATCTCTGATACAGACTTAGAAGATATGACAATGACTAACTTAAAATCTTTCTTCACAACACAATTAGTTAGAGATTTAACTATACAAACATTAAGAGATGCTTATAAAAACAAATTAGATATGACAGGTGCAGCTGAAAATTGCGATGACGATGTAAAAAAATATGCCGAGACAGCAATCGTATATTATCAAAAACTTCAACAAGCAGATCTATTAGAAGCAGGAATAACTAAATATATTGATATTTCTTGGGTAAAAGATGCTATTCAAGATGGTTTAGATGATATTGAAACAGCTATGAATGCTCCACAATTAGAAGCAATATTTGAAAACACAAAAGCAAATGCATTAGCAGGATTAGTAAGATTTGTTACTAAATTAAAAAATGATTTAAGTGGATTAAATGGAACAAACAAAGTTCTAGAAGAACCAGCAATCTCAACAATAAATAAAGTACTATCTAGCAAGGACTTAACTGGAACTGATTTAGTCGCTGGATGTACTGCTATGATAAACTCTTTAGGTCTTGATAGTTAATTAAATGAAAATAATTTTGTGAAATATTATAAAAAAAGGCATTCGTTAAGAATGCCTTTTTTATATAAAGAATATTTACTATTTATTTTACAACAACTTCACTATTTGTTCTTAATGAATAGATAATTGCATCTTTTTCTGCTAAATTCTTATTTTCTGTAAATCCTTGAATGTTTGAACCTGCATATGATGTATTTACAGTTTTAACTGAAGATATTGGATTTGCACTTGTATCTTCTACAACTAAAACTGCTGCAGCTTGTGCACTTTTTACAGTAGAATTTGTTATTCTAAGATCAAATTTTTCTGTATCCTTTCCATATCCAGCTTTAACTTTTAATAGAATAGCAGCTCCACAAATGTCATCACCGCTACCATTTAATGTTTTACCTGTATCAGCTTTGGCTACTGCTAATGTTGGGCTTGCATTTGTAGCAGTTATTGTTGAACCAGTAACTGTTAAGCTTCCACCTGCAACTTCGATTCCATCTTTACCTGTCATAGTTACATTTGAGAATGTATTATCACCAGTTGCTGGTAGGTAAGCTACCATATATTCTGATGTGTATTTTCCACCTGTAACTTTGAATGATGTATTCTTAGTTGAACCATTTGTTACTAATGCCCAAGTACCTGTTCCTGTAACATCTACATTTACATTATTTAATGTTACTGTACCATTATTACCTAAAGCACTAATAGCATAGTCACTTGTTGCTTTAATTTCTACATTGTTAAGTGTAACTGGAGTTTTTGATAAATCACGTTCTTTTATGTCTTTTGCAGTATCTCCTACAAGTGCTACTGCTCTATCTTTAACTTCCATTGTTCCACCAGTAACTTTTAAGCTACCTTCAACAACTTTAATTCCTTCACCAGTTTTATTTACGAATTTTCCATTATTAACTGTTAAATTTCCACTTGATTCAAACATATAGCTGCTGGCTGGACCATTAACTGTTGTTCCGTTTAAATCAATTGTTAAATTTGCTTTTTTATCAATTTTTGCAGCTGCTGCAAGAGTTTGAGCAACTGAATCTTCTTCTATTATAATGTTTGTTACATATGGTAAGTTTGCAGCATCTTCTAATATTCCATCTGAATCTCCTGTATCAGTAATTTCGTATTTTCCAGCTACTGTAAATGTACCATTTTCACTTACTTTAACATTATTATTTTGACTAGTCATATTAGTTCCAAGATACTTAGTAACAACATTTCCATCTACTACTAATTTTGAATTAGCTGCTACATCTAATTCTGTTGCTACTTCTAATGTAACACCAGCAGGTACTGTAAGTGTTTCGTTGCTAGCACTTAATGTAACTTTTTCTGCTTTTACTTCTTTAGTACCATTTGTATATGCTTTTGTTAAAGCATCTTGTAGTGTTGTTTTTTCTCCACTATTATGTCCGCATAAAGCACATGTTTGTTGATATTCTGTTGCTCCAGTACTTGTTGGAGTCCATTCTCCATATGAGCATTTAGCTGTTCCTTGTAATACACCTTTGTATGAAATTGAATGTGTTCCATTTCCATTATCTTCATAAGTATATTCTGATATAGGTACAACTACTATTTCGAATGCTTCCATTCTCTTTGATTCTCCAGATGTTCCAGCAAATGCATTTGGATCATCTGCGTCTACCCAATCAAGCCATCCATATGTTTGAACATGTGCACGATATAATAATTTATATCCTTGTTCTTTTAATCCCTCTACAGATATTTGTAAAGCTTCAACTCTTTTGCTTTCTCCTGTTGTTCCAGCTATTGCTGTATGTCCTGCTGTAGTATCAGCTGTTACCCAATCTTGCCATCCATATGTTTGAACGTGTGCACGATATTTAAGTGTTACTCCTGGTAATGTTGAAAGGTTAACTTCTAAAGCTTCCATTCTTTTGCTTTCGCCTATTTTTCCAGCATAATTCTTAGCAGCATCTTTTGCTGTTAATTCGCTGTTTGGAGCTTTATTTGTTGAATCCCAACCATATGTCTGCATATGTGCACTATATGTTATAATTGGTTTGCTTGCAGCGAATGACATTGTAGGTATTACTGGTAACATCATTGCTACTGCAATAGCGATTATTAAACTGCTTTTTAAAAAATTCTTTTTGACCATTTTTTTATCTCCTCCCTTTTTACTTGGAGAGAGTATAGCTTAGAAAAAGTAGATTTATTAATGGATACATAACATTAATATACCAAAGTATGCAGTAAAAGTATGCAATAAAACCCTAAAGTGCATTTAAATAAACGCTTTAGGGCTTGTTTCATAACCTGTAAAATATCAAGGTATGCAATAGGGTATGCAGTAGAAGGGTAATATAGTTTTATAATAATATTGAAAAGCAAACTAAAAAATACTATAATATATGTATAAGTAAAAGATTGGAGGAAAAAATATGCCTGAGAATGTCGATA
>CANQWH010000088.1 GCA_947627495.1 uncultured Clostridia bacterium
GCATCTTTTTCCTTATACCTATATTGTTTTGTTGTTCCATCTATTCCAGCATTTACATCATCTTGTTTGAATACTACTGTTGCTGTATTGGTTGTTGTGGTAACAGTTGGTGCTGTAGATGTTGGATTCGTATTATCTATGTTAAATGCAGGTGAAGTGGCTATGGTAGTATTACCGAGTGCATCTTTTGCTACTACCCATAAATAATATACACCTGTTACTGTGTTCTTTGACAACTTGTCTCCATTGCTGAACGATTGTGTTATGGTTTGTTCTGTTTCTCCTGTTGAGTTTGTACTCCATAAATATCTGTAGCTTGAGGTATTTACGTTTGCGTTTCCATCCTCAACAATGTTTACCTTAGTGCTTTGCTCTTTTTTCCATGTCGTTGAGCCATTTGTCTCAAAAGTTACAGTTGGACCTGCGTTGTCAAAGACAAAAGTTGCTTTATTGGTTAGTGTCACAGTTCTTCCTGCTTGGTCTTTAAGTGTTGCTCGTACGTGTAGATATTTTGTTCCTGTTCCTAAACTTTTTTCTCCTGTAATACTTCCAGTTGCCGTTTTATCTCCTGCTTGCGCTGGGGTGATGGTTATTTTCTCTGTTACGTTATTCCATTCACTGTCTGTTAAATCTGTTGCATTATCTTTCCATTTGTATTTTACTTCGTAACTTTGTTTTGCCAAACCTGACGTTTCATCTCCAATGGTCACAGTCGCTGTATGCGTTTGCTTAGCTGTAGTATTTCCGTCTACTTTCAATGTAGGTGAGTCTCCATCAATGTTGTTTACTTTTATCTCTCTAGACATCGCTGTGTGACCCACACCGTCTTTCACCCATGCATAATAACTACCTACTGGCTTGGCATCACTCTTCCAAGATGTCTCTGCACTACCTGACCAGTCATTATTTCCTGGTGCAGTCTTATTTGTTGTTATTGCATATCCAGCAATTCCACTTCCATTGTCTGTTGCATTTACTGTTATTTGTTTATTAGTTTGACTCCATTCACTTGGAACTGATGTACTTGTTATTTTTGGACCTTCATTATCAAACAAAAATGCTGCTGATTTATCTATCTTGGTATTTCCTGCATTATCTTTTGCCACTATCCATAGATACCAGTTACTTCCGGTTACTTCTTCACTTTTTATTGCGCTGCTATTATTAAAAGTTTTCGTAATTTCACTTTCTGTTGCATCTTTATCTTTTTGTAACCATGCATATCTTAAGGAATCTGTCTTTAAGTTACTTCCTCCTGAATCGCTCACTGATACTGTAACATCTTGACTTGTTACCCATGTATTTTTTCCATTTGGATTAAACGTAATGGTTGGTGGTGTATTATCAAATTTGAATGCTTCTGAGCGCATTATTTTTATATTTCCTAGTGTGTCTTTTGCTAAAATCCATAAATACCAGTCTCCATTTCCTTCACTCCATGAAATTGATGTTCCATTGTCAAATTTGTTACTAAAGTCTGATTCTTTAGGTTGCACTGTACTTTGGTTCCATAAGTATCTTAAACTGTTAGTGTCTACGCCTTTTGGTGTATCTGTTACTGTTACCTTGGTGCTGTGACTTCTTTGATATGTTGTGTTTCCATTTTTATCAAAACTTACTTCTGGTCCAGAATTGTCTAATACAAATTTTCCTTTGGCTGTTGGTGTATCTGTATTGCCTGCTCTGTCTGTTAAGGTTACGCCTTGTACATGTAGCCAAAAATCTCCTGTTCCTTCACTTTTTTCTATCGTATTGCTTGCACTTGATGCTCCGTCTTCAGTTACTTCTATCGTAATGCTTCCTGTTTTCTTACTCCAATCTGTTGGTGTCGTATCTGATGTTCCCCAGTAATAGTTAATTGTATACTTTCCTTTAGCTAACCCAGAATCTGTATCTTTGATTGTTACTGTTGCCGTTTGTTCTCTTAATGCTGTTGTGTTTGTAGTTACTTCAATTGTTGGTTTTGCTGTTTCAATAGCTCCTACTATTACTTCATATCCTTTTTCTGAAATATTCCCTGCCCCATCGATTACCCATGCCCAGTATTTATTTGCTGCATATGTTGCTTGGCTGGTCCAAGGACTACTTTCGCTTGAGATAAATGTATTTGCTGCTGGTTTTGCATTTGTTTCCGTTATTGCATACCCTGCTATCTTACTTCCTCCGTCATCACTTGCTTCTAATGTTATATTTTTCTTATCTTTTGACCAAGTATTTGGAAAAGTCGCACTGTCTACTACTGGTGGTTCTTTATCCACTATAGTAATTTGTTGCGTTGCAACATACCCTTCTGCTTGACCTTGGTTATCTGAATCATATTGTCGTGCAGAAATCATTCCATTTTGACTAACATCTATTTTAACAGTGTTACTTTGTACCGGTGTCCAAGAAGCTTCTCCCACATTTTGATACTCTCTTGTTAACGTAGAACCTGCTGTTTCTGGAAAATTAATTTGAACTGGCACAGAAGTATTCGTCCAATTACTATTTAAAATTTTAATTTCAGGCTTTGTAATATTTGATGTTGTAATTTCACTTACTTCTGATTCTCTATACTCATTTCCTGCCACGTCTTTTGCTCTTGTCTTTACTTCATATATTGTGTTTAAGGTTCTTTTTTCAAAAATATGTGATGTATTGGTATCTTTTACCCAAGCTTCCCAATTACCTCCATCTTTTTTACGAATCGCATATTCTTTGGTATTTCCATCTATCTGTGAATGGTCATCTGTCTGGTTAAACGTTACTGTTACTGTGTTTGTTGTGGCAGATGCCCCTGGCTTTTGATTGTTTGCTTGTGTGTTATCTAACCAGAATGCTTTTGAGCCTTTTATACTTGTATTTCCTAAGTTATCTTTAGCTACTATCCATAAGTAGAAGTTTTGTCCTGTTCCTTCACTTATGCTTAATGTTGCTCCTGATGTAAATCCAGTTTTTATATTTCCTTCTACTTCATCTTTTGCTGTATTGTTCCATACATATTTTACAGTATCTGTATTTACGCCACTTTGTCCTACATCTGTGACATTGACAACAGAG
>CANQWH010000089.1 GCA_947627495.1 uncultured Clostridia bacterium
TTTTGTTTATATAATGCTTTATAGCAGGTGTAACAGACTGGAAAATATTTTATGCGGACGAGGATTATGTGTATATAATAACATCAACATATTTACAAAATGATAAGATACCCGAAAAGACAAGCCTTAAAAAATCTAATGCCTGTGGAGGAGACAAATGTTTTTATTTTGGAAGTATGCCATCTAGCACACTAAGTACAATAGTTTCTAATGATGGTAACTTATTCATAGAAAGATTTCTAACGAAATTTACTAATTTTTCAAATAGTATTAATAGCGTTAGGTATTCTTCGACTTTTTTGAATAATAATCTGTGGGATGATTTAATTGAAAAAGAAAAAGCAATAAGTTGCATACGGAGGGCCTACTATAGAGATGTTCTGCGCGAGTTGGAACCAAAAGTATCCAAATAGCGTGATTAATTACAGTGCGGGGCAAGGCGGATACACGTGTCCTCCGGGGAGCTGTGGCCAGAAATTGACGCAAGACGATCCTCTTTATACGCCTACTGATCTGAAAACCTACCGGCTTACAATATGCCCTTAGCTCTCCTGGCTCATGCGGAAATGGGGAAGGACGGAGACTATATGACAGGTGTTACTCAAAACGCATTAGATACGGATAATATAGGTAATCTAACGAGTAATTCAATTAATGCTTCTCTTAGACCTATAGTTGTATTAAAAAATGAAATTAGCCTAATACGCAATAATGTAAATTGGAACTTTAATTAGTACGTAAAAAATTAAATTTCAAGCAAATAAACTTTATACCAATGAAAGATAGTATTCTTGACTTATATCTATTTAAGATAAAATGTAAATTGTCAAGCAAAATTATACAATTTTTAGCAAATAAAACTATACAAAAATTCGCAAATTACATTATGTAGAGTGTTGGAATTATCCAGCACTCTTTTTATTAACAGCTAAATATTTTGTACGATAGGATTCTCCTACAATTTTAACTACATAAGCTTGATCTAATAATCTATCTAAAATTGCACTTGCAAGAATATTATCATTAAAAACATCTCCCCATGCACCAAATGTCATATTAGTTGTAATTATTGTACTTTTTTTACCATATCTTTTAGAGATCAATTGGAAAAACAAATTTGCTCCTTGCCTGTCAATTGGAAGGTAACCAATTTCATCAATAATGAGAACTTTATATTGTGCAAAATGTTGTAATTGTTTATCAATTCTGTTTTCCTTTTGAGCTTTATTAAGTTTAGATATTAATTGATGACATGTAGTAAAATATACACTATACTTATATTGAGTTGCTTTAATACCTAAAGAAACAGCAAGATGAGTTTTTCCAACACCAGGATTACCAAGAAAAAGAATATTCTTTTTATCTTCAATAAACCTAAGAGTAGCTAAATCCATAATGTAATCTTTGTCAATACTATCATTAAAGGAAAAGTCAAAATCATCTAAAGTTTTACGAAAAGGAAAAGCAGCAGTTCTAATTAAATTTTCAGAGATTCTACGTTTTTTGTCTTCTACTTCAAGAGAAAGTATATATTCAAGAGAAGAAATTAAAAAATCAGAATTCTTTTTATTTTTGTCCAAAAATTCTGGGAGGTAACTTTTTGTTTTTAATAAATCAAGTTCTTCAAGAGTTTTAATTAATTGTGAATACTTAGTCATATTTATTTTCTCCTTTCTTTTCAATCCAAATATTATCAAGTTTTTTTAAGTTTCTTTTAATAATTAAATCGAGTTCATTATCAGTTTTTGAAGGAAATGCACTTTTCTTTAAAATTTCTTTGTAATGTTCTTCTTTGTAGTTAAAAGTGCAATTTACTAGAGTATCATACGAACAAATGAAATTTGTGGTATAATATATATAGATAGTGCCACTATCGCCTTCTGTAACAGTAAGGTATTTACCAATATATTCAGTAGGCACAGAATACTTTTTACCTTTAAATGTAATCATAGATTCTTTTGAAACCTTATACTCTTTTTGACGAATGAAGTAAGGTTTTAAAAGATTTATATCAAAAGGGTTTAAAGTATTCTTTTCTTTTTGAAAACGTGAAATTGGAGTTTGATTAATACCTTGAACAATTTCTCTATTAAGAGAGTAATTCATTTCATCTACAATGTTCATTAAATCATACTGATTGGAAAATTCATTATTATATGCTTTGAGTCTATTCATTATTTTAGCTAAAACTTCCACTTTACCTTTAGTTTCTGGTCTAAAAGGTCTACAAGCTCTAATTTTAAAGCCAGCATCTTTTGCAAATTGAGCAAATTTTTCATTGATTACGACATTAGAAAAATTTGATTTTGCATGGTCAACTACAGTTCTCATATTATCAAAAAGAATTTCATTGGGAATACCTCCAAAAAAGTCAAAAGCAGATGTTAGACATTCAAACAGAGTAGATTGAGTTCTATCGAAAGTTAATTTAACAAATTTCATTCTTGAATATCCTAAAGTAATTAGAAAAATATTTATTGTGTATGAAGCATTGCTATTATCAACTAAACACAGTCTTTCTTTCCAATCAACTTGTGCTTGATAACCTGGAACAGTTTCAAAACGTATAGTAACTTTTACATTTTGTTCTGATTTGAAATTAGAAACATATCTAGCAACAGTTGAATAACTTCCATCATAACCATACTTATCTTTTAGTAATAGATAAATTGACATAGCAGAACAAGCATATTTTTCTACTTTAGTTTGAATAATGTCTTTAAAATCATCTATTTTAGAAGAGTAAGCCCTTTTTTTAGAGATGTGATTTGGATTATTTAATTTTTTCAATTGAGAATTAATTGTTTGTCTGGAGCAATTCATTCTTCTAGCTAGTTCTGATTTATTCAATAATTTCACCTCCTCTCGATATTTAATTAATTCACTTTCAATATCTTTTCGCATAATATCAACTCCTTTCTGAAAAGATAAGTTGATTATACTAAAAAAGACAAGAAAAAAACTATACAAATTCGACTTATTTTATTTGCGAATTTTTGTATAGTTAAATTCTATCATTTACA
>CANQWH010000090.1 GCA_947627495.1 uncultured Clostridia bacterium
GAAGCATTAATAGAATTAGTTGACCAAATAGGAGGTTTACAATATAATGTTCCTATCAATATGAATTATGATGATTCTACTCAAAATCTACATATACATTTAACAGCTGGTGAACATACATTAACAGGAGCACAAGTTGAACAATTAGTAAGATTTAGACATAATAATGATGGTACATCATATCCTTATGACTATGGAAATGAAGATCATGGTCGTACTAGAACACAACGTAATGTTATTATTGAAATTGCAAAACAATCTTTTAAATTAAAGAACATTACAGAAATTTCAAATATAATTGATATTTTTAAAGAATATGTAGATACTAATATGGATTTAGATTCAATAAAAGATTATTTACCATATGCATCTAAAATGAATATGGATAATGTTAAAGTTGGTAGCCTTCCAGGTAAAGATGATGTAGTTAATGGAATTTGGTTCTTCTTCCATGATGAAGAAGAAACTAAAGAGCTTGTTGATGAGCTATTTCGCGGTGGAACTGACGAGAAAGAAGAAAATGAAAATAATGTTGCTAGTAATAATACAGCGATAGAGGATGATTAAAAAAAGATACCTACCAAATTTGTTCAAAGATTGTGGGGGAGATACTTAAGAATAAATCATGTTGTTTTGCAATAAAGGGGCACGATAAAAAGTGCCCCACACAAAATATAAAAATTTATTTTTTCCCTCTAATTTTCTTTAAAGTCTTATTTCTTTTATATATTCCAAAAAATCTTAAACTTCCTAAAACCAATAATAATCCTATGAAAATAAGTAAGAACATTAGAGAAGTTTGACTGGCTTTTACAGCAGTTTCTGCAATTAAATTAATAGTATATTTTTTCCCTTCAATTTCATATGTTGCTTTACCAAGTACTTGTCCTTTTTCAATTGGAGCCTTTATTTCACTATTTAACTGTATCTTAGGTTCTAAAGTTTTTTCTTTATTTTCATTTTTTACAACTGCTATAACGGTTTTTTCTAATATAATATTTAGCTTTTGTGTATCTCTAGTAGCATTTTTTATATTTAAGGTCTGTATATTAGTGCCCAATTTAGCTACGGTTCTAATAGTATTATTATCATAAGCATATTCTAGTATTTTTTTACTGTCATCATATCTGCTATCAGATGTTGTTGATTTTAATACTACAGAAACTAAAGGAATATCATTTTTTACACTGTATGCCATAAAGCAATAGCCTGCTGGTGTGGTGAAACCTGTTTTTATACCACTTACATATTTATAATAATTATAACTTCCACTTAAAAGCATTTGATTTGAAGTTTCATAAAGTCTATCATCTTTATCATATGCATTTGATGGACCTAATCGATAAGAAATTTTTCCTGTAATATTTTTAATTTCATCATATTGCATAGCATATTTACCAATTAAAGCCATATCATGAGCAGTTGAATAATGATTTGTATCATGTTCACCACTACAATTCACAAAGTTGCTATTAGTACAACCTATTTCTGTAGCTTTTTTATTCATCATTTCTACAAATGCATCTGTGCTTCCTGCAATATGTTCTGCTAAAGCATTTGAAACATCATTACATGAGGAAACTATAAGTAAATTTAGCAGTTGTTCAACTGTAAGCATTTCACCAGCTTTAATGTTAGCCGTTAGATAACCATATTGAACAGAATCTATAGCATGCTGGCTAACGGTTACTACATCTTGCATATTACAATTTTCTACAACTAATATTGCTGTTAAAACTTTAGTTAAACTTGCAGGATACAATTTCTCATCCATATTTTTGTTGTACAATATTTTTCCGTCAATACAATCAATAACTGCTGCAGATGTAGCTGTTATTTCTGGTTCATCAGCATATGCAAAGGGAATTAATATGATAGTAAGCAATATAAATAAAATCAATATTTTCCATATTTTCATATTTGTAATGTGTCCCCCTTATTTTACATTACTTCTTTCATAATAATAATATATAATTAAAAAAAAAACAATATTTTAGGAGGTATTTATGAAAAAAATCGACAAAAAAATAGTAATTCTTTTTGGACTATTAATTATAATTTGTATTGCAATTTATTTTTTTACAAAAGATGAAGAAACAGAAAATTTTTCATCAACTGAACAATATGTTACTTCCAATGAGGTAGGTAGTATAAATTCAAGTACAGATACAGAAGAAATTATTGTACATATAACAGGGGAGGTTACAAGCCCTGGAATAGTATCTCTACCAAAAGGTTCTAGAATTTCTGATGCAATTCAAGCAAGTGGAGGTCTTACAATTTTAGCGGATGTATCTAAAATTAATTTAGCTTATGAATTAAAAGATGGTCAAAAGGTATATATACCTAGTACAGAGGATGAAGAAAATATTGAGTATGTAGAAAATGATGCAGGAGAAAATGTAATAGTACAAGATAAAGTTTCTTCTAATTCATCAGTTGTTGATATAAATTCTGCAACACAATCTGAATTAGAAAATTTGCCAGGAGTTGGACCATCAACTGCTTCTAAAATAATAGATTACAGGGAAAAAAATGGAGACTTTAAGAAGATAGAAGATATTATGAATGTAAGTGGTATTGGAGAAGCTAAATTTAATAGCATAAAGGATTATATAACGATATAAAAAAATTCAAATTTTAACCTAATTTATGTAGTTTGCATAATATATACTAGATAAAGGAGGAGTATATAATGGCAAGTTACATAATAGAGGGAGGAACAAAATTAGAAGGAGAAGTAAAAAATTAGAGCTAAATGGGATGAAGAACAAGAAAAATGGTATTTTTCTGTTGTTGATGTTGTTGCTGTTTTAACAGAAAATGATTATCAAAAAGCAAGGACTTATTGGAAAGTGTTAAAAAGTAGACTATTAACGGAGGGAAATGAAACGGTTACAAATTGTAACCAGTTGAAAATGATGGCATATGATGGGAAATTAAG
>CANQWH010000091.1 GCA_947627495.1 uncultured Clostridia bacterium
CATAAACTGCTATGTTTCTAAAATCTACCATTCCTTGCATGTTCTTTGAAATTTCTGAACTAATAATATTTTTATTTTCCAAAATTACAAATGCACCTTTTCCACTTTGCGGAGTTCCATAATTTCTTATAGAAATTACATACATTGCTATATCTATGGCTGCTTGACAGGCTCTTTGAAGGTTCAACACTATAATGTCTTGTTTATCAAAGTCTTTTAATGTTTCTAGCTTTCCATCATAAGTTTCATTAATTCTTTTTAAACAATTTTCTATTATTGCATACTTGTTGAATACTACTAGTTCATTTTCCATCTTTTCCTCCAAACATTTGGAATCTTCTTTATTATGTTTAATATGGTCAACACAACTACTACACCAAAAGCTACACTAGTTGTATCTAATAGTACATCTGAAAACTGCGGTCCTCTGCCTGGTACAAAGCTTTGGTGTATTTCATCAAATGCTGCATAAGACCCGCCTATTATTATCGCATAAATTATCTTTTTTTTCAACCCTATATCGTATGTATTACAAAATAAAAAAAGTAAAACTCCTCCAATTGTATATAAAGTAACATGCGCAGTTTTTCTTACAACGTGCTGTAATTCTTTTACTTTTTTTATTTTTTCTTGTTTGCTTATTCCTTTATGAGTTAACTCCACAATTTTTTCAGCTACTTTGCCACTGGTTTTTTCAGATTTGCTTGCAACTTCATTAGAAAAGCAAAATACTGTAACTATCCAAATTATAGTCAAAGTCAATAATATTATTCTTTTTATTTTCAAACTTAAGTCGCCCCTTGAGTATTTTCTAAATTTTTTTCACTACATCTTTGTTCTATTTCTTTTCTTGAATTCTTTATGTTTATATTTACTTCATCTGGATGATGATATGTTGGAACTAATCTCTTCATTGTTTCATCCATTTCTTCTAATGGTATATCTTCATCACTTATTATCTTTCGCAATTCATCAAGTTTTTGCTCTAATTCTTCATATGTTATGTCTGATAATTCTCCTATAAATATTTTATCATGTGATGTTTTTTGTAATCCTTCTTCTGACATTAATAATTCTTCATATAGCTTTTCTCCAGGTCTTAAACCTGTTATTTTTATTGGTATATCTACATCTGGCTCTAATCCTGAAAGTTTAATTAATGATACTGCTAAATCGTATATCTTTACAGGTTCTCCCATATCTAATACAAATATCTCTCCACCTTTTGCATAACTCATTGCTTGTAAAACTAATCCTACCGCTTCTGGTATCGTCATAAAAAATCTTGTTATTTCTTTATGAGTTACTGTTACAGGACCTCCTGTTGATATTTGTTTTTTAAATAATGGTACTACTGAACCATTGCTTCCTAATACATTTCCAAATCTAACTGCTACATACTCTGTTTTACTAACTTTATTTTTTGCTTGTATTATCATTTCGCATAATCTTTTTGTTGCTCCCATTATATTTGTTGGATTAACTGCTTTGTCTGTTGAAATTAATATCATTCTTTTAATTTTATATTTATTTGCACAGTTAGCTACATTAAATGTTCCAAATACGTTATTTTTTATTGCTTCTAATGGATTTATTTGCATTAATGGAACATGTTTGTGTGCTGCTGCATGAAATACTAAAAATGGTTTATAGTCTTTAAATATTTTTTCTAATCTATTCTTGTCTCTAACGCTTCCTACCACAGGAATTATCTCCATTTTTTCATCATATTTTTTCTGTCTTAGTTCCATTTCTATGTTGTATAAGTTATTCTCGTAAATATCAAATATTACTAATCTTTTTGGTTCATATTTTACTATTTGTCTACATAACTCAGAACCTATTGAACCTCCTCCACCAGTAACAAGTATTGTTTTGTCTTTTATAAATTCTGCAATATCACTATTATCTAGCTCTATTGGTTCTCTTCCTAATATATCATCTATTTCTACATCTCTTAAATTTTGCATTATGTTTTTGTTTTTTATTAAGTCTGCGGTTCCTGGTAATACTCTTAACTTTACTCCAGTTTCTTGGCATATATTTAATATTTCTTTTTTATCTTGTGCTGTTATATTAGATATTGAAAAGAATATTATATCCACATTGTTTTTCTTACAAACCTCTGGAATTTGATACCTGTCTCCTAAAATTTTTACACCTGATATTGTATAATCTATTTTGTTCTGATTATCATCTATTAGTCCTACTAAATTGTATTTTCCTCTTATGGTTGATGTTCTTAATGATTTTATAATATCATTTGCAGCATCCCCTGCACCTATTATTAATAAGTTTTTCTTGTCTTCATTAACTTTTTCCATTTCAATTCCTGCTGTTAAAATAAATCTTATTATTACTCTATAAGATACCATTGCTACACCTATAAGTATGTTAGATAGTATTATTTGTTTAAAAGATACCAATGGTAAATTAAATATATACTTTAGGAAAAATACAATTAATCCAGACATTGCAGCTACCATCATATATTGGATATAATCTTTTCCGTTTTCATATCTTGTAATGCTTCTGTATGCACCAAATATATTCAAGATAACTTCATATACTATTACCGTTCCAACGATTGTGTTTGATAATAAGAAATTATATGATTTTGTTAATATCGTTTTGGTTTCTTCAAATAAAAAAGCACTTATTAGATGTGCTAAACAAACTATAATTATATCTATTATAAATAGAACTATTACCCTATATTTTCTAAAAGATTTCATTTCCTTAATTGTTCTTTTTAACAATTAAAAAGAACTTCCCTCCTAAATTTTATTATAACATCTATGATACTATAAAATCAATGCTTTATTCTAAAAAATTAAATAATGTCAATGAAAACCCATTGACACTATTTTTCTAAATTAAGATATGTTTCTGGCACATCACC
>CANQWH010000092.1 GCA_947627495.1 uncultured Clostridia bacterium
TGTTTTTCAACTTTCTTTTTAAACATATTCAGTTCTTTATTTGTTTCACTATCAAGGTCGCTATTTTTCATTGGCTCATAATCCATATCTTCACCTTCTCTTTTATTAAATATAGGCAGATATAAAATCTGCCTAAAATATGTTGTTATTATAGTAGTCTATATGCTGCTAAATTATTAAAAAATTTCTTAATTTCATCTTCATCTTCTATTCCATATCTTTTACAAAATGTTATAAAAGTATCAAGATCTTTATCTGCTCCTAACTTTTGAGCCTGATTTGCAATTATCTTCTTACTTCTAATAGCCTCGGGATCTTCTCCTTTTATTTCAGAAAATTTAGAATCATTTTGTAATCTTAAAATTGTGCTTTTATCCATACCTGCATTTCTAAATTGCTCATATTTCTCTGCTGTTACATTATTACTTGATAATGTTATAACATCACTTGGCTTTGTTACTCCCGCATTTGAATACGCTTTATAATCACTTGCTCTTATTCCAGCACTTGATAACGTTGCCATATCACTTGCTTTTGTTACACCAGCATCTGAGAATTCTTTATAACTTTGTCCACCTACTCCATTTTTTAATGCTTCACGTATTTGGGTTGTATTAGTTATTCCTGCGTTTAAGAAGGCTTGAAAAGCTTGTCCTACACTTACTCCTGCCTCATTACATTTTGCAATAACATCTGGATCATTTGCTAGCATTTTATATCCATCACTTTGATAAATTTTTCTATCAAATTTCATATTATTATATGCTTCTGGTCCCATTGCAGCTTTTACAGCAGTATCTTTTACCCAACCTGCAGCATTTACAGCTTTTCCAGTTAAGTTATTTCCTGCTGCATATCCAACTGCTGCTGTTCCTGCTATTTGAGCAACTGCTTTTTCTGGATCATTAAATAAATCACCATCAGCTACTTGTGCTGCTAATGCCACACTTCCTGCGGCTAATCCTAATCCTGCCCCTCCTAGTACTCTTGTAAATTTTCCAGCTCCTGAAAGAACTCTATTTACCCCTCTAATTCCTGGACCACGTCCCATTCTACTTGCACCAGTTATAGTGTTAGTACCCTGACTACTTGAATTATTGTTATTTGAATTGTTTTGGTTATTTGAGTTATTTCGGTTTCTTGGATTTCTTGGGTTATTTGGATTGCTTGGACTATTTGGGTTATTTGGATTATTTGGATTGCTTGGGTTATTTGGATTATTTGGGTTGTTTGGATTTCTTGGGTTATTTGGATTATTTGGGTTGTTTGGATTTCTTGGGTTATTTGGATTGCTTGGATTGCTTGGGTTATTTGGATTGCTTGGATCATTTGCTGTACTATTAGCAGTCCTTACACCTTTTGGTTCTCCTGATGCTCCTTCAGAATTTCTATCTTTTGGAGGTTTTGATCTAATTTTATTAAGCATACTCATTACCATCGCTCCACCTGCTGCTGCTCCTAATGTTCCAGAAGGTGAACTTGATTTCATTCCAAACATTTCTTTTATAAATTTTTCTGCTGGCACCATAAATAAAAGAGCAACTACAGCATATAATACATTCTTCTGTGCAAAATCAAATGCACTGCATATAAGTACTGTATATAATAACAAGTGTACTGGTTGAATTAAACAGTTAAAAATATACTCTCTCATCCAATAACTAAAAGCTTGTGCCTTACTATCTTTTATCTTATCTAATGGATAGGTTAATGCTATCATTGGTGCTATCATAGTTAAAAAAGCAACAAATACAACCCTCTTTAAATATTGCAATGTAAAAACCCCTGTTAATATTACCATTGCTAAATACATTATTGTGTATCCCGCCGTATTTCCTGAACTTGCGTTATCATAATTTTCTCCAATTTCTTTTCTAAGCTCTGTCATTAATACATCAATATCATTTCCTGTTGTAGTATTTTCTAATACGTTTGCATTAAGCATATCCTTTAATTTGTAAGTTATAGTAACCATAAACGACATCATATAATGTAACATAAATAAAATACATAATGCTACTATCCAATCTTTAAGCATGTTTTTGTATTTTGCTTTATCTTGTGCTGATGAACTACTTAATATTATTTTTATTCCTACATAAACTAATACTGATAATAAACCAACTAATGCCATAGTTCTTAATGCTATGTACCAACTAGCTATCGTACTTTTTAGTTCCAAAGCAGTTGATTTCAATTCTATTGTTTCTTTTAAACTTGAAACAGTAGATAAATCACATTCATATGCTTTTACTCCTCCCGTAAAATAATAATTTTCCCATTTATATAACTTTCCATTATGCTTATACAAATGAACTTGGAACAAGCTTGCTTTATATCCGATCTGATAATATGTGTTCTATATCTTTCATGGCACCGCCAATTTCCGGAAATTTGTTATTGTTAAAAGGTATTCATTTGGATCCATTAATCTAAAATTCTCATCACATGTAGCTCCATATTTCTGCATTTCATCCGCCTCAAATGTCGTTCCTGAAAATACTTCTGTAAAACTAGTTTTATCTAATTTTTCTACTAAAGTTATCATATCAGATTTACTATTAACATCTGTAACAAATCTATCTATGCTACCATTTGAACCCTCATTTGCACCTATAAAATTAATGTCTAATGCTGGTACTTTTCCTGCAAATATTATACCTGGTGAATATTTTATTGCATATTCATCTAGTTCTTTTAAATCGCCTGTTCCCATCATCATTCTCTGCATAATTGATAAACCTGCATCACCAAGATATGCTAATAAGTAAAAAAATCCTGATACTAATTTTTCTCCTGGACTTGCTGCATGTACATAATTTGGCATAATAAAATTGCTTACCATTAT
>CANQWH010000093.1 GCA_947627495.1 uncultured Clostridia bacterium
TAAACAATAATTTTTTTATCTAAAGGGGGTCAAAATTGATTTATAAAAGGGGTCAATTTTCACTTGACAAATACAAATATATAGATAAAAATGGAAAAGAATATGGAGATAAAGTAGAGGGAACGAAATTAGAAGATGAAACAGTAATAAGATTTTCAAGCAAATCATTTAGCGAATTTGTATCAGAAAAAGCAGGAGCAAAAGAAGAAGATATGAAATTTAAATGGATGAAGACACAAACATCACTATCAATAGATGATAATACAATAGATAATTTAGAAGATTTAGTGTTTTTTCCTAATTTAACAAGTCTAAGTATTAACCAAGTTTCTACGGAACTATCTAATTTAAACGGAATAGAAAATTGTAAAAAACTTACAAATATTTTTATAGGTTCAGGAAAAATAACAGACTTTTATGCATTATCTAAACTAGAAGAATTAGCAACTTTTACTACTACTATTGCTAATGATAGTAATTGGGATAATCTAATAGATAGTTTAAAAGATGTAACAACATTAAAAGATTTTCATTCTCAAGGAGGAATTAGCAATATGAAGAGAGTGGAAGAACTTGAAGGTCTAGAAACTCTCGTAATAACTCGCCATAAAATAACAAAAATTGAAGGTATAGAAAACTTAATATATTTAAAAACATTATCTTTAGCCGAAGGCAATATATCTTTAATAGAAAAATTAGAAAAATTAACTAATTTAACAGATTTGGATTTAGCACGTAATAAAATATCACAAATAAATGGTTTAGAAAATCTAATTAACTTGCAATCACTAAACCTAGATGGTGACCAAATAACAAAAATAAATGGACTAAGTTACTTAACAAATTTAAAAACATTGCGATTACAAGGTAATGATATAAAAGATGTTTTACCTCTAGCTAGTAATAAAAAATTAACTTATTTAGACTTAAGAAAAAATGCAAATATAAAGGTTAACAATTATACAGAAGATGAAAAAATAAAATTATTAGAAATAGAAAAAATAATGACAGAAAGGAATGGAACAATTCAAATTGATATAGATAAACTAAGCTTATTTAATGGATATAAAACATTAGATTTATCTAATCAAAATTTGACAGATTTAAGCATTTTAAATCGGACAAACAGAATTAACAGATCTGAATTTAAATAATAATAAAATAACATTAGAAGATGAAGAATCACAAAATATATTAAAACAAATGACAAAACTAAAAATTTTATATCTAAGGAATAATAATTTAAAAGATATAAGTGCAATTAATAGTCTAACAAATTTAACATGTTTATATATTGACGGAGAAAATAATAATGTAGAATTAAAACAAATAGAAGACATATTATCTTCTATAGAAATACATGTAAATAGTCAGACATTATCGACTTTAGTAAACTGTACACCAAGTAAAATTACAGCATTAAATTTTTGGAATAATGGAACAAATGGAGCTGAGTTCCCAGATTTAAGTAATTTTACAGCACTTACATATTTAAATTTGGGGAGGTGCAATATACCGAATCTAGATGTGATATCTAATATAGCAAGTTTAGAAGAACTAAATTTGGATGGCTTTGATAGACATGGGAAATTGGCAAAATTAGATTTTTCTAAGTTAACTAATCTATATAAACTCATATTAACTTATTGTCAATTGTGGACAGAAGATCTAAAAAATTTAACAACTTTAAAAAACAATGAAAGTTTAGAAATTAATTTAAGCACCAATGCACTAATAGACCCAGAAATTTTATTAGAATTACCTTCAAAATTTAAAATAAATTTATGGAACAATGTAAATATATCAGAAAGCTTTAAAGCACGATTAAGAGAACACTTTGGAAAAAATGTAAGTTTTTAGAATATAAAAACAATAATTTGTATAATGTAATAAAAAATAACAAAAACATATTTACAACAATTATACCTTTAAATGCTACTGTAAATGCACCTGTAAATGAGCCAGTAAATGCACTTGTAAAATTAAATAATGCTCAAAAATTGATTATTAAATTAATGAGGGAAAATAATCAAATTACACAAATAGAATTATCAAAAGAATTAAAAGTAAACGAATCAACAATAAAAAGAAATATTAGTAAATTAAGAAATAAAGGGATGTTAAGAAGAATTGGGTCAGATAAAAACGGATATTGGGAAGTATCTAGTGAAAAATAAAATAGAAGAATACACATTGGGGGACGTAAAAAATGTGCAGAAAATGTGAAAAAAAAGTAAATTATATAATAAAAAGTATTTACATAGAAATAAAAAAATGGTAAAATAAAAACAAATGAGAAATTAAAAAACAAAAGGAGAAAAATATGAAAAACTGTGAAACCCTTGGTACTGTAGAGAGAGAGAGAGAGAGAGAGCTATAATTTAAAAGATATAGCTTATTTATCATACTCAAACAATGTAATAAATAAAGTAGAAAAATTGCTACATAATATATATGTATGTAAAAAAATTGATGCAAAAATTTTGCGAAGTAAGAAGCTTAAGGAATGTCCTTGCAATAATACTTCGTAAGTTTTAATGCATCAATTTTTTTGTAATTTTAAAGAAAAGTTTGGAAGATTAAAAATCAAACTTTAAAGACGTTAGAATTTTAGATAAGCAAATGTAAATTAAAAATAAAAGGATTAAAAATAAAAGGAAAGAAGGAAAACATATGAAAGAAAATAAAGGAATAACGTTGATAGCGTTAATAATTACCATAATAGTAATGTTAATACTGGTGGGAGTAAGTATAAAATTAGTAATAAATAGTGGGCT
>CANQWH010000094.1 GCA_947627495.1 uncultured Clostridia bacterium
GAGCCAATGAAAAATAGCGACCTTGATAGTGAAACAAATAAAGAACTGAATATGTTTAAAAAGAAAGTTGAAAAACAAAATAATCCTATACGAAAAATAATATTAAATGCAGTAAAAACAGTTGTAATTACAATTGCTACAAAAATGCTCCCAATTTTACTAATAGGTACCATAGTCACTGTTTTAATTGTAGGATTTCAAAATATATTAGATGATGATAGTGATGAAACAGGTACAGATGAAGAATTTGATTCTTCTGTTTCAGATTCAACAGGTGGCACAGATATAACATCAGAAGTATGGCAACTTTCTAGAGCTCAAATTCAAGATTTTATAGAAAATTATGATTCTACAGATAATGCACTAAAACAAAAAATGTTAGATAGAATCGATGATATATATAATTGGCAAAGTGATTGTGGATATAGTGCAGGGCTTTTAATAACAATAGCATTTGAAGAAGGAATATCAGCAGATGAATTCGATAATTTTCTAAATGAAATGAATGAAAAAGCAAGTAAATGGAAAGATGAAGGATATACAGCAATTGAACAAATTGTAAAAGATTATGTTGGAGATGATACAGCTAAAGAATGGGCAAATAACATAGAGAATAAAATGCAAGAAACAGCAAGGGAGGCAGATATAATTAAAGCAGGGGAAGAAGATACATCAACATCAGGAGATGGATATAATAGTGTATATACGAGTAAATCTGGAAAGACATATAAAAATTATAAGCAGAATATGGGTTCGTATTCTAATCAGAGATGGTGTGGAGATTCAATTATAAAAAATGATGGATGTTCTCTAATATCAGTTTGTATTATTTTAAGTGGCTATCAAAATAGAGAGATAGATCCTCTAGCTTTGGCTAGACAATATGCTGTCCCTGGTGCAGGTATGAGTATAGATGGAGCATTATCTGGTAATGGAATTACATTCACACGTGTAGGAGATGTTACATTTTCAGAGGCTCAAAAAAATAATGTAAAACAACATGTAGCAACTGGAAAACCAGCTATTATAAAGGTAGTATTACCAAGTCCATTTACTACGAGTCAACACTATATGGCAATATTAGATTATAATGAATCAACAAACGAGTTTTATTTATCAAATCCTTGGTATGGAAATAATTCTTATGGAAAAACAGGATGGGTAAATGCAGATGATGTATTATATATGTGTACACGTTCTTATGCAATAAATTGAAATAAAATTTAAGAATGTATTCTTAAATTTTTGAAGTAATGCAAGAGAGGGTTGAACTAAAATGAAAAATCTAAAATTACTAATAATTATATTAATAATTTTTGCTATAGGTATAGGAGCAGTTATATTAGTACTTACTATGCAAAACAATAAAAATAATGAAACAGCTAATAATAATGCAATATATGGAAATTCTGTAAGGAATGATGTAACAGAAAATATAACCAATGAAAATACAATAGATGCAGAGGCTCCACAAATGACTTTTAATACAAGTTTGCAAGAAATAACATCAAGTTCAATGTTATATAGTATAAGTAATAACATAGATAAATATTTTAATTATATAAAGAGTGGAAATGAACAAGCAGTAAATGAACTAGGTGGAAATAATTTATATACAATACCAAACAATGCAAATGTAAAATATGTGGTAAAACAAGCATATAGTACAGGAAACGAATTTATGACAAAATATCTTACATACGGAAAATTAACAATTGCAAGTGGAAACAACAATGTTACAGAGCAAGATATATATATGATAGTTTATTTAACAGCACAGAATAACGGTTATAAATTAGAAACAATGACTGGAGAAGATGAATCTAGTATAAAAGAATTAACAGATAGTGATAAAATTGAAATATCACAAGGAACATATAATGTATATGAATATGAGCATATAGATAATGTAAAACTTATGGAAATATATATGCAAGATTTTATATTTAGAACATATGCAAATCCAGAGAATGGATACAACTTATTAAATGAGGAATATAGAAACAAAAGATTTGGAAGTGTAGAAGAATTTGTAAAATATGTTATAGAAAAACAAGAACAACTAAGAAATATTAATATAGTACAGTATAATGTTGATTTAAGTGATAGTGATTATAAAATTTATAAGGGAACAGATGAATATGGAAATTATTATAACATAACCGAAACATCATTTATGGAATATGAAATTATATTAGATAATTATACAATGGAAGATTATTCAGATGCAAGCGATGAAGAAATAATAGAAAAAAGTGCACAAAAATTTATTTTGATGATAAATTCAGCAGATTACAAAAATGCATATAATCTATTAGAACCAACATTTAAACAAACCAATTTTCCTACAGAACAAGACTTCATAAATTATGTAAAAAGTAATTGGTTTAAAAGAAACATTATAGCTTCAAAAGAAGTAACAGAAGAAGGAATATGTAATGTAACAATAAAAGAAACATTAAGCACAAAATCAAATAAAATGGAAAAGCAATTTAAAGTAACTTTATTAGATGAGGACATGAACTTTTACATAGAGTTCAATGTGTGATATAATTATATATAGATTGGAGGAAGGTTTATGGAAGATGGAAATGAAGGAAAAGATTTAGCAAATGATATGAAAAAAGAACAAGAAGCAACAGAAAAATACTATATTAATATTAAAGAATTAGAATTAAATAGAATTAAATTAGAAAATGTAAATTTGGTAGAAAAAACAGCACAGGAAACAAATGAAGATGGACAAACTGAAAATGTAGTAACATATGATATATA
>CANQWH010000095.1 GCA_947627495.1 uncultured Clostridia bacterium
GTCTACCATTCCAAACAGCTTCTTCAATATGATTTATTACATTTCTAATTTCTTGCTCTTTACTAACATTCATTTTCCAGTCCCTCTATTTCCAAATCTTTTTTTTTACTTTTTTCGATTATATCATCAAGCTGTAATTCTAGGGGTTTTAAATTTTCTGTATTTATACTAATTTCTGTTCTACCATTTTTTAGTCCTTTAATTTTGCTAATATTCCTTTTCTCTAAATCGTCCTCATTAAAGTCTAAATCAAACAGCTTCTTTTTTAGACTAAAGACTCCGTCATAAAATTCAATTATATCTTCTATATCAGCTTTTGTTTTAATTTCTCTATTATCTTCTAGTATAACTGTAACTGTTTTTTTATCTTTTAAAAATTTATTTATCTTTGCTATTTCATTGTAAAATGGTGGAGTTATTCCTAATTCATATTGTTTATATGCAAGAATTTTGCATAAACTTACTTCACTATAAACTTCATTCATAATAATTGAAGGTTCTGTCAATATCTTTTTTTGTTTAATATCTACATCTACAGCTCTACTTTCAGAATTATAATAAGTAGGTCTATATTTAAGTATTGAATTATGTATTTGATCATAAAAACAAGCTGATGTATATACTATTGCTCTATTTTCAATATTTGCATTTTCATTCAAATAATCAATTCCCATCTCAGAAATTTTTAAAAAGTCTGGATTTTTATAATACTTATTTCCATCTGCGTCTTCATACTCTTCTTTTTCAAAGAAATATGAAATATCATTAATATTCTTCTCAATAAAACTATTTAATTCTTTTTCTAAAATTTCAGCAAATTGAGATTTAACTATACTTCCAATTTCAACTACTGGTATTTGCTTTTCTTTTATTTCTTGTGATAATTTATCAAATGCTTTATTTAACATTATCAATTCATTTGGTTTATCTTTTAGTCTACACCAATTTATCTTAAATTTAGCTTCGTTATTATATCCAATATATAGATTCTCTTTATTGGCTAATAATTCTACATCTCCAAAGTCAATTATAGTTGCATTTTCTAATTCCATTTTATTCTCCTAGTTAATCTAATATAAAATCAATATAAACATTATTTAGATATACATTCTTAGTAACTTTATCTTTCTTTACTTTTATAAGCATATTTTTATTTTTATTGTAGAATCTATTTGTAGTTTTTATTGCAAACATATTTGTAACTGTTTTGTGCTTATAATTACTTAAATTTATAAAATTATGTTTTTTACTTAATCTAACAACTTTTATTAACTTGAATCCATTGTCAGTCTTTACATATATTCTAGCTGTACTTCTACCTATAAAATAAACAAATATCAATGCAATACCTAATCCACTTATTATAGTTGTAGGTACTGTATAATCTTTTGTTTCTTCTTCAATAACAACTGGCTCTTTCTCAATTTTTTCATATTCTAGTGTATATAAATATACAGGATCTTTTTTACTTACATTTCCTTCGTATGTTACAGTTATTTCATAACTAAATGGATTATTTTTTATAACTACTGTTTGATATATCATTACTCCTTTATATGTTAAAGGTACTTCTTGACCATCAATGTTCTCTATTTCATCATTTTCCCAATTGACTTTTATAAGATAATATGTAATTCCATTTATAGTTTTTTCTTTTTCAATATTATCCAAATCATTTTTATCGTATCTACTAAAGTTAATTTTTTTCTCATCTATTGCTTCATATTTTCCATTACTAATAGTTTTTACATCATAATCCTTTAAAGCAAGTGTTCCAGAATATTCTTCATCATCATAATCTAAACTGTTTCCAAAATGAGCTATTATATCTTCTTTTGTATTACTTTTTATTATGTCTTTTTTATACGTTGTTACGATTTTTGAATTTTTTTCATCTTCTTGTTTAGAATAATTAAATAACTTGTATTTGCTATTATTTTCCTCAATTTTTTGCTGTATTGATGATATAAATGTACTCTCTTCTGATTTTAATATCTCTCTATTTATTATTTTGTTACTATCTGTCGCATATACATTTGACATTAAACACATTACTAATAGTCCAGTAACTAGACCTTTCTTAATAATACCTTCCATAATTCCTCCTTATGTAGCAAAAAAGAATTAACTAGAATTTCTAATTAATTCTCTCATTCACATATAATTTTTCATAATAATATTTTAACACTTGAAAACTTGAATGTATACTGCAATATTTTGCAATATTTTTGCAAAATATTTTCTATAAAGAAAAACAAGATTTCTTTTTCTTATACTCCCCTACTTATTGTAATTTGTGTTTTTCGTTACATTCAATACGTTTAATGGTTTAGTTGCTTCTACTATATATCCTTTTCTTCTCGCATTTCTTTTATCAATTTTGCCATCAAATGATAAAATGTCTTTAAAGAATTTATCATCCATAAATTGAATATTCTTTACAAATTCAACAAATATTTTATTTAATTCTTGACTATCTATTATACTTATCACCCTTTCATAAGTTTTGGCTGTTGGTATTTCTTCTGTCAATTTTAAAAACTTTTTCTTTCCTTTTTGTCTTTCATCTTTTAACATCATCGATTTTTCTTTTAACTCCTCCAATTGGCTTATTTCTATTTCTTTTATTTTCATTTTTCTTTTGCTCCATTTCGATGATATAATATCGTTTTTTTATATATTGAGAAGATGTTTTTGTTGATTTTTATATTATTTTCCCATTTTGAAAAATTTTTTCATGTCTTTATCC
>CANQWH010000096.1 GCA_947627495.1 uncultured Clostridia bacterium
AAAGAGATAAAAAAGGCAAATAGAGAAGTAGAAAAATTAAGCCAAGATGAGCAAGAGAGAGAAATATATGAATTAAGGTTAAAAGCTTTAAGAGATGAAGAAAATATAAGATTAACAGGAGTTGCACAGGGAATGGCACAAGGGATGAAAAAGGGAATGAAAAAGGGAATAGCACAAGGAGCAAAAGAAAAACAAATAGAAATTGCAAAAAATATGTTAAAAGAAAATGTTGATAAAGAAGTTATAAGTAGAGTAACAGGTTTGAGCATGGAGAAAATAGAAAATTTAATAAAGAACTAACAAAATGATAGAATAACAATGTATAAAAAATGGAAAATACACTAATGGATTATTTAGGAGAAATACAAGAAAATGCTATGAAAAGAGTAGAAGAAATTAATAAATCATAGTTACAATTCACCGCTACATATAAAAGTCGGCCAAACTCCTGTGTTTCGCTGTATTGTGCATATAATAGGTAGTGAATTGTAACTTAAAATATTACAAATGTTACGAAAATATGAATTTTATGTTACAAATAAAAAAATAATTTACATAGAAATAAAAAAATGATAAAATAAAAGCAAATGAAAAAAATGTAGAAAGAACAGATGTTGGAGGAAGAAAAACAATGGAGAACAAAACAAAAATAAGAAAAGCTGAAAGCCTTGAGGCTGTACACACACACACACACACACACACACACATTATGTTTACAAAATGTAGAAAATGAAAATAAATTAAACAAAAGCTACAATGTAAAAACAGTAGCTTATATATTGGTATGTGCAAAAAAAATAACAGGCAAAATGACAAACAAGTTATATATAATATATGAGAAAATAAAAGTTGGCATGCTAGAAGTAAAATTTACGAAGTTGCAAGATAAAATTTTAAGCGACACTTCGTAAAATTTCTAGTAGAGCCAACTTTTTGTGCGTTTGGTGGATTTTAAAAGTTATATAACACTCCAAAGCTTTAAATTAAAAATTCTTTGGCTAGCTTATCCGCCTCCAGTTCGCAGAAGTTCTATATATATATCTTTTTTGGCACCCTTTCCCTTGGAACTATTTCCAAAAAATCTATAAAGAACTTCTAGCTCCCTACGGCGGAGAATCGTCGCCTGCATAATTTTTAATGTTAAAGCTTTGTGTAGCAAAAATGTAGTATAAAATAAAAAAAATTTACAAAAACATATTGTAAAACGAAGAGTTATAATATAAAATATAATTATAGAACGAAGAGTGATAAAAGTACAAAAGAAAAAGCAAAATAACAATGTAAAAAAAGAAAAGGTTACGATTCACAGCCTAAGCTTATTTAATAATAATATAAATTGTAAACGAGGCCGACCCTTGAGTAGCCGTACAAATAAGTACGGCGTGCAATTAGTGTGCTAGACTTCTTATCGAAGTAGTTATTTTGAATTAAGGTGTAATTTTAGTCCGGTCGGAGGCCGCAAGTTTCTATTTATATTATTATTAAATAAGCTGTGAACTGTAACAAGAAAAAGAAGTAGCACAAAATAATCTATTAAAGAAATAAAAGATAGGTTATAAAACTAAAAAACAAAAAATAAAGAGAGAAAGAAGGAGATAATATGATAGGAAGAAAAGAACAAGGAATAACATTAATCGCGTTAATAATTACAATAATAGTAATGTTAATACTAGTAACCGTAACAGTAACATCAGCAATAAATGGAGGCATATTTAAAAAAGCAGGAGAAGCAGTAAGTAAAACAAAAGACAGCATGAAAAATGAGCAAGATGCAGTAAACCAATTATTAGCAGAAATGGAAAAATATCAGTCAGGAGAAAAAGAACCAGAAAAAGAGAAACCAACGGTAGTAGCAAATGCAGAACGAGATTATATTGACGAAAAGCATAAAATAACAATAACAGCAACAGGGACAGCAGAAGAAGGAGGAAAATTAAACTATAACCTTAAATTCTATAAAGGAGAACATGAAGAAGAAAAAACAGAAACACAAGAAGGAATATCAGGAGAAGAAGTAACATTTACATTTGATGAATTAGAAAAAGATACAACATATACATACGAAATAGAAGTAAAAGACGAAAATGAATTAACGGGAAATTGTGAAGGAACATGTACAACATATTGCGTATGAGAACATTGTGATGGAACTACTGTTGAAGATTGTAAAACGTGTAGTGGAACTGGGAAAATTAGTTGCCCGGGTGGTACGTTGGAATCGAGATTCTCTTACTCGGGGGGGTCTGGTGTTGCGTCTAAATGTGCAATCTGGGGAAATTTAACTGAACGCGATTACACCGAAGGGTATTTTGTTTGTTCTGGCTGTGGGAAAATTAATTCTTCGAAAAAGAGCATCCATGGGCTCTTCCCTGAGTACACGACAGGAAAGATCTGCGGGGTGTGTGCCGGCAAGAAGATGCGTGAAGATGAGGATTACGGAAAACCTGCGAAAGAACATACTGATGTGACATGTTCAGCTGAAGGTTGTAGTGAGGGAAAAATTACTAATCCATGCAAACATGGTTTTAATACTGAACACTATCATTGCGACACTCATGGAGATTCTATTGAAAAATTGCACTAAAGCTCCCATTGATGTGTCAGTAGGAACAGAGATTATTGACCCATTTTTAAGTAAAAAATGTCAAGTCTTATGGAAAGTTTGCCATAAGGCTTGACATGGTCTAAAAATAATTAGAGTTATGTGTCTTAACGCCAATTAAAAAAAGTATTA
>CANQWH010000097.1 GCA_947627495.1 uncultured Clostridia bacterium
CTTTCCATTTGCTAAAATTAACTACATTATTATATCATAAAAAATTATTTTTGCAATACTTTATGGAATAATTTTCCCAAAAAGAAGCAGTATAGTTTTATGACTACTATACCACTTCTAAATATTTTATAAAACTTATACATTTACCTTGACACGATCTCCATATATCTTTTGTTCCTCTTGTTTTGCTTTTTGTCAGCTTACAGCGTTACGTAAAGCTGGAGCTGCGAACCAACCCAGTTCATATTGCTGCTCGGATAGTAGACGTCACGATAACTTGCTGAAAAGCCCTTGTTGTAACTGCCTCCACGATACACTCTGCAGCCAGTAGGGTAAGCCTCTGTAGTCCACGCCATTACATTTCCTTCCAAGTCATATATGTTCTTTGAATAATCTTTATATGATCTAGTACCGCTAGTTGGATAGTTCAATCCTCCTGTTTGATATACTCCTAAAGTAGTTTGTCCAATTTCTGTTGTACTATGCCCTACATTTTCTGCTGTCTTTACTTTATAACTTGTTGTATCTACAAATTTCATCTCTTGGTCGTATGCTGCCCCTTGTATCATACTACTTCCTACACTTGTTAATCCTTTATTTTCTGCATATTTTACTTGCTCTGCATACATCCTATACCAGTTTACCTTATTTATTCCTGTCGTCGTTCCTGCTACTACTTTTACTGTTGTACTTGATGTTCCATTATTATCCATATCGCTAGTCTCGTATCTCCCTACATAGTATCCTTTATTTTCATATACGCTCTTTACTATTTCGTTATATTCTTTTTGTAAATATTCTTTAAAATCACTTGCATTTTGAAAATCTTCTCCCAATATAGTATTTAATTGTGTTAAATATGTTGAATTAGCATCATAATCTGTTTCTGATCTTCCCGTTACTACATCTGGCTCCCTCAGTGTATAACTTGTTGAGTATACTTCCGTTTTACCTTCTTCAAAATGTCCTCCTGCCTGGCTCGCGTATAACCTTCCTGCCATGTTGTCATTATTATGTGTTTCACAATGTGCTTTTTTCACTCCATCTTCTTCTACAACTGTTATTTTACATTCTCCATTTGTTTCCGTTTTCCCTTGGCATATGTACATATCATTTATATCTTGTGCATTGTTATCCGTAGTTTGTTTTATTGGTATCCATACAAATTGGTCATAAGTCTTTTTTGCATTTGCTACTGCTGTTGAATTTGTCCAATCTACTGTAGTCCCTTTTGGTATAACATATACTACTAATCCGCCATCTATACTTTGTTCACTTTCTACTCCTGATACCGTAAATCCTGCTGGTATTATTGCCGTATTTTCTTCTTTATCTTTATATTCCGTTGTTACCTCTGTATATGTGCCGGTTGATGCCATTGTTATTCCTTTTATACTATCCGTTGCTGATTTTCCTCCCTTATTTGTTACTTCTACTTTTAATGTGTATTCTTTTCCTCCTTGTAAATCTGTATATTCATGAGTATTTTCTGCTATTTCTTCTCCATTTTCTTCATCATTTAAATAATATTTATATGTTGCTTCTTGTGTATCTGTTGTTTCTACTTCTATTTCTATACTATTGCTTGTTTTTGCTATTATTTTTATTTCGTCTATTACTGGTTCTTTTTCATCTGGTATAGCCTCTGCTGGTGGTGTGTCTTTCCAGTTTCCTAGTTTTTCCATTTCTGCTAATAATTCATTTATTCCATCTTGTTCATTTTTCATGCTGTCTTTTGTTTTACTTACTGCTTCCCATGCTTTTTTAAATATGCCTCCATTTATTGCTGATGTTACCGTTACGGTTACTAGTATTAACATTACTATTATTGTAATTATTAACGCAATTAACGTTATTCCTCTTTCTTTTTTCTTATCTTTCCTTCTCTTCATATTTTTCCTCCTTCTTTATTTAAACTGTAACTTTTATCCTTCATATACGATAAAAAAGCTGACATACTAAAAGCCTACGAAGTATCATTACAGTTTTCATATTCTAACTGCAATGCTTTTCTTCGTACTTTTAGTACATCAACTTTTATTTGCTTGTATAATATATATAATTTATTTGTCTTTTTGCATGTCAATTTTTTTTGGCATAGCAAAATACGAGCTACATTCTTTAACTTATAGCCTTGTTCTTGTATTTTTTCATTAAATTTATCTTTTGAACCTAATTCATGTGTGTAATCAAGTAAACAAATTTTATTGTTTTGTAAGGATATGCTCTCTCTCTCTCTACAGCCACAAGGGTTTTAGCCATTTTTTCCTCCTTATTTTTCCCATTTACAGCATAAAACAACATTTATATTTTAAAATATTATTTATTGCTACAAACTTTTTTTCTTAACTTTTCCTTTATTTTAACATTTTTTTATTTGGCTGTAAATGAATTTTGGCATTTGTAACATAAATTTAATATATTTGTAATATTTGTAACATTTTGCGTTACAATTCACAGCTAATTATATGTACAAAGTAGCCAAACGCAGGAGTTTCATATTTTTTTCGAAAGAAAATAATCAAACAGCCTGCTGCTCACGGATTACCCGCGTAGCCATTTTGATTTTTTCTTAAGAAAAAAATATGAAAGCTCCGACGAGATTTGGCGGACTTTTTAATATTAGTTGTGAATTGTAACCCCTACCCACCATCACAATCAAAGATTGTGGGGCGGT
>CANQWH010000098.1 GCA_947627495.1 uncultured Clostridia bacterium
TAGCAAAAACATACTTAACATTAATAGGTTCAATGTTAGTAATAATAGGTGGTGGAATAATATTAATTAAGAAATTTGTATTATAGAATAAAAATAGAAGTCATTCGCAATGAATGGCTTTTATTGGCAACACTATGAAACCTTAATTTCGCAATTTTTCGCGGACGAACAAAGACGCGGACTTTATAACTATATTTGCACCATTAGGACTTTTGTAATAAAAATGTAATAGAAAAGTAATATAATTGTAATAAAAGTATATAAAAAAATATAATAGTTACACTTTAAATTTCCGTAATAAAGTATTAATGGAGTAAATTTTTACGGTAAAAAGTACTATTGACTAAATTTGTAAAAGTAGTAAAATATAAATAGGAAGTACTATTATATAAAGAAAGGATAGTAGAATAATGAGAGGTAAAAAATTAATTTTAAGTATTTGTATGGTATTAACATTAGCAAGTGTGCTTTTTATAAGTTCAGGCAATGTACAAGCGACAGAGTTAAGTACAGGAGAGCAATTTAAAGTAAAAGCAACTGTAAAAAGAGACACATATGGATATTCATTGGGATCTCCACTTAGTAGCATAACAGGACAGCGAAATCCGGTACAAACAATAATATGGAAATTAAAAGCACTTAATAATGAAACAAAATCTGTAAGCACTGTAGATACAACAAAGAATTTATATTGTGCTAAGGCAACAGTAGGTTTTAGTAATACAGAAGTAGAACAATTATATAACCAATATTGGAACTTGAAGAAAGAAAAAGATGCAATAAATACAGCTTTAAGTACTACTAAGGGGAGTAACTGTGATTATCAAATAAGTTCAATAGTAGGAGAAAATTATGAAAAAGTGCTATGGATATTAGATAATATGTATGTACCAAATTCAGAAAATGCAATAGCAGAAAAAAAAGCGTTACTTGAATCAGCAGGTATAAAAAATGCAGATTTAAGTGATGAAATAGTAGAAACAGTACAGCAGGTAGCATTATGGTATTTTACAAATTACAAAGAAAAATATACATATACAGGATGTAGCCAAGAGGGTGGAGAATGCTATTATAATGAATATTATGATGAAGATGATTGGGCAGAATTATTATATTATACGAGTGAGGATAATCAAAATGGTAGTTTTTCGTCATTAAGTGATTTAAATAATAATATGTCAGATAATGCATTTAAATTATATAGATATTTGATTAATAGTGCATTAAAAGAAAATCATTATACAGATCAAACTAATAATAATTATACATATACAAAAGATAATAATACTAATGAATATCAAATAAATCCGCCAGTAAGTATAGATCAAAGTGAAGTATATATGATATATGGTAATAAAGCTTATGCAATTGGGCCATTTAATATAAAGAAAAATCACAATTTATATTATGAATTATCTTTATTAGATGAAAAAAATAAAAAAATAGATGAATCTAAAATGACATTTTATTATTATGATAGTAATGGCGATACAAAGCAAGCAATTACTAACACGATAAAAGAAACAGCAGAAAAATATGGTAAATTTTTAATAAAAGTAAATAGTAATGAAATAAAACCAAAGAAATTACAATTATCATATAGTGTTTCAGAAGTAAAATTATATACTAATGGTTCCGCAATGGGATCAGCTCAGCCAATTATAGATGTACATAAAAAACCTATAACATTAGATACACCATTTACAGAAGTGAAAAAAGCTTTTGACTTATCATTAAGAAAATACATAACAAAAATAAATGGTATAGACATAGAAAAAGAAAATACAAGAGTTCCAGTAATTACAAATACAAGTACATTAATAACAGAAGGAACAGAAACAACAACAGCAACATATAGCCATAGAAAAGATCCAATAGAAGTAAAAACAGGAAACACAATTACATACAGTTTAACAGTATATAATGAAGGAGAGCAAGCAGGAGGAGTACTAGAGATAAAAGACCAATTACCAACAGGTTTAACATTTAGTAAAGTAGTAACAGACGGATATACTGGCCAATGTGACAATAATAATTTATTAACAATAACAAAAACAGATTCAAATGCAAAAGAAATAAAAGAATATAGCGGAGAGGGAGAATTAGCAAGAGAAACAATAGAGATAGAATGCACAGTAAGTGCAGAAGCAGACAAAGAAAGAGAAATAATACTAACAAATATAGCATGGATATCAAAAGAATATAACTCAGTAACGAAAGAGACAATAACATCAGAAGAAGGAAAAGACAGAGATTCAGAGCCATCAAATGCACCAGCAAATCATACAGCAGACCAATTAAAAACATTTGATAATGATATGGGATATACAGGAAATACAAGTAATGAAGGTTTAACGTTATCAGACTCAAATAGTTATTTTAAAGGAGAACAAGATGATGATGACTTTGAGAAGGTAAAAATAGAGCCAATACCAGATAAGCCAAAAGTATTTGACTTATCATTAAGAAAATACATAACAAAAATAAATGGAACGAACATAGAAGAATCAAAGACAAGAGTTCCAGTAATAACAAATACAAGTACATTAGTAGCCGAAGGAACAGAAAC
>CANQWH010000099.1 GCA_947627495.1 uncultured Clostridia bacterium
CAAGTAAAAAGGGAGGAGATAAAAAAATGGTCAAAAAGAATTTTTTAAAAAGCAGTTTAATAGTGCTAGCAGTTTTAATTATGGCTGTTGCATTTTTACCAACAACTGTTGCAAATGCAGCAGTAGATAAAACTTTCCCAACATTAACATATAGTGCACATGTTCAAAATGTTGGATGGATGTCAAACTCAAGAGCAGGTGAGGAAGAAAGCCAAATTTCTAGATCATTTGCTGGTTCAGAAGGAAAGTCACAAAGACTTGAAGCTTTAAAAGTTACATTCACAGCTCCAGACGGTGTTGTATTAAAATATGATGCACATATTCAAGGTGACGGATGGACAGGATGGAATGTATTAAATAAAGCTAACCAATTAGTTGGAACAGAAGGACAATCAAAGAGATTAGAAGCTCTTAAACTTTCTGTAACAGGACTAGAAGGATATGAAATAAAATATCGTGCACATGTTCAAGGTATTGGATGGCAAGACTGGCTAACAGTTGATAATTCTCAAGATGAAACAAGCAACTTTGTAGGAACACAAGGACAAAGTAAAAGAATTGAAGCTATTGAAGTTTTAATTTTACCAGCAGCTAAAGCAGATATTTTTGATGCAAGACAAGAAGCTATAGCAGACTTAATGACATATGCAAATGCAAATGATTACAAAAAGAATGCTACATTATTACAAAAAGAAATTGATGCTGGATTAGCAGCTCTTAACGATGTTACTACTGCAAATGATATTGCAAAAATAACAAAAGCTTTAAATGCTGCTGAAGATAAAATTGATGAAGTTTTAACTGATAGACAAATAAATGAAAAGCTTACAGCTTTAAATACATCAATAGATGATTGGGCAAAATGCTTAGATGTAAATATAAGAAATAAAGAAGAATTAGGAAAATATATTGATGTTCCAGCAATAAAACAAGCTATAGCAGATGCAAAAGCAGAAGCAGCTAATAAGGAACAATATCTAGCAGATGATTTTACTAACAAATTAAAAGATGAAGCATGCGAATCTGTTAGATATGTATTAAAAGAATATGTATTAGATTTAGCAGAAGAAGTATATAAGACAAAAGCAACAAGTGATGATGATAAATTATTAAAATCAAGCGTATATAATGGAATAAAATTAGCTTTAGAAGATACAGAAACTGAGAAAAAATGTCCTTTAGTATCAGCTATCATGACTGAAGTTGCAAAATTGGATTCAGATTCTAACCTTGTAAAATTATCTACAATGAGAGGAAATTATAAAACAGCTGTTGCAGATATAGTTGGAGCTGAAACAGTTTATGAAAAAAGTGTTTTTGCTAATAGCACAGGAACAGCAAGTACTAATGCAACAAATTTGAAAAAGCTATTGAGCGATCAAGCTTCAATAACAAAATATTCACAAGTTTCATATATTGCAAATGTAGTATCTAATGCAGACACATTAGTAAACGAGGCAACAAGTACTGCTGAATTTGATGAAATATTTAATGAAACTGAAACTAATGTATTAAACGGATTAAGAACATTTATTAGAAACACATTAACAACACTAACAAATTTAGAGAATGTTAGTGAATTATATCTAAGAACTGCAAATAATGCTAATTATAACACATTAGTAAGCTCATTAAATAATGATAAAGCAAAAGCAAGTGATTTACTTGATCAATTTAAAGATGTATTAGACAATTTAATTGCAAAAGGTGCATAAATATAAATTAAAAAATACCTCAGATTTGATCTGAGGTATTTTTTAATCTTATTTTATAAGTTTTAATTTAATTAATTAAGACTTAATGATGTTATCATAGCTTCGCATCCAGTAACTAAATCTGTTCCTGTTAAATCTTTGCTAGCTAATACTTTATTTATTGCTGTGATTGCTGGTTCTTCTAGAACTTTGTTTGTTCCATTTAATCCACTTAAGTCATTTCTTAATTTAGTAACAAATCTTACTAATCCTGCTAATGCATTTGTCTTTGTGCTTTCAATTATTGTTTCTAATTGTGGAGCATTCATAGCTGTTTCAATATCATCTAAACCATCTTGAACAGCATCTTTTACCCAAGAAACATCAATATATTTTGCTACATTGCTTTCTAATAGACCAGCTGTTTTAAGTTCTGCAGCATTCTTTATAGCTGTCTCAGCATATTTCTTTACATCTGCATCGCATTTTGCATCTGCGCCAGTCATATCTAGCTTTTTAGCATAATTTGCTCTTAATGTTTTGATTCCTGAATCTCTAACTAATTGTGTTGTGAAGAAAGATTTTAAGTTAGCCATTGTCATATCTTCTAAGTCTGTATCAGAGATATTTCCTTCTTCATCTAATTTTGCTAATGTGTTTGTATCTTTTTTAGCATCTAGATAGTTACCTTTTGATAATACTTTATTATCATGAGCTTTATCAGCTTCTGCATTGTATAAAGTCTCTAATGACTCTACTGCATAATCTAATACTGCTTTTTTAACTGTATTGTATGCTTCTTTGAAATATTTTCCTGTTGTTTTAGTAAAGTCAGTTGTTGAATATTCTTCTTTGTTATATAATTCTGC
>CANQWH010000100.1 GCA_947627495.1 uncultured Clostridia bacterium
GGGAATCTCTCAAAAGGTAAATTAAAGTGTTTATCACAATATGCAATTGGTTCATCTCCATTACTAGCTACATGTACCTGATAACCTTGCTCTTTAAACCATTTTAAATATTGCGTATGAAAATCTAATATATGTTTTGTAATTGTTGCAACAAATAAAACTTTCTTCATATTTTCCTCCGCTATGCTCTGTATAATGGGAAAAAACTTGAGTTCTCACTAAACTCTTTTTCTTTTGTTCTTAATTCCACTAATTTTTTATATGTTCCTTCATCAAATATTTTTTTCCCTATATAAAAATCCAATAATCCATTTTTGTTAAATGCTTTTTTAAATGTTAATAATGGACTTTGATCTCCTCCATAACCACCACCTAAATGAAATTTTTTATATTCTTTCTTTTGCATATCTACTGCAATTTTATATAGTGTTAAATTATTTGCTCCCAAATTCATATAAGCAGAATCTGTCCCACTCAAATGATAATGAACATTGTTTCCACAAAATATTACTAATATTGAATTAATTGGTTTATCATCTAAATACGTTGTATAAATTGTTGCATAATCCTTTAAGTTATTATATATACTTTCAAAGAAATCAGGTTTAAAGAAATAATATTCTTCTGCGTTATCCCTTTTCATAGTTTCAATATATAGCTTTACAAATTCTTTAAACATCTTTTCATCATATCCTGTTTTTACTATCAATCCATTTTTCTCAGCTTTTCTTATTTTATTTCTACATTTACTTTCCATATCATTCCAAATTTGTTCTTCACTTTCAAGTTTTATATATATGGTTTTTGCAATATTTATAATTTCGTAATCTGTATCTCTGTATAACTCATAATTATCAGTTAGTGGATTTAGTCTCACAAATTCAGAAATTATATTATTTACTTTACAATATCTGTAAAATTCATTAAAATAATATTTTAATAATTCATCATCTTTATTTCCAATAATATCAACTCCACCATAACCATAAGGTGTTGATATATCAAAATATGTATTTTCTGTTAAGATTTGTTTAAATTGTTTTTCTGATGAAATATCTCTCTTTAGACACACGTTAAAAACATAATTGTCTTTATGTTTTGCATAAACTAAAAATGGTTCTCCATCTCCATTTTTGTAAAATGCATCTATATATTCCCATTGATAATATATTTCTTTTTCTTTTATTATCTCTTTCCAGCTATCTTTATTAGAAAAGTTTATTACATTAAATTCCACAATTTTTCTCCTTTTATCTCCTTCATCTTTTACTTTTTATGTGTTTATTCTGACTTTATAATTTCAGATATTCTTACTATATATCCTTTATATTCTGCTAATGCCCCACCATATGATTTTTGAGCTCTTATTTTTCGATCAATATCTTCATATTTATCTTCTTCTTTTATTGAAATATCCTCTTTTCCTACTTTTTTAAAATATTTTCCCTTTTCTATTACTAAATATTCTTTATTTTCATCATATTTTTGCAATTTATCTAATAGATAACTAATTCCCTCATTTAATTTATCCATTAATGTTAAATTATCATCTTCATCTGTTATTGGTACTCTATATTCTCCTATTACAACACCTGTATCAATCTCTTTTCCTATTCTATGTAATGTTAAAGTTGCTTCTTTATCTTTATTTAATATATTTCGTACTAACGGATATGCTCCTCTATTAGTTCTCAAATCTCCAGGATGAATGTTAAAACATTTATATTTATTTACTATACTGTCTGGTATAATAATTCCAAAGCAATAAGCTAATATGTAATCTACTTTTTCATACATATTTTCATATTGCATTAAATCGTTTTTATTATTTACAATATAGCAAGGTATTTTCATAACTTTTAAAAGTTTTATCATTGTATTGGATAATCTATTTTGCTGTGTTATTACAAAATGCAAATTATAATTCTCATTTTCTATTAATTTCAATATCATATTTTCATTAAATCCCAAATATCCAATCTTTTTCATTTCATTACCCTTTCTTTGTCAAAATCTTCTATTTGTTCTTTCCCTACTAAAATATCTTCCTTTTTTGTTACCTTCTTTATTGTTTCTAATATAATTTTAATATCTTCTTTAAAACTAATATTGTTCACATATTTCAAATCAATTTTAAATCTTTCTTCCCAACTAATTGCATTTCTTCCATTAACTTGTGCCAATCCTGTAAGTCCTGGTCTTACATCATGTCTATGTTTTTCTTCTTCTGTATAACATGGTAAATATCTAACAAGTAATGGTCTTGGTCCTACTATTGCCATATCTCCTTTTAGTATATTTATTAATTCAGGTAACTCGTCTAATGATGTACTTCTTAAAATCTTTCCAAACTTTGTAAGTCTTTGTTCATCTGGTAATAAGTTACATTCTTCATCTCTCTCATCTGTCATTGTTCTAAATTTATATAATGTAAATATTTTTTCATTTTTTCCTGGTCTTTCCTGTTTAAAAATTACAGGACTTCCTAATTTTATTCTGACTAATA